>JBEGKW010000093.1:0-2610 GCA_041183865.1 Actinomycetota bacterium | reverse complement strand
ACGCGAGCGGCCATGCCGGCCTCGCCTAGCTTGCCCCATGCGCGTGGGTCGTAGTGCTTCTTGTTGCCGACTTCGCCGTCGACCTTTAGCACGCCATCGTAGTTAGCCAACATGTGGCCTGCGATTGGGCGGGTGAATGCATACTGAAGGTCGGTGTCGATGTTCATCTTGATAACACCGTGTGAAACAGCAAGTGCGATTTCTTCAGGGGTTGAGCCTGAGCCACCGTGGAAGACTAGGTCGAACGGCTTGTCCTTGCCATACTTAGCGCCAACTGCAGCCTGGATGTCGCCTAGAAGCTCTGGACGAAGCTTTACGTTTCCTGGCTTGTAGACACCGTGAACGTTACCGAAGGTTAGAGCAACCATGTAGCGGCCGTTCTCGCCTAGACCAAGTGCCTCAGCGGTTAGTAGACCGTCTTCTGGGGTGGTGTAAAGGTGCTCACCCATACCGCCCTCAACGCCGTCTTCTTCTCCACCGACAACGCCAACTTCGATCTCAAGAACTGCACCGATGTTCTTGGTCAGTGCAAGCATTTCCTTGGCGATGGTTAGGTTCTCTGCCATAGGAACAGCTGAGCCGTCCCACATGTGTGAGTTGAATAGTGGGTCCTGACCAGCCTTTACGCGCTCCTGTGAGATTGCGATTAGCGGGCGAACGAAGTCGTCTAGCTGGTGCTTTGCACAGTGGTCGGTGTGAAGAGCAACGGTGATGCCGTAGTTCTTTGCTGCCTCGCGTGCGAATGCTGCCATTGCTGCTGCGCCTGAAGCCATCTTCTTGATGGTTGGGCCTGACCAGTAGTCGCCGCCACCGGTGGTTACCTGGATGATGCCGTCTGAGCCAGCTTCTGCCAAACCAGCAAGTGCTGCGTTTAGGGTCTGTGAGCTAGAAACGTTGATAGCTGGGTAAGCAAAGCCACCCTTCTTGGCGCGGTCAAGCATTTCTAGGTATTGGTCTGGTGATGCTACAGGCATAGCTGAACTCCTAAGTTCTAGATGGGATGAACGACGTCTTCGGCGGCTTAATAAGATGTTAGCAAGGATGCAGGTTCGACTGCCTCAGGAAAGAAGCTATGCCGCTAACAAATGCCAACCAACCAACCGCCGATATTCTGGCGGCGACCGTTGCTGCGGCGGCAGCTGCTTGGCCTCATGTAGGCGCTGGCGACAAGATCGCCGTCGACGGTGCCGCTGTTGATGCGATGCGCGCATCCTTGAATGGCGCGGGTTTCGCCGGAATCGTCGTGATCGGCGAGGGTGAAAAAGACGAGGCCCCGATGCTCTTTAACGGCGAAATCGTAGGCCACCCGGATGTGGTTGCCCGCTCAGTCGATTGGGATATCGCAGTAGATCCGGTAGACGGCACGAGGCTAGCTGCCGAGGGTGTCGATGGCGCCGTTGCCGTTATGGCTGCAGCAGAACGCGGTTCGATGCTCGAATCCAATCCAGTGAGGTCTACATGATGAAGAAGATCGTCAGTGGGCCGGCTGGCAGGGGAGTGCTAGACATTGACGCATCTCCTGCCGAAAACATCGTTGCGCTCGCCGAAGCCTTGCGTAAGCCGGTCGATCAGATGCGAGTAGCGGTAATCAACAAGGCTCGAAACTTTGAATTGATTGCCCAAGTTCAAGAGGCTGGCGCCGAATGGGTGCGCTTCGATGAGGGAGACATTGCCATGGCGGTTGCCGCGGCAACCCCGGGCAGCGGAGTCGACATGATGCTCGGTCTCGGAGGTTCTCCAGAAGGCGTGGTTGCGGCTGTCGCGGTTCAGATACTCGGCGGATTCATGCAAACGCGTTTTGCTCCGGCAAATGCCGATCAGATTGCCAGGGCGCTCGCCGCCGGCTACGACCTCGAAGCTAAGTTCGAGCTCGATCACTTGGTGTCTGGTGAACGCTTTGTCTTCGTGCTCACCGGTATCACGGATGGAGTCTTGGCCCGCGGAGTTCGACAGATTGGTTCTGCGCTTGAGCTGCAAACCTTTGTTTTGGATAGTTCGCTGGATGGCCCGGTGCTTATTGAGCACATAGTCTGATACGCCACCAACGGGGTTTTGACGTTTAAGACTTAAGCCTTCGCTGGCTCTTCGAGAAGAGCGTCACGGTTTGGAGTGTCAGTGATGATCGACTCTGGAAGGTGGTCAACGTTGGTTAGGCCTGAGGTTGGCTGGGTAACAGCAACTGCACCCCACTGAACCGCGGTGCCAACGCCGTGAGGAACATCGAAGCCGACTCCGTAAGCGTCTTCAGAAACCGGGTTGGTAACTGCAGCTGAAAGGAAGCCTGCAAGAGTTGCATCGCCGGCACCAACGGTGTTGATTACGTGCACAGGAGGCGTGCGTGCGTGCCAAGCGCCATCTGCGGTAACGGCAACCATGCCGTCAGCTCCAAGGCTGGCAAGAACACACTTAACACCATGTGCGCAAAGTTCGCGAGCTGCGTCGATTACGTCACCGAGGGTGTGCAGGGTGCGACCAACGGCTGATGCTAGTTCTTCGGCGTTTGGCTTCATCACGGTTGCATCGCCGCGGCGTGCCCAGTACTGAAGTGGCTCGCCTGAGGTGTCTAGAGCAACACGAACGCCAAGGGCCTTCATGCGGTCGAAGATTGGC
>JBEGKW010000092.1:0-2723 GCA_041183865.1 Actinomycetota bacterium | reverse complement strand
GTGTCAACCACCTGTTGGCCACGGGCCGCAACGTAATAGAACTGAACCTTCTTGCCATATTTGGCGTCTTCGTTGGTCAGTACGACATCAACGCGTTGGTCGCCATCGAGCACCTTGACGGTGTCGGCCTTGCCCTCGGCGATCATCGAAAGACCGACCTGGGTGTCTACCTGCTTGAAACCGGTGCCGCTAACTAGCGACGAACCGATGATCATTACGGCAACGGCAACGAAAATCCAGACGAATGGACCACTAAGAATTTTTTTCAAGTTCACCGCTTAAGGCTATCGAATGCCAGCGACAACTAGTACTGGTGTTCTCTGTAGGCGATTAGTTATAAACCGAAGGGTCAAGGATGGCGACACCCTTGAGAGTGCGGTAGTCCTCGGCGAAGTCGAGACCGTAGCCAACGACGAACTCGTTAGGGATGTCGAAGCCGACCATGGCCACCTTGACGTCAACCTTGGCTGCGTCTGGCTTGCGCAAGAAGGCAACGATTTCAACCGAGGCAGCGCCGCGGGCTTCAAGGTTTGCTGCCAACCACGAAAGGGTTAGACCTGAGTCGATGATGTCTTCGACAATGATTACGTGGCGGCCGAGAACGTCGGCATCCAAGTCTTTCAAGATCCGAACCACACCAGAAGAAACGGTTCCAGAACCGTAAGACGAAACGGCCATCCAATCCATCTGCACCGGAATCTGAATCGCACGAGACAGGTCGGCCATAAACATGACGGCACCCTTTAGAACGCCGACGAGCAGCACATCCTTGCCCGCGTATTGAACGTCGATCTGAGCGGCCAGCTCAGCCTTCGGTGACTAGCACCTTGGTGATTTTGTCGCTTACCTTTGACAGATCCACTTAGCAGGCTCCTGATTTGAGGGTTTTGGTGGTTTTTAGGGTTATTTTCAAACCCGTGCGTACAACTCTAACCCCTGGCAGGGTGAGTTCTTTCTGCCCGTGCCAGTTCGTCACCAAATCGGCCACCGCAAGCACGTGAACTCGCGAAAAAGTCGGCCCGAAAACCTCGAGTGCGCGCAAAATTACTCGGTTGCGAATTGGTGCGGCCAGTGCCTCGAGCGCCTCTACCGACAACTCCAAGGATGTCGGGCCAGCGCTGACACAACCGTCGTAGGCGGCGAGCGCCAATTCATCCAGGTATTCGCTGTCTTCGCGAACCAGCTCGGCGGTGCGGGCAAGCGATTCGGCGATGGCGGGGCCGAGTTCGATTTCGAGCATCGGCAGCACCGCCTGACGCACGCGCACTCGGGTGAATCGGTCTTCTGAGTTTTGCGGATCGATCCACGGGTCTAGTCCAGAGTCTTCGCAAAAAGCGTGGGTGGTTTCACGCTTGATTCCGAGCAGTGGTCGCAGGTAGCGCCCTGAGTGCACGGCCATTCCGTTGACGGCGCGCGGTCCAGAGCCACGGGCCAGCCCGAGCATCACGGTCTCGGCTTGATCGTCAAGGGTGTGGCCGAGCATGACTACCTTGGCGTCGAGCGCAGCGGCTGCCTCGTCGAGCGCCTCGTAACGCGCCGCGCGTGCGGCCGCCTCTGGGCCACCGGCCTCCCCGACCGAAACGTGCGCCACCTGAACCGGGTCTAGCCCGAGGGTTCGCAAAACCTCTGCCGTGCGTGCTGCAACATCCTTGGTGATTGCTTGGATGCCGTGCTCAACGATCACCGCACCGGCCGAAATGCCGGCCCGTGGCGCTTCGAAGGCTACTGCCGCGGCGAGCGCCAAACTGTCGGGCCCACCCGAACAAGCGACCAGCACCAGATCGCCGGCAGTCACGCCGGAGGCATCCCAGCTCTCGCGAACCGCACGACGAACATCGGCTATTGCCGGAGTCAGACGCGGGCGGTCGGTCAACTGGTGCTCCTTTCGGCAAGCTATTCGGTAATCTTTAGGTAGAGATTTTCCTCTCCCTCAAGCCTATTTAGGAGAACCATGGGTTACGAAGCAGTAATCGAGATTCCTCGCGGAAGTCGCAACAAGTATGAAGTAGACCACATCACCGGTCGTGTGCACCTAGACCGCGTTCTATTCACCCCGTTTGCCTACCCGGTTGACTACGGTTTCTTCGACAAGACCCTCGGTGGCGACGGCGACCCACTAGACGCACTAGTGCTTCTTGAGTTCCCAGTTTCGGCATCGACGAGAAGGTCATCTGCGTGCAGACCAAGGACCCTCGTTGGGCACACATCCAGGACATCAACGATGTTCCTGAGCAGACCAAGAACGAGCTGCTGCACTTCTTCTCTCACTACAAAGACCTAGAGCCTGGCAAGTGGGTAAAGGTTGGCGAGTGGCAGGGCAAGGATGTGGCCGAGCGCCTCATCCAGGAAGCAATCGTGCGCTACAACACCGAGGGTGACGGTTCAAAGTCACACGGCGGCTGCAACTGTGGCGGAAACTGCAACTGCAAGTAACTCGAATTGAAAAAGGACCTCACCGATTGGTGGGGTCCTTTTTCATTGGCTAAGTCAGCCGCTGGCTGGGTCGTAGATTAGGCCGAAGGTCGACCAGCGTACGGGAACAATTCACCGTAGCGAAGTGGCACGATGCGGACGGTGCGAGCCGGGTTCGGAGCCTCAAGCATCATATCGCCACCGAGGTAGATCACTACGTGGTACTTGTCACCATTGAACGCCGACTCTTGCGAGTACCACATGAGGTCGCCAACCTGGGCCTGTGACAGCGGAACCAGCTTGCGGGCCGA
>JBEGKW010000091.1:0-3269 GCA_041183865.1 Actinomycetota bacterium | reverse complement strand
GTGTCAACACTTAGTGATCTGTTCAAGAAGCACGGTAAGGCGAGTAGCGCCGATATCGACTGGTTGCACCTGTTGCTTTCAGACTGGCAGTTGGTTGCCGACCTAGCCTTCGCAGACCTTGTGCTCTGGATTCCCACCAACGACGGATCATTCATCGCCGCCGGACACGCGCGCCCTTCGAGTGCCGCAACCATCTTCTATCGCGACATCTCTGGTGAACCGGTGCGCAAGGAGTGGGTAGGCGCAATCGGCAAGGCATTCGCCTCGGGGCTCTCGCAGCACCTTGGTGCACCAGATACTTACGACGGTTTGCTGACTCGCTTTAGTGCTATCCCTATTCGCCGTCGCGTCTCCAGCAAATCTGATGAGATTTTTGAAACTCCGATTGCCGTGGTCACCCGACACACGAACTTGGCCGACGCCAAGGCGCCTAACAAACTTCAGCTGAACTACCTAAGTTGTGGCAACTACCTGCTCGACATGATGGCCGACGGCACGTATCCGGACTACTCCAACGCAACTGGACCTCGCCGCGGTGCACCTCGAGCTAACGATGGGCTTCTGCGTCTCGACGTCGACGGCAACGTCGAGTTCGCTAGCCCTAATGGCCTCTCTGCATTCAATCGTTTGGGCATCAAGGGAGAGCTCGAGGGCAAGGGCCTCGCCGATGCAGCCGCGCCGATCTTGAAATCGCGAATGAACGTGGATGAGTCGCTGCCGCTCGTACTTAGCGGTCGTGCTCCCTGGCGCACCGACATGGAATCCACCAGCATCACCCTGACCGTGCGCGCGATTCCGTTGCGTCAAGGCGGCCAGCGAACCGGTGCGATTGTGCTCTGTAGAGATGTGACCGAGTTGCGTCGTCAAGAGCGCGAGCTGATCACCAAGGATGCCACCATCCGTGAGATTCACCATCGCGTGAAGAACAATCTGCAGACTGTTGCAAGTTTGCTACGTATTCAGGCTAGGCGCAGTACCAGCGAAGAGGCGAAAGAATCCCTCAACCAGGCGATGCGCCGAGTTTCTGCAATCGCACTCGTGCACGACACCCTCTCTGAAGGCCTGAACCAGGATGTGAACTTCGACGAGGTGTTTGACCGCGTGCTTATGTTGGCCAGCGAGGTGGCGTCTAGCATCGGAACCTCGGTTCGAACCCTGATCGACGGCAAGTTTGGCCAGCTCAAGAGTGACATGGCAACACCTCTGGCGGTGGCTCTAACCGAGATCGTGACTAATGCGGTTGAACACGGATTAGCCGAGCGCAGCGGAGTCGTAGCAATCAATGCCGAACGCAAGCAGAAGCACCTTCTAATCACTGTCTCTGACAATGGCAAGGGTCTTACCGATGGCAAGGTGGGCGCCGGTTTGGGTACTCAAATTATTCGCACCCTGATCGAGGGTGAACTGCGCGGGACCATCCACTGGTCTTCGCCGCACGAGGGCGGCACCCGCGTAGCAATCGCATTGCCACTCTAAATCTGGGCAACCCTCTAAATCTGGGCAAAAAGAAAACCCCCGCCGAAGCGAGGGTTCTCAAAAAACTTATTAGCTGGCGCGACGTGCGCGTGCATACTTGCGCTTTAGCGACTTGCGCTCGTCTTCGCTTAGGCCGCCCCAAACGCCGGTGTCCTGGTTCTCCTTGATTGCATACTCAAGGCAGTTGGTCGATACGCCACACTCGCGGCAAACAGACTTTGCCTGTCAACAGCTGGGCCGGTGTTTCCGACAGGGAAGAAAAGCTCTGGGTCTTCGGTAAGGCATCGAGCTTCGTTCAGCCACTGCATGTCCATATGTGCTGTTTTCCTTTGTCTTGGCGGTTCGGAGAGCCCGAGGGCTCGTGCCTTGTGGCACAGTAGGAACACATCTGAAAAAGATTTTCTCGGATGGGCGATTCACTTTGAAAAGCGATTTATCGCAAACTTTTCCTGAGAAAATCGTTTCACAGATTGACCCGTATGGCAATACCCAAAATCGGCAGACAATACCTAGGATGTGTTCCACAATGGCAGCAAAAGCAGTTCGACCGCTCGGCCTGAAGGCTGTTTTGGGCATCATCGGAGTCGAACTTTGTGTGCTGATCGTAATCGTGAGCACTTACGTGGTGGCGACGCTTTCGGGTGAAGTGAAGAGCTTGCCGACGATGCTGGCTTTGACGGCGCTTGGCGCCATCCTGGCGGTTTGGTTGGCCTTTGTCGTGAAGGCGCTAAAGGACGGCCGTCGTTGGGCTAGAAACGCCGCGGTTTTCTGGCAGTTGGTTCAGTTGACCGTGGCCTGGGGAAGTTTTACTGGCGAGTTTGCCAATGCGGCAATCGGAGTTGGTTTGATTCTGCCTTCGGTGGCCGTGATCGCGCTGCTATTTACCAAGCCGGTCTTTGACGCGACTCAGGGTGAGATTCCGGGCGACTAAATGTCGAGAAGTTTGCGAACCATTGCAACGTGGCCGGTGGCCTTGACGTTGTAAAGCGCAAGCTGAATGGTGCCCGACTCATCAACCGCGAAGGTTGAGCGAAGTACACCCTGATAAACGCGGCCGTAGAGGCTCTTGGTGCCGTAAGCGCCGAAGGCCTTGTGAACCTCTAGGTCTGGGTCGCTCAGTAGTGGGAAGTTCAAATCCTGGGCAACCTGAAACTTCTTAAGCTTGGCAACCGAGTCTGGCGAGATGCCGAGAACGGTGTAGCCAGCGGCTTTGAGCGGGTTTAGGTTGTCGTTGAAGTCACAGGCTTCCTTGGTGCATCCAGGGGTAGCCGCGGCAGGGTAGAAGTAGATGATTACTTTCTGACCCTGGAATGAAGCAAGAGAAACTTTCTTGCCATCTTGATCGAGAATCTCGAAATTTGGGGCTTTTACGCCGGCAACTAATTTTTCTGCATCTGACATGTTTATGAGTCTAGGCGAATATGCTAGGCTTTTCTCTCGTTGCGGTTCTCTGCAACACGCACCTCTAGCTCAATCGGCAGAGCAACTGACTCTTAATCAGTGGGTTCTCGGTTCAAGTCCGAGGGGGTGCACGAAACTCCAGTTCCTTCTCACGAGGCCTGGAGTTTTTTCTTTAACCTGTGAAAGAGTGGTCACATGGAGCAGGCAATCGAGTTCGCGCAGATGGCAGTTGATCAGCAGATCGATAGCCTCGGCGACTGCCTGGATGAGATTTTGGCTCAGTATGACCTCGGCGATTTCGAGGTCGATTCGATCAACCACGAATACAACTCGACCTTCAAGGTCACCTCAAGTTTGGGGCAAACCTACGCTCTTCGCATCAACGTGAACTC
>JBEGKW010000090.1:0-2776 GCA_041183865.1 Actinomycetota bacterium | reverse complement strand
GAAAGCAGCGCGCCAACGTAGTCGATGCCACCAGCGCGCTGGCCCTGCTTAGATTCGGTAGCCCAGATGAGCAGACCGATGATGACGATGAGACCTAGAGGTAGGTTGACGTTGAACGCGAGGCGCCAGCCATCCGCGCCAAAGTCGGTGGCTAGCCAGCCGCCAAGCACTGGGCCAAGAGCGACCATTCCACCGATAGTCGAACCCCAAACGGCAAACGCGATGCCACGCTCTTTGCCTTGGAAGGTTGCGTTAACCAACGAAAGGGTGGTCGGTAGCACCATCGCGCCACCGAAGCCCTGAACCACGCGGGCCAGAATCATTGAGCTGGCGTCGGTGCTGTATCCAGCCCAAACCGATGCGGCGATGAAAATCGCGAGACCGATGATTAGCAGTCGACGTCGACCGATGCGGTCGGCCAGCGAACCCCACACCAAAAGCAGTGAGGCAAAAACGAGAACGTAGCTTTCTTGAACCCACTGCACCTGAGTCGAAGTCAGGTTAAGGGCACGAATGACGTTAGGGAAGATGGTGTTGACGATGGTTCCGTCGATGATTACGAGGGAAATGGCCATCGAGATGAAGACGAGGCCAATCCAGCGATTGCGAGTTTTAGTCATGCCCCAAGGCTATTAGATAATCGCCAAAAGGGCCGATGCGCCGAGGGCTAAAACAATGCCAAACATTTGGCTTCGAGCAATCTTCTCTTTCAAGAAGATTCGGGCCAGGATGATGGTGCCCAGAGGATACAGGGCCGTCAGTACCGAGACCACCGAGAGTGAGCCCTGGCGGCTCGCAATTGTAAAGAACACGTTTGCGCTCGAGTCGAGAAAACCGGTTGCCAAGACAGCGAGCCAAATCTTGGTCGAGGCTTTTGAGCTCTTACCCGCCGCGCCGTCGACGCGACCACGTCGAATCGTCGCCAGCATAAAGATGCCGAGCAGAGATGCACTCACAGCTCGCAGAATGGCTGGCGAGGCTAGGCCGGAGTCTTTGGGTGCCGCCGCAAGGGCCAGCAGCACCGCGCCCATTCCGATGCCAGCACCGATGCCGAGCAGCAGACCCTTCAGTGATGGCAGTCTGACGTCATCGCCAGGAACGAAGCCAACCAAAACCACAGCAACCAGGATGGCGCCGAGTGCCAACCAACCCCAAAGGCTGAAGCGGTCACCCTGCGCGAAGCCGATGATCATAGGCACGATTGCCATTACGACCGCGCTGAGCGGAGAAAGAATGCTGATTGGGCCGATGGCCAGTGCGGCATAGAGGCAGGTCATTGCAAATGCCGAGGCGATGCCGCCGATCACACCGCAGAGAATGCTGTTAGCGCTGAAGTCGGCTCCCATAAAGAGGGATGCGGTCAGTAGTAGCGCGAGGCCAGAAAGCCCAGACCAAAAGGTCACCACAACGGGTTTGATGTGTTTCGAGCCGAGAGCGCCAAAGAAGTCGGCGAAGCCGTAGACCAACGAGGTCGCGAATCCCAGGACGATTGTGAACACGCAATAAGCCTAGTTAAGTGAAAAACCCGAGACTGCGATGGTCTCGGGTTTTAGTGGCTCCGACGGGCGTCGATCCCGTGACCTCACGATTTTCAGTCGTGCGCTCTACCAACTGAGCTACAGAGCCGAAGATGGAAAACCATCTTCATTCGATAAAAGCCCTCCTTTTGAGAAGGGCTCTTACTGAGCGATCCTGACGGGACTTGAACCCGCGACCTCCGCCGTGACAGGGCGGCGCGCTAACCAACTGCGCTACAGGACCTTACACCCCAACGGGATTCGAACCCGTGCTGCCGCCGTGAAAGGGCGGTGTCCTAGGCCTCTAAACGATGGGGCCTATAAAGCGGATACTTCATAGCACCAAGCGTCAAGAATAGTCGCTACCTAGGTTCGTTTGCAAGTCGTGTTACTTTCGTAGGTATGAACAACCGAGTCTCGCGCGCCTTGATTGCAGTTGCAGCTAGTGCTGCACTGGTTTTCGGCGCGACGGTTGTTGCCCCATCTTGGGCAGTTCCGAGTTATCCGAGTGCCGCCGAGGTGGCAGCCGCCAAGAAAAACGTGGCCGCAAAAAAGGCCATGATTGCTCGCATCGAAAAGATCGTTCAAGATCTTGCCGTAGAAGCAAACAAGCTCGGCCGTGTTGCTCAAATTAAGGGCGAAGCCTTCAACCAAGCCCAGGATGCGGTCGACGCCATCACCGCAAAGGTAACTAGCTTGCAGTCGCAAGCCGACGCCGCCAATGCCGAAGCCAACAAAGCCAAGGCTCAGCTGGGTCAGATCGCCGCTCAGATGTATCGCGATGGTGCCGGCGGCACATCCTTGAATTTGTTCTTGAACGCGGGTAAGGCGGATGACCTGCTCTACCAGTTGGGCGCACAAGAAAAAGTGGCTCAGCAGAGCGACACCATTTATAACCGCGCCATGGCCAAGCAAAAGTATGCCCAGTCGCTAACCGATGAACTTGCCGGCGCAAAGACTGAGTTGGCCACCAAGGCAGCAGCTGCCAAGAGTTTGTTTGTCGAAGCACAGTCGGCGGCAAGCGCAGTTCAGTCGAAGGTTGATGCCAACAACAAGCTCAACAAGACCTTCTACGCGCAGCTCGCTGTGCTGCAGAACACCTCGGCCGCACTCGAGCGTCAGCGTGCCGAGGGTCTGGCAGCCGAAGCGCGCCAGAATGCCGGAACCTCAAAGCCGGTTGCACCCGAGCTTTACGCGGTTGGCGATGCCGATTCTGCGAAGGTTCAGATTGCCCTCGACTTTGCTAAGGCCAACCTCGG
>JBEGKW010000089.1:0-3277 GCA_041183865.1 Actinomycetota bacterium | reverse complement strand
CCCTCGGCGTCGACCATGGTCAAGATTCCGTTGCCGGCGAGCACGGCCAGTGCGGTCTCTTCGGCCGGGCCGGATAGCGCGTGGGTATCCTTGCCGACATAAATCGGGCCATGGATGTTTTCGCGCTGACGGTATTCAACAATCGCCTGAGTGATGGCCGCGATGTGCTGCTCGTTGAACGAACCGTTCAGTGAGGTGCCGCGGTGTCCGCTGGTGCCGAAGGTGACCTTCTGCTCGGCGGTGGTCACATCCGGGCGTATTTCGTAATAAGCCTCGATCAGTTTTTCGATGTTGACTAGGTCAGATTCTTGGGCTTTTTGCCCCGCGCGCGCACTCATAAGACTATTTTCGCCGTTAACCTTTATGTATGGCTACGAAATCGCGTAACAGTTCGGCAAAGAAGACCTATTCATACCTAGGTCCGGTTGGCACGTTTACCGAACTCGCTCTGGCCCAGGTGCCTGAGGCAAAGGGAGCCAACTGGCACCCGGTGGCCAATGTGCAAGAGGCCATTGACAACGTCATTTCGGGTCACTCGGCTCGCGCTGTGATTCCAATCGAAAACTCGATCGAGGGTGGAGTTTCGGCAACTCTCGACGCGCTCGCCGCAACCGAGGGCATCCGCATCTTCGGCGAATACCTCGTGCCGGTAACCTTCAACCTGGTTGCCGCCCCAGGCGTTGCCATCAAGGATGTTGTCACCGTTGCGACCCACCCGGTTGCCTACGCCCAGACCCACAAGTGGTTGGCCGCCAACCTCGCGGGTCACTCATACTTGCCGGCAACATCGACCGCCGCCGCTGCCGCCGGTTTGCTGCACGCCGACTCGATTGCCAACGCAGCAGTTGCGGCTTCGACCATCACCGACCACTACAAGCTCAAGGTGTTGGCCAAGAACATCGGCGAATACAAGAACGCCCAGACTCGCTTCATCCAGATCGGTTTGGCGGGCAAGGCCCCGGCCGCGACCGGTCGCGACAAGACCTCGGTGATTATCGAGATGCCAAACGACCGACCGGGTGCGCTGCTCGAACTGCTCGAGCAGTTCGCGGTTCGCGGCGTCAACCTGTCGCGCATCGAGTCTCGCCCAATCGGCGACAAGCTCGGTCGCTACCGCTTCAACGTCGACGCCCAAGGCCACATCGAGGATGCCGCGATCGCCGAGGCGCTTAAGGGTCTGCACCGCTTCAGCCCGAAGGTTCAATATTTGGGTTCATATCCTCGTGCCGACAAAGAGAAATCGGTGCACGAAGGCAACAATTCTGACGCGCAGTTCGGTGATGCCGATGCCTGCGAATAATTCCTTTACAGGGGTTAACCCTTGACGCCATACTCGTAATTGGGGGAGACGGGTGGTGTTGACGTTTCTATGGACGACGAGTTCAAAGTTTCGATGCGCGGCTACGATCGCGCGCAAGTCGATGCTCGACTAAACGAGCTTCGCGATGAACTGTCACGCGCGCGATTGGGTAATGCCCGAAGCAGCCAAGAGCTCGATGCATTGCGCTCAGAAATCGCATCGCTAAACGACCAGCTCACCCGCACCGGCAAGATTGACGCCGCCGCAATCGTGGCCGAGGCCGATCGAGTCTCGGGTGCCTCTGCCCGCGCTGCCGTTGAGGCCGAAGAGATTCTGCGCGAGGCACAGGCTAAATCCGCCGAACTTTTTCAACAGGCCAAGGATGAAGCCGCCCGCATTGTTGCCGAGGCAGAACTTGCCGCCGAAAAGGCAAAGTCACTTTTGAAGGCCGAGCTAGACGCGATTCGCAATCGGTTTAGAGACGAACAGTCACAGCCCTAGGTTGAACCTCGAACTCGGCTTCGAGAACGCTACCCATTGGGTCACCATCGAGCTGAATGAAAACCGGATTTTCGGGAGTCACTCGAATCTTTTTACCGTTCAAGTTTTCTAGCGTTCGCACATCGGCGGTCTGATCGATCAGGTGGCGAAGCTGGCGGTTCTCGCGCAGATTCTCGACCCAAGTAACACGGCCCCAGAAATCAATCCAGTTCCAGAAGCGACGCGGGCCAACCGCCGCAACATCCAAGATGCCATCGTCTAGGGCGGCATCTGGCATCAGCGTTATTCGGCCCGGCAGCCAGCCGACGTTGCCGATAATCAGCGAGACCACTTTGAGGTTGCGTGGCTCGCGACCGTCAACCGAGACATCCATGCGTTCAAAAAGAGTGGGCAGCGACTTGAGGCCACCCTCGACGTAGGCGAACCAGCCGATGGCCTTTTTGAGTTTCGGATCGGTCTTCTGAAAGATTTTGGCGTCGAGGCCCATGCCAGCCATCACAGCGAAGATGCGCTCGGCGCGCGAACCGTCTTCGTGAATGATGCGTACCAGGCCGAGATCGATCGGGTGACGGTTTCCATGTATGGCTCGATCTACCGCACTCGGCAGGTCATAGAGGTCAATCTTCAGGTTTCGCGCGAGCACGTTGCCGGTTCCGGCAGGGAGGATGCCGAGCGTTGCTCGGTTGCCCAAGTTGTTGAGGGCAAGCGCTTCGACCACTTCGCGAATCGTGCCATCGCCACCAGCTACCAGGATGTGTGTTGCTCCTTGAGCGATTGCTCGCAGGGCTTGTGCCGAACCCGGTTCTTCGGCCGAAGTTGGCAGCCACAGAGTCGGCTCCCAACCCAGCGGCATTATTGCCGATTCGATGGCCGCGGTTAGCTTTCGGCGCGCGATTTTGTCGGGGTAGAAGATGACGGCCGCGCGAGATTTCGGCGGGCCTGACGACCCCGATTTCGCTCGCTGACGACCCGTGTTCATAGCAACAGCCTATTCGACACGGAAAAGTTCGCCCAGCCCTACATCCTGGCCGGTTGAAGGTTGAGGGTTTTTAGCCTTAAAGGTGGATGTTTACGCAATTTTTGAAACCGCGAGCAGCCAGACGCAAAGCAATTGTCTGGGGCCTAGGTTTTGTCGTGCTTCTAGGGTCATTTTTTGCCCTAAACACCGCGATGGCGGTAACCGCCTGTACCCCGACATCGACCGTGACTTCGGGTGGATTAACCACAGTCACATTCAAGGTGGTTGGAACCTGTAGCTGGACAGTTCCTTCTGGCGTTTCGACCATCGATGCAGACGTGGTTGCCGGTGGTGGCTCTGGTGGCATCGGCAACTTCGGTGGCGGTGGCGGTGGCGGTGGCCAGGTGGTCATGCTTCGTCAGATGTCGGTCACCTCCGGTGCATCACAGACCGTCACGGTTGGTAACGGTGGCCTTTACGCAGTTGTCGCAACCGGCGCGACGGGTGTGAACGGAAAC
>JBEGKW010000088.1:0-3549 GCA_041183865.1 Actinomycetota bacterium | reverse complement strand
AGTGAGATTGGCTCGCGACCGTACTTCTGAACTTCAACAACCTTTTCAGGGGTCATGTCTAGTTCGCGGGCTAGCTCTTCAGGAGTCGGTTCGCGACCTAGATCCTGTAGCAACTGTCGCTGAACGCGAGCGAGCTTGTTGATCACTTCAACCATGTGAACCGGGATACGGATGGTGCGGGCCTGGTCAGCCATCGCACGGGTAATCGCCTGACGAATCCACCAGGTTGCGTATGTTGAGAACTTATAGCCTTTGGTGTAGTCGAACTTCTCTACGGCGCGAATCAAGCCGAGGTTACCTTCTTGGATTAGGTCCAAGAACTGCATTCCGCGACCGGTGTAGCGCTTTGCCAGCGAAACAACTAGTCGTAGGTTGGCTTCTAGTAGGTGGCTCTTGGCGCGCTGGCCATCCTTGACTACCCATTTAAGGTCACGCTCGGCTTCGCGGGTAAGTTTGCCGGCGGTAGCTAGTTTCTCCTCGGCGAATAGACCGGCTTCGATGCGCTTGGCAAGCTCAACTTCGAGCTCGGCGTTTAGCAGCGCCACCTTACCGATTTGCTTTAGGTAGTCCTTGACCGGGTCCGCGGTTGCACCAGTGATGGTGGTGGTCTGAACCGGAATGTCATCTTCTTCACGGTGCGACAGAACGAGTGCACCTTCTGGAACGACGATCTTCTCTTTTTCGTCTTCGTCGTGCTCTTCGTCGTGCTCTTCATCGACGACGGTAAGGTCGATGGCTGAAGCAGCTTCTGCAACGATTTCGTCGACCGAAACCAGGTCGTCCGCGTCATCGATGTCTTCTTCATCGTCATCGCCGAGCTTTGGAGCTTTCTTAGCCTTTGCTGGCTTCGCCTTGGCGGCTACCGGGCCGGTCGACTTTGCGGCTTTCGGCTCGGCTTTGGCTTTCGGCTCGGCCTTCGGCTCTGCCTTAGTCTTTGGTTCAGCCTTTGCAGCCTCAGGCTTTGCCTTCGAAGCTGCCTTCTTTGCGGCTGGCTTTTCTACAGCCTTATCAACGGCAGGTTTAGCTGCAGTCTTGGTGGTCTTTGCGACAGGTTCAGCTTTTGGCTTCGTTGTCTTGGGTGCGGCCTTAGGTGTTGCAGGAATGATGGTTGCTTCTTTCTGTGTCGGTTCCCCCGAAGTTTTGTTCTGCCCTGGGTGCAGCAGGTTCGACAGGAAACCGCGCTTTTTGCCGTCTTCAGTGTTCTTAGCCACATCTACCTCTCAGAATCAACCATCTGCTGATCCGGGCATTACTAAGACCCATGTCAAATCGCGAAGTGCGGATGACTGGGTCTGATTGCAATTATTGCACGGAAATGGACTTTTGATGACCATTTACATGGGCTTGCTGACGGATCAACCTAAAGCTCGTCGGTATTTATTCCCGATTTTTGACCACGGGTGGTCTATCAGCACGTACAGCCATCGCTCGTGCACGGTAGAACATGAACAATCCAAAGGTTATGACCAGCAATTCGAAGGGAAAAGCTAGCTTGAATCCCGCGAGTGAATAGAGCGGTTCATCGCCAACCAGCCTCAGGGCATGAATCACGTCGAGGGCCACACCGACTAGAAACATACTGGTGAAGGTTGCAATGAAGCCGCCCGAGTTGATGATTCCGTTTGAAGAACCGAGTCGGTAAATCGGAATCGCGACTCGTGAATAGTCGAATGCAATCATCGAGGCCGGGCCACCGACACCGATGGCCAACACCAAGAGCACGATTTGCCAGAGAGGGTTCTGACCCGGAGTGAAGAAAATCAGCAACCAGGCACACGCCATCAGACTGAATAGCCCGGTAACGATGACATGCCTACGGTGTGGCCATCTGATACATAGGTGACTGAACACGGGTCCAACGAAGAAGCCGATAAAGACAAAGGAGGCCAGCAGCGACGAAGCGACTGGGCGAGGTAAGCCCTCGCCTTGAATCATGAACGGATAACCCCAAAGCGGCTTTACGAGTCATCGGGTCGGTGATGTTGACCTTGAACTGCTGCCAAACTCCAAGTTGCTCTGGTTTATCGCCCTCATTGGTCTCGGGTTCATCTCTCAGAAACAAAAAGCCGAGACAAGCCGCTAAGAAAGCGAAACTCGACGCGATTGAGAAGGCTGCCGTCCATCCGCTAACTCCGAGGATGTAGGCAAAAGGGACCGCAGATGCGATCTGGCCGAGCTGGCCGAGGTTCGCGAAAAGTTGAGTGAACTTGGTAGCTCGCGGGCCTGGCAACCAACCATTGATGAGACGAATCATGGACACGAAGACGAACGCATCGCCGAAACCGACCACCATGCGGCCAGCGATTGCCAGGGCAAAGATCGGCGATACCGCAACGATCAAGTTACCAAGCCCAGTCATTAGGCTTCCAAAAATAATTAGACGTCGCGCACCAAAGCGGTCTAGGAGCATTCCGGTTGGTATCTGCATAGCTGCATAGACGGCCAATTGAGCTACGGCGAGAGTTGAGAGTGCTGCAGCTCCGACTTGAAATCTAGAAATCGCGCTTAGAGATGCCACACCCATAGAGCTTCGCTCTAGCACTGATACAAAGTAGGCGAATACCGCGACTGCTAAGACTAGGCGGACTCTGACTTGAGTGGCTGATCTAGTCAGTTGAGTCCTCGGCGGCATTCTTTCTTCTGCTCGCTAGGTAGTCTTCAAGCTCGGCCGCGATCTCATCTGCGTTTGGCATCTTGCTCTCTGGCTTTCGCATCGGCGATTGGTTTGGGCCAGAGGGGTTGTTTAAGAATCCCTGCTCGAGATTGGCGATCATTCGCGAAAGCTCTTCATTTTCGGCAATTTGCGTGTCAAGTTTCGCGAGGAACCGTGCGCCATCATCGCGAAGATCATCAGTTGGGAAGACTAAGCCGGTCGCACTGGTGACCTGCTCAAAGGCAGCAACTGCAGCCTGCGGGTAGTCGCTTTCAGACAAGTAGTGCGGCACCAGCATCACGAAGCCGGCGGTTGGCACCTCGTCTGCGGCGAACCGAAATTCGAGCAGGTGAAGAACGTTACCTGGAACCTGTGTTTGAGGGCGCCATTCCGAAGTCTGCTCGATCAAGTCCTTGCGGTTTCCTGAAACCGTCACACCGACTGCGCGAGTGTGAGGAATAGGGAATGGAATCGCGTGGACCCAAGTGAAATCTGAGACCGCATAGAAATCAAGGATGAAAGCCATCGCTTCGCTGAAAGCTTCCCAGCGGAAATCGGGTTCGTATCCGTGTAGGTAAAGGAACGGCTGTCTTGCTTCATCCCAAACCAGGTAGATGCCAAGAACAGCGGGCTCGTACGACTCGATGTGATCTTTTTCGAAGTACATCACCGGACGACGAGAACGGTAGTCCAGAAGTTCATCGTTATTGAAGCTGATTAGCAACTTGTGCTCGAGGTTTCCAAAAATCTGTTGAGCAAATTGAGCAACCGTTGAACCGGCGTCGGTGAAACCACTAAGGCCACCAATCATGTGCAGGCCGAGAGTGACTTCCGTGTCCACGTCGTGGATTGTGAATAAGTCGCGAGGCTGAACCATGTCTAAATCCTAACCTCGT
>JBEGKW010000087.1:0-2907 GCA_041183865.1 Actinomycetota bacterium | reverse complement strand
CTCAAAGTTGAAAACCGAGTTGCGACGAACCAGTGGATCGAAGGTCCAGGTTATGGCGTCGATGTCATTCTCGATCGCCCACTGCTTTTGGTGTTGCTTGAGTGCGAAACCCACGCCCGGAACGGTGGCCGCGGTGACATGTGAGTGCAGGATTCGTTGACCGGGGTGGGAGTCGAGTGACCCCTGAAAGCCGAATGATGCGCCAACGATTTTGCCGTCGATTTTGGCAATCGCCGAATAGCCGCCTACGTGCTGAACAGCGAGGGCTAAGTCAAACGGGACGACCTCTGGGCCATCGGCCCATACCTGGCCCATACCTGCATGAAAAAAGCGCTCATCGCTTCGGTGTCGGCGATTGTCGAAACCAGTTGGATGTGCGCTTGTGTCATGACGTCTTTCAAAAGAAAGGGTGGGCCACCGGTGTTAGCCGTTGACCCACCCCACTAATTTTTGTGATTACTTCTTGGTGCCGTTGATGGTTGCGGTCTCAACACCGAATGATGAGAGGTTCCACTTGGCAAGGATCTTGCCGTAGGTGCCATCGTCGATAAGTGACTGAACGGCTGCCTGTAGAGCTGCGGTTAGCTCCTTGTTAGCCTTCAAGATACCGATACCGGTGTAGACCGGCTCGTAGCCGTTTGGGTTAGCAGCGTCGGTGATTAGGTCGAAGTACTGACCCTTGCCCGAAGTCTGTGCAGCGTAAGCGGCGATTGGTGCATCCATGACGTCAGCGACACCCTTGCCAGCGCGAAGAGCGTTTAGAGCCTCTGGGTCTGATGGGTACTCGTTGATGATTACGGCCTTCTTGCCAGCCGCGGTGCACTGTGGGGTTAGAGCCTTGAGCATGTCACCCTGAACGGTTGCCTTCTGGATGGTTACTGGCTGACCACATAGGTCGGTAAGGGTCTTGATGCCCTGAGGGTTGCCCTTTGCAACGACGATTGCGAAACCGCCCTTGAAGTAGTCAACGTAGTCAAGGGTCGCCTGACGCTCTACGGTGTCGTTCATACCCGACATGATGATGTCGTGGTTGCCGGCCTGTAGTGAAGGAATGATGCTGTCCCAAGCCTGCTTGTTGAAGCTGATGGTTACACCAAGCTTCTGCGCGATTGACTGTGAAAGGTCGTAGTCGAAACCGGTTGGCTTGTTCTCTTCGTCGAACATCTCCATTGGTGCATAAGGAATGTCGCTGGCGACGTTGATGCCTGCGGTCTTGTACTTCTCAGGAAGAAGAGCTGCGGCAGCCGAGTCAACCTGAACGGTCGGAATCGCGTTGCTGTCGGCAGTTGCCGAGGCGGTTGGGGTTGCGGTGGTTGATGCACAACCGGCAACTAGTAGCACTGATGCGGTTGCCATTGCGGCAAGAGCAGCGAACTTCATCTTTGACATTGATTCTCCAATTTGGTGGTTTTTATTAGGTTACAACTCTGCGATGACAGGTGCCGTTAGAGCACGCTGTTGATAAATGCCTTGGTTCGTTCTTGCTGGGGATTGTCTAGAACCTGAGCCGGAGAGCCGGCCTCGACAACTACACCCTGATCCATGAAGACCACGGTGTCGGCTACCTCGCGAGCGAAACCCATCTCGTGGGTGACCACGATCATGGTCATGCCCTCTTTGGCTAGGTCGCGCATCACGTTTAGTACGTCACCAACCAACTCTGGGTCGAGTGCCGAGGTCGGCTCATCGAACAACATCAGTTTCGGCTCCATCGCCAGTGCGCGGGCGATCGCAACGCGCTGCTGCTGGCCACCCGAAAGCTGGGATGGGTAGTGGTCAAACTTGTCACCTAGACCCACGCGCTCGAGCAACTTCATTCCGCGCTGCTTGGCATCCTTGGCATCTTCTTTGTTCACACCGATTGGCGCCTCGATCACGTTCTCGAGCGCGGTCAGGTGCGGAAACAGGTTGAAGCGCTGAAAGACCATGCCGATGTGGCGGCGCTGGGCGGCAATCGCACCCGGCTTCATCTCGTGCAGCACATCGCCGACCTGGCGGTAGCCCATTAGGTCGCCGTCGACATAGATGCGGCCACCGTTGATGGTTTCGAGGTGGTTGATGCAACGCAGGAAGGTTGACTTTCCCGAACCCGAAGGGCCGAGAAGCACGAGCACCTGCCCCTGCTCGACGGTCAAGGTGATGCCCTTGAGCACCTCGTTGGCACCGAAAGACTTGCGAACGCTGCGAGCGTCGACCATTAGGCGGCTCATGCTGACACCTTCTTCTTGCCGAAGCCGAACATCCTTGCTCGCGCTGTGGTCACGTTGAAACCGCGGCCATACTTCTTTTCGCTGTGCCGAGATCATTGTGGCCTGGGTGTAAAGCTCGAGCACTGCGACGACCTCGAGGAGGGCGGTGTTCTTGAGCATCGAAATGAACTCGTTGCCCATAGGCGGAATGATCACGCGCATGGCCTGCGGAAGGATGATGCGACGCAGGGTGTAACCGCCGCGCATACCGAGCGATGAGGCCGCTTCCATCTGACCACCATCGACCGACAGGATTCCGGCGCGCACGATTTCGGCCGAATAAGCCGCTTCGTTGAGCGCGAGGGCGATGATGCCGGCGGCGAGCGAAGGAATCAGGGCGCTGGTCTGGCCGTGGATAAAGACGATGTTGGTGAACGGAATGCCGAAGGTCAGAGTCGGGTAAATGATGCCGAGGTAGCCCCAGAACACGATCTGCAACAACAGTGGGGTGCCGCGGAAGAAACCGATGAACGCGCTAGCCACGAGCTTGAGAAGTGGATTTGGCGAGAGCTTCATGACCGCAAGGATGACGGCCAGGATGGTCGCGATCAACATCGAGACCACTGTAATGACCACGGTCAAAACCGCGCCATTGAGAATCTGCGGGTTGAACATGTACTTCATGATGATGTCGTGGTCTACCGATGGTGAAGACCAG
>JBEGKW010000086.1:0-3512 GCA_041183865.1 Actinomycetota bacterium | reverse complement strand
TCATTCATCATTCCTGGTGGCTCTGGGCTGGCTGCAGGGCTACATTTGGCCCGCACTGTGGTTCGCAGAGCCGAGCGCGCTGTTTGGGTTGCTCTTGAGGCAGGCATAGATGTTTCGGCGGTTTGTGCTGTCTACCTGAACCGTCTATCGGACCTTCTGTTTGTGTTGGCAAGAGTAGCCAACGTTCCGCATGGCGGCGACGTGAAGTGGAAGCCGGCAGGCTCGAGATAAAGAAAAACCCCAACCAATTGGCTGGGGTTTTATCTTTGTAGTTTCGTTAGACCAGTTCGGCGTGACGAGCAACGATGGTTACAACATCGTGCTCAACCGAAAGGAAGCCGTCTTCGGCGTTAGCAATAAGCTTGTCGCCGTCGGTAAGGGTAATGCGAACTTCACCGCTCGAGAGGATCGCGAGCATAGGCTCGTGACCTGCAAGTAGACCGATTTCACCTTCAACGGTCTTAGCGATGACCATCTTGGCCTCACCAGCCCATACGGCTTTATCGGCTGCTACCAGCTCGACGCGAAGAACTTTTTCCGACATTATTACTTACCGGTTTCCTTCTGGATGCGCTCCCAGTTTTCCATAACCATGTCTAGGCCACCGACGTTGAAGAACGCCTGCTCTGCAACGTGGTCAAGGTCACCGTTAGCGATGGCCGAGAAGCCTTCGATGGTGTCCTTTAGTGGAACGGTTGAACCCTTAACACCGGTGAACTTTTCAGCCATGTAGGTGTTCTGAGATAGGAACTGCTGGATACGACGGGCGCGTGAAACTGTGACCTTGTCTTCTTCAGAAAGTTCTTCAACACCAAGGATGGCGATGATTTCCTGAAGTTCCTTGTTCTTCTGAAGGATGGCCTTGACGCGGATCGCGGTCTCGTAGTGGTCCGCTGCAATGTAGCGAGGGTCCAAGATACGCGAGGTCGAGGTTAGTGGGTCGATAGCTGGGTACAGACCCTTCGAAGCAATTTCACGGCTTAGCTCAGTGGTTGCATCCAAGTGAGCGAAGGTGGTTGCTGGGGCTGGGTCGGTGTAGTCATCGGCAGGAACGTAAATTGCCTGAAGCGACGTAATCGAGTGACCACGGGTCGAGGTGATGCGCTCCTGAAGGAGACCCATCTCATCGGCCAAGTTTGGCTGGTAACCCACGGCAGAAGGCATACGACCTAGAAGGGTCGAAACCTCTGAACCTGCCTGAGTAAAGCGGAAGATGTTGTCGATGAACAAAAGCACGTCTTGCTTCTGAACGTCACGGAAGTAATCCATCTGACCGAAGACCAGTGCAGTCTTGTCGATAACGCCTGACTCGGTCATTTCGTCGATTAGGTCGTTACCTTCACGGGTACGCTCACCAACACCGGCGAATACAGACACACCATCGTGGTTTTCTGCCACACGGTAGATCATCTCTTGGATAAGAACGGTCTTACCAACACCAGCACCACCGAATAGACCGATCTTTCCACCCTGAACATAAGGGGTTAGAAGGTCGATGACCTTGATGCCGGTCTCGAACATGTTGGTCTTTGACTCAAGCTGGTCGAAAGCAGGTGGCTGACGGTGGATTGACCAACGCTCGTTGACCTCAACCTTCTCGCCAGGAGCTGCGTTTAGAACTTCACCGGTCACGTTGAAGACGCGGCCCTTGGTGACGTCACCAACTGGCACCGAGATCGGTGCGCCGGTGTCGCTGACTAGTCCGCCACGAACCAAACCATCGGTTGGCTTCAGAGCAATGGCGCGAACTAGGTCGTCGCCAAGGTGCTGAGCAACCTCAAGAGTAAGAGTGGTCTTCTCGCCATCCAGGTTGATTTCAGTGGTGAGTGCGTTGTAGATCGCTGGGATTGCATCGTGTGGGAACTCGATGTCAACCACAGGACCGGTAACGCGAGCAATGCGTCCGGTGCCCGCTGCTGGTGCAGCGACCTTCTTCTTGGTCTCGGCCATGTCTCTTTCTTTCTCTTAGTCTTCGTCACCGGTGGTAGACAGTGCGTCTGCTCCACCAACGATTTCGGAAATCTGCTGGGTAATTTCTGACTGACGAGCTGAGTTGCTCAATCGGGTGTAGTTCTTGATGAGCTTCTCTGCGTTGTCAGTGGCCGACTTCATGGCCTTCTGACGTGCTGCGTGCTCAGAAGCTGCAGACTGCAACATTGCGTTGAAGATGCGGCTTTCGATGTAAACCGGTAGCAGTGCGTCGAGCACCTTGTTTACGTCTGGCTCGAACTCGTATAGCGGGAACACTTCGCCGGCTGCAGGAGGCTCGGTTCCCTCTACGACCTCGAGAGGCAGCAAACGAACAACCTCAGGAATCTGGGCGATCATTGACACGAAGCGGTTTGAAACTAGGTGGATTTCGTCAACGCCACCGTCTGCATAGTCGGTGTTGAAGGCCGCTACAACAGCGTCGGCGATCTCTTTGGCGGTGTCGAACTGTGGCAAATCAGTGCCACCGATCCAGCTGCGAACAGCCTCGCGACGACGGAAACCGAAGTAGGCAACAGCCTTGCGGCCAACCAGGTAGTAAACGACCTCTTTGCCTTGCTCTTTGAGCAGGTTGGCAAGCTGGTCGGCTTCTTTGAGAACGTTTGATGAGAACGCACCGGCTAGACCACGGTCAGAAGTGAAAATCACAACCGCGGCACGATCGATGCGAGCTGGCTCGGTGGTTAGCGGGTGGTCAACATTCGAGAATGTGGCCACAGCCGAAACCGCGCGAGTGACTGCACGCGAGTATGGAGTTGATGCTGCAACGCGCTGCTGAGCTTTGTAAATGCGCGAAGCGGAAATTAGCTCCATGGCGCGAGTGATCTTCTTGGTCGTCTGGGCAGACTTAATTTTCTGCCGGTAGACGCGAAGTTGCGCTCCCATGTCTCTCCGTTCCTAAATTCTGGTCGTCAGTTTGGATTGTCTCTAAAAGAGAAGAATTACTTCTTCTTCTTTTGCTTGACGATCTTTTCCTGAGTGACTTCTTCTTCGTCTAGGACTGATGCGTCGCCGGCTGAAGCTAGCGCTTCGCCACCCTTGGTTGCAAAGCTCTTCTTGAACTTAGCTACCTGCTTCTCAAGCTCTGCCACGGTGTCGCTCTCCAGCTTGCTGGTCTCGCGAATGGTGGTTAGAACCTTGGTGTTGCGACGAAGGTGCTCAAGAAGCTCAGCCTCGAAACGTAGAACGTCTTCGACTGGAACCTCGTCGAGCTTGCCGGTGGTACCAGCCCAGATCGAAACGGTCTGCTCTTCAACTGGGAATGGTGAGTACTGAGGCTGCTTTAGAAGCTCCATCAAACGTGCACCACGAGCTAGCTGCTGGCGTGAAGCTGCATCTAGGTCTGAAGCGAACATTGCGAATGCCTCTAGTGCGCGGTACTGAGCAAGCTCTAGCTTTAGGGTTCCTGAGACACCCTTGATGCCCTTGACCTGAGCCGCACCACCAACACGTGAAACCGAGATACCTACGTCGATAGCAGGGCGCTGGTTTGAGTTGAAGAGGTCTGACTGCAAGAAGATCTG
>JBEGKW010000085.1:0-4466 GCA_041183865.1 Actinomycetota bacterium | reverse complement strand
CGAGGGAGATTTAACCTCCCTACCCACTTAGCAGGCGGGCGCACTCGACCGGGCTATGCGACGACTCCTCGGACTGGTCTAGTTTAGTCGAATCTCAGACGAACCGAAACCCGAGGTTTGAAAACCTAGTATGGCTGGCGCTTTAACCCGAGCAGGTGGTGGTTGCCGCATTGGTTCCGCGAGCCCAGTCAGGCAGTGCCGTTGGGGTCGGGGTGGCCGATGCGGTTGCTGTCGCGCCTGGCTTAGGGGTGGCCGAAGCTGTTGGAGTGGCGGTTGCGCCGCCCTGTGCCACTGCACCAGAACCGGTGTTGGCCTTGTCGATGATGATTGGCTCGTCATTGACCAGCTTCTGGAAGATCAGGTTGGCCTGGTCGTAGTTAGGCATGACGCGACCCGAGTATGGGGCAGGCAAACCACCGTGAGCGGGAACCTGTAGGAAGGTCATCTTGTCTAGGTCTACCGACTTCAACGCTTGCGCGATGCCGATCATCACGTTTACATCGGTTAGCGAAGTAGAAAGCTGCATGTTGCGAGCCGCCGCGTTGGCTAGCGAGTAGAGCTGAATCGGGTTGTTGAGAACACCCTCGCTCTTGATCTTGCGCAACAACGAGGTCAAGAAGACCTGCTGGTTTGAAATGCGGCTGAGGTCTGAACCGTCACCAACACCGTGGCGGGTGCGCAAGAACTGAAGCGCCTGCATGCCCTTTAGGTTGTGCATTCCAGCTTCGAGGTTCAAGAAGGTGTACTGGTCGTGAATCGGGCGGGCGACACAGACGTCAACACCACCGATAGCGTTCGACATTTCGATAACGCCACCGAAGTTGATGGTCGCCAAGTATGGAATCTTCACACCGGTTAGTTGCTCGATAGTGAGCAATGTGCAACCAGGTCCACCGTTCGCAATGGTCGCATTGATCTGACCGAGAGACTGTGGAAGGTAGCCAGAGCCACCCGAGGTGCTTGGGCAAGCAGGCCATGGCACCATCAGGTCGCGAGGGAAGCTGAGGGCAACCGCATTCTTGCGATCGGCTGAGATGTGAATCAGGATTTCGACGTCTGCCAAGACCGAGGTCTCGCTACCAAAGATTTTCGAGTTGGTTCCCTGTCGGCTGTCTGAGCCGATGAGGAGCATATTGATTGGACCCTTGAGGTCGGCTGCGGTGACCTTTGGGCCCTGAAGTTCGATGCCGTTGGCTCGGATGCTGTTGCTGATATCCCAAACCGAAATGCCCGCAATGGCAATCGTGCCGCCGAGAACAGCGGCAAAACCCTTGACCAAAAGGCCGCCGATGGCGCTGCCCTTTGACTGCACGCGGATGCGGCCGTGACGAGCAAAACCCTTAGGGGCTTTGCTTATTTCGGTCGACTTCTTGCGCGCAAATGGATTTTTCATGAACCTCCAGTTTAACCGCGCACTCTTGGCAAAGCCAGCCCTCACAGCAAACTTGGAGAGTTAACCTCGTAACCCAACAACCTAAGCGACTGGGCTGCAATTTCTGGCGAATCTCGCACGGCGCTTTCAAGTTGGCGCTCAAAATAGATAGCACGACTCTTTTTGAGTTTGTTCATTGCACCATGCGCTTTATCGATTGAAAATTCGGTGATGAGCATCTCGAATACATCCTCGAGAGTTGGCCTAAACCTTGGACCGCCGAATGGGAAATGCAGTGTCTGAATGTTCAATTTTTTATCGAAACGTTTACTCAACGCCATTGCTCCGACAATTTCGTTTCGATGTGCGTAAACGTTCAAGTGAGCTATGGCCGAACTCGCCTTCTTCATGTCACGGACATAGTCGTAGTGCCACAGTGGGCCTCCAGATACCGGCAAGACAACTTTGTAAGTCGAATTGATAATGGTCAGCCGGCTGGTAGACGGGTGCATTTCACACAAATAGCTCAACTGCAACCTAAAAGCGAGACGCCCTTGTATAGAAATCGCGATTCCATTCAAATCGGCGTTTGAGATGGAGACACGCGGTTGCGTTCTAGATGAATCCAACTCGGCTTTGAAGACCGCCGGCCGCCCCAGGACACCGAAAATTAGGTCTTCGAGTTCTTTTGCGAACGAGGCAACTGCCTCTTCGAGGTTCATCTAGCGAATCTTTGGGTTTGAACCTTCAAGAAAACTCAAGCCGTCCAGCCGCATCATGATGCCCTGCTGTTCGGCAGAGGCCTGAAAATGCAGCACTTTTCGGCGCAGCTCAATGACTGACTTCACCTGCGCCCTCTTTAGAAGGCGGGCACGGCACGCTCGGCTTTGATCTTTGCAGGGGTGAGTTTACGAATCACAGTAGTCATCCAGTTCTCCCCTCGTTTTCGATTTTAGATCGCGCGTCAGACAATTTCTAGACATTGTCCGGGCAAACAAAAACCCCAGCTTTTTAGGGCTGGGGTTTCATCTGGAGGAAGCGGTGGGATTTGAACCCACGGTAGCTATTAACTACGACAGTTTTCAAGACTGTTCCGTTCGGCCGCTCCGGCACGCTTCCGTGCCTCCAAGTTTAGAGTAAAAACTCTCGGCTGTCGACCCGAGAAAATTCAACGAGAGGCTAGATAGCCTCGTGAGTAAACAAAATGCCTTCGAAGGCGGCGAGCACCTGGGCAACACCGTCATCCTCGACCGATGCGGTTACCGCGGTGGCAGCGGCCTTGACCTCATCCGGGCCCTGGCCCATGGCAAAGGCCAAACCGCCGCCAGCCCTCGCCCACTCAAACATCGAAATGTCGTTGCGGCCGTCACCCATGGTGATCACGCGGTCTGGGGTAATGCCGAGCGCTTTGCGCTGCGCCTCTAGCGCCGAAGCCTTGCTGATGCCCTGAGGTGAAATGTCGAGCCAAGCGGTGTAGCCGATGGCGTATGAAACCGAGTGCAGACCGACCTCGGCAATCACATCCAAGAAGTCTTCAACCGACTGACCCGGTGACAGCACGACCACGCGGCTGACCGGATCGCTCATTAGTTCGTGGAGGGGGGTTTCGATGTTGTTATCGCCGAGAGCGTAGGCCGGAAACGCCTTGTGAAACTTGTAATCACCGTTCGCGGTTTCGACCGCGAAGTGCGCGTCGGGCAGGTGCTTGATGAGGCGCTTCAGCACGGCGCTGGCGTCGAAGGTGATGACCTCAACCGGCTTGAATCCGCGCGGATGAGCCGGGTCAACCTCGATGGTGACCGCACCGTTTGAGCACACGCTGTATCCGTGTTTGATACCGACCGAATTCACCACCGGGATGGCGTTTGCCGCACTGCGGCCGGTTGCAACGATGATCTCGTGGCCTAGCGCACGAACTCGCTCAACCTCGGCGACCACGCGAGGTGAAAGGTAGCCATCGTCGTGCACCAACGTGCCGTCAATATCGATGGCAATTAGCCAACGATCGTCTGAGGTCGCGATTGGTGTGGTCGACATAACGGCGAGGCCCTCGGGCTAGGCGCGAACCTTTGGCTCGATAACTTCGACTCCGCCAAGGTATGGGCGAAGTGCTGCCGGGATGCGCACCGAACCGTCGGCCTGCTGGTGGGTCTCAAGAATCGCGACCAACCAACGAGTGGTGGCCAGGGTTCCGTTGAGGGTGGCAGCGGTCTGGGTCTTGCCGTTCTCGTCGCGGTAGCGAACGTTGAGGCGGCGAGCCTGATAGGTGGTGCAGTTTGAGCTCGAAGTTAGTTCGCGGTAGGTCTGCTGGGATGGAACCCAAGCCTCAGAGTCATACTTGCGGGCGGCGCTCGAGCCGAGGTCTCCAGCTGCGGTGTCGATCACACGGTATGAAAGCTCGCAGGCCTGAAGCATCGCTTCTTCGAGAGCAAGCAGCTTTAGGTGCTCGTTCTCGGCATCCTCAGGCTTGATGTAGCTGAACATCTCTAGCTTGTTGAACTGGTGCACGCGCAGGATTCCACGGGTGTCTCGCCCAGCCGAACCGGCCTCGCGACGGTAGCAGGTTGACCAACCGGCATAACGCAGGGGCCCAGCAGACAGGTCAATGATCTCGTCGCGGTGATAGCCGGCGAGCGCAACTTCTGAAGTACCGGTTAGGTATAGGTCGTCGGCAGGTAGGTAGTAGATCTCATCCGAGTGTTCACCGAGGAAGCCAGTGCCCGCCATAACCTCTGGGCGAACCAGGGTCGGGGTGATTAGTGCGGTGAAGTCATGCTTGCTAGCTAGGTCTAAGGCCATGTTCATCATGGCTAGCTCGAGGCGTGCGCCCCAACCCTTCAAGAAATAGAAGCGTGAGCCAGAAACCTTGACACCGCGTTCGATGTCGATGATGTCAAGTAGTTCGCCAAGCGCAACGTGGTCGCGTGGCTCGAAGTCGAAGGCCTTCTTGGTGCCGACCTCTTTGATTACGGTGAAGTTCTCTTCGCCACCGGCAGGGATGCCCTCGATGACAACGTTCTCGATCTTCCAGATCAACTGGTTTAGGTGAACCTCGGCCGCATTGGCGATCTCGAGCGCAGCCTTCACCTTCTCG
>JBEGKW010000084.1:0-3873 GCA_041183865.1 Actinomycetota bacterium | reverse complement strand
TACCCAGCTTCGGCGAAGTTGTCTCAACAGCCGAAGGGTTTACAACAGAGCTTACCGACTATGACGAGTCGTTTACCTATCAAATCTCCGCCTCTAATGGCACAGCAACTTTGGAGGGAAGATACATAACGGTCACCGGTCTAGAACCGGGACAATCGAGCACAATAACCGTAGTAAAAACTCGAGAAGACTCTGTGCCAGCTGCCGCTCAGATTTCCGGCCAAGCCGCACTGCTTACTTTTACACCGATACTGGGTGATATTCAGGTGCAAGAGGATGGTTTTGCGGTTCCGTTTTATAACTATGAACCAGCGTTCGACTGGGCCATCCAAATTCTGGGTAACCCCTCCCCGGGTGTCTCAGCCTCGTTTACGAACGTCTGGTATCCAGGGTCAGGAACCGTGACTGTGATAAACGTATCCGGCGCATTGCACGGTGAAACCATAGATCTAGAGGTTATTGGAACCCTCTGGGGCTATCAAACAGTTACCCTGCGCTTGACCGGCCATGCGATTTATGCCCCGGAAGTAATCACGTTCACCAACTATGTTCAGACTTCAGACGGTTTCACGGTCGAATATTTGAATCACGATCAAAGTTTTTATTGGACTCTTAGCGTCACCAACGGAACTATTTCATACGGTCCGGGAAACACTCTTGTAGTTTCGGGTCTTTTACCAAGCCAGTCCGCGTTTATCGAAGTGCTTAGCGTCAGAAGAGACACATTTGATGCACTCTTTCAATTTGAAGGGCGTGCTTTAGATCCAGAAATCCCGAGCCCGAGCCCGGGTTCGACCGATTCAACAGACAGCTCGGATTCAACCGACAACATCGATTCATCCTCTCTTGGCCAACAAGCCGGCTGGGCATCAATACTCGCTGACGCCAATGAGCGAGCCAGAATGAGAGAAGTTGCGGAGGCGGTCATCCGGGCTCGCGAGGAGGCGATGGCGGCCGAAGACGCCAAGAGAACTGCCGAAAGCGCTGAACGCCTTTCCAAAGATCTCAAGGTGATCGAACGGTTTGTCAACGGCACACAATCCCCGACTGCGGCTAACATCCGAACACTAACTGCGAGCCAGATAGCGCTTCTACCTGTGAAAGTCGCGACCAGAATGTCTCTTCGTGCAATCGCATCACTAACTTCCAAGCAAGCTGCCGGCCTCACCGCGTCTCAGCTTCGCTGGTTCACCGTGCCGATGCTCAAGGCCCTGAAACCCGCCGTGATCGGTGACATCAAGCCTGAAGCGCTTGCCGCTATGCCGGTCACCAAACTCAGAGCCCTATCCAAAGCCCAGGTCAAGCAGATCTGGCTCGGCCAGTGGTTGCAGCTCGACGCCGAACAGCGCAAGGCCCTCAAAAGATAATCGGGCAAAGAAAAAGACCTCCCATTTCTGGGAGGTCTTTTTTCTGTGGAGACTAGGGGGGTCGAACCCCTGACCCCCTGCTTGCAAAGCAGGTGCTCTACCAACTGAGCTAAGTCCCGCCTAGGAGGACTTGAACCTCCGACCTCTTCATTATCAGTGAAGCGCTCTAACCACCTGAGCTATAGGCCCGTAGAACCTCTATGACTTTACACGAAATGTTTTGTGAGTGCAAAATCTTATTCAAATAAGAACGCCCCGAGGTTCAACCCGAGGCGTGCTTAGGGCCTTTCGGCCAGTAAATCACTGACTAGTTATTCGTAAATCCAACCGAGATTCCACCGGTGATGCGGCCGATCACGTTGAAGATCAGCGCGCAAACTCCGGTCAACAGCGTGCCAAGCACGATGTTGAAGAAGGCCAGGGTGGTTGCGAATGACAAGACTCGAGGCAGGCTCAGCTGAGCGCCGATGTCTGCACCGGAGCCACCAATCACCGAGTTAACCAGGCTGTTTAGCGAACCAAACAAGCCGGTTTGGCTAACCACTGCCCATAGCAGGGTGAAGCCAACTAGGGTTGCGATGCCCATTGCGATGGTGACCAATAGGGCAACGCGAACTGCAGACCAGAAGTTGATGTGAACCAACTTGAGCTGAACCTGCTTCTGCGGGGTCATGTTGCGCTTTACGGCGCTAATGGTTGATGCGGCGCCGGCCTTGATCTTGTCTCTCATTCGGCTGCTCCTTCGGTTGCCTCGGTAATCTCTTCGCCATCGACGTCATCTAGACCGTCGGCATTGGTTTCAAGATTACGCTCAGTGTTCTTTGCAAGTCCAATGATGTTGTCATCTTCGTCGAAGCGAGCGAAGACAACACCCATGGTGTCGCGACCCTTGGCCGGAACCTCGCTCACTGCCGAGCGAACCACCTTGCCGGAAGCTAGAACTACAAGAACTTCGTCTTCTTCGGTCACGATCTGTGCACCAACGAGGTCGCCGCGCTTCTCTTCGAGCTTGGCCACCTTGATTCCGAGACCACCGCGGTTTTGTGGGCGGTACTGGTCAACCGAGGTGCGCTTTGCATAACCACCTTCGGTGACCACGAAGACGAAGGTCTCATCTGCGTCGTTGATAACCGAAGCTGATAGCAAGTGGTCTCCCGAACGGAAGTGCATACCGATGTTTCCTGAGGTGTCACGACCCATTGGGCGTAGGCTCTCGTCGCTAGCCGAGAAGCGAATCGACATACCCTTGTGCGAAACAAGCAGTAGGTCATCCGATTCAGAAGCAAGCAGTGCAGAAACTAGCTCGTCACCTTCGCGAAGCTTGATCGCGATGATGCCGCCGGTGCGGGCGGTGTCGTAGGCCTCAAGTGCGGTCTTCTTGACCAAGCCCTCGCGGGTGGCGAGAACGAGGTAAGGAGCCTGCTTGTAATCCTTGAGGTCTAGAACCTGGGCGACCTGCTCGTCTGGCTGCAAGGCTAGAAGGTTTGCAACGTGCTGGCCCTTGGTGTCGCGACCGCCCTCTAGAACTTCGTATGCCTTGGTGCGGTAGACGCGACCCTTGTTGGTGAAGAACAACAACCAGTGGTGAGTGGTGGTCACGAAGAAGTGTTCAACCACGTCGTCTGCGCGCAGGTTGGCACCCTTCACGCCCTTGCCGCCGCGGTGCTGCTGGCGGTAGTTGTCGCTCTTGGTGCGCTTGATGTAGCCACCGCGAGTCAACGAAATAACCATCTCTTCTTCAGGGATGAGGTCTTCCATCGAAACGTCGCCATCGAAACCGGCGATGATGGTACTGCGACGGTCATCGCCGTGCTTGGCAACGACTTCGTCTAGCTCTTCGCTGATGATGGTTCGCTGGCGCACTGGGTCGGCGATGATTGCCTTGAAGTCGAGGATCTGCGCCTCGAGCTCGGCCGCTTCATCAATGATCTTCTGGCGTTCTAGGGCAGCAAGCTGACGCAGCTGCATGTTTAGAATCGCGCGAGCCTGTAGTTCGTCGATCGATAGCAACTCGATCAAGCCGTCGCGGGCCTCGTCAACGTTGGCGCTCTTGCGAATCAAAGCGATTACGGCATCGAGTGCATCCAGGGCCTTTAGGTAACCACGCAGAATGTGGGCACGCTCTTCGGCCTTCTTCAAGCGGAATTGGGTGCGGCGAACAATGACCTCAACCTGGTGAGCAACCCAGTTGGTGATGAAGCCATCCAGGCTCAGGGTGCGTGGGACGCCGTCAACCAAGGCCAACATGTTGGCGCTGAAGTTCTCTTGAAGCGGGGTCAGCTTGTAAAGGTTGTTCAAGACGACGCGGGCAACCGCATCCTTCTTGAGCACGATCACCAAACGCTGGCCGGTGCGACCAGAGGTTTCGTCACGGATGTCGGCGATGCCAGAAAGGCGGCCTTCCTTAACCAATCCGGCGATCTTCTCTGCCAAGTTGTCAGGGTTTACCTGGTAAGGCAGCTCGGTGACGACTAGGCAGGTACGACCCTGTAGTTCTTCAACGTTG
>JBEGKW010000083.1:0-3275 GCA_041183865.1 Actinomycetota bacterium | reverse complement strand
CAAGCAGATCGTTCGCAACTGGTTGGCCGAGAACTGGGATAAGCATGGCACTCCGCCGGCTCTTCCGGCAGCAATCGTCGAGCAGACCGCCGACAAGTACGCCGAACTGGTTGAACGACTAACCAGCGAAGTTGCCTAGTTACTACACGTAGGAATACCCCGAGTAGAACAACCGTTGGTTAAGTCGTGACCACCACCCGCATTAGTGACGAGCGCCAAGAAGCCATTCTTGATGCCGCTCAGCAGCTAATTGCGACCAGGGGCGTTGATGCGGTCTCGATGGCCACCCTCGCCGAGGCAACCGGGTTAAGCCGTCCAGCGATTTATCAGTATTTCGCCTCCAAAGACCATGTGCTCGCCGAGCTGGTTATCAATGAAATGGCTGACCTCAGCAATGCGATCGAGCGTCACGTCGCAGGTCTTGAAGATCCGATGGAACGCATCCGAATCTGGATTCACTATTCACTCGCCCACTTGGCGAGCGCCGAGCACCGAATCATCCGTGAAATTTCTGTAGCCAGCCTGCCTGAAGAGTCACGCGGCATGATCAATGCGATGCACGGCTACTTCATGACGGCATTGCTGAGCCCGGTTCGCGAAATCGGCATTAAAGACGTGACGGCCACCGCCCACCTGATTTTTGCATCAGTGGCAGGAGCCGCCAAGAGAATTGACGAAGGCAGCGAGTTCGTTAGAGAAGCCGCTGCCCTCGAGCAATTCACCGTTGCTGGCTTGATTGCCAGCGCTAAAGCGAATTCAGAACTTTAGTTCTTCTTCACTACCTTCTTCTTTACAACCTTCTTTGCCCCAGGCTTCATAGCCACTGGCTTCTTGACGACCGGCTTTGGAGTAACCAGAGCAGCCGCTGTGCCGAAGGTCACCGGGATGAAGCGGTCTAGGGTGTAGTCGGTTGAGCCACCTAGATGGTCGCGGCGAACGTGAATGCCACAAGCAACCTTGGTGCAGTCGATGGTCTTGTCACCCGAGGTGAACTGAGCAACCACCGGAACCTTAAGCGGCTTCGTTGCATCGCTCGCGTGCTGCGCTAATGAACCGGCATCGGTCGAAGCCCACACGGTCTTGTCCATGCCAACGCAGTCGGCTGGGCGTCCCTTGGCTGCATCAGCCAAGGTGCCGGCGCACAAACGCAAGTAGATGCCTTCGCCGGCCGGAACGTTGTTTGCTGTGACGGTGACAACATCGCCAGCGATAGTTAGGTTCTGGGTCTTGTCAGCGGTGACGCTGAAGTCGGCTGCCTGAGCCGGCGCAACTGCTGCCAGTGCCGAAACGGCGGTTAGCGCTGCGATTGCAACGGTTGCGATGCTGTTCTTCTTCATTTTTCTCCTTGGATGTGGTTACTTGGGTCGCCGACTTTTGGTCGACTATTTGAACGTGACTGGGATGATCACGTCGGCTTTCCGGTAATCCGAGCGGGTGTGGTCGGCTCTGGTCAAAATCGCGCACTTCACGACCTTGCAGTCGTAGGTGCCAATCATCCTGGTGGCTGGCACTTGCACCTTGAACGAGCCGGAGGTGACCTTTCGGTAATTGTGCTTTTCGGTAATTTTTGCGAAAGGCGTCACCAGGGTGACCGCATAGATTGGTGGATTAGACGAGACCCAGACCGACTGGTTGTTCTTGCCGGTGATGTCGAATGGGCCGCACAGTTCGGGCCGCTTGCCCTTTTCAGGGATGACGCAGAAGGTGACATAAATACCTACCTTGAGGTCATACCCCTTGCCGGTTACTTTGAGAATTTGACCATCGGTCAAATTAGTGGATGACACAATTTGCAGGGTTTGGCCGGATGGGCCATGTGCGACATTCGTGGCAGTCGGTGAGGCCGCCGTTGGCGAGGCCGCCGTTGGCGAGGCCGCCGTTGGCGAGGCCGCAGCTGGTCCAGCTAAGGCAGTCGCCACGATTGCTAAAGTTGCGATGAATTTGATCACCATGCGAAGGTAAAACAACTCAAAAAATCAAACCTGACAGGGTGTCAGAAGTCAGCTTTGATAGGTCATCAAGTAAACGAAAACCCGCCAACTCGCTTGAGCTGTCGGGTTTTCTTTAATCGGTTTCTTAGTCGTTGCAGGTGCAGCGCTGATCCTGGGCAACACCCTCGAGGGCTTCCTCGATGTGCTGGCCACATCCTTGCCAAGTGACCTTGCCACAGTTTTCGCAGTTAGCTGGTGAACACATGGTGTCTCCTTATTTCTGGTGAAAGTTACTTTTTCTTGCCGAATAGACGAGCGAAGAAGCCAGGCTCCTTCGGGTCGTTCGCGTGGCCCTGGCATTGCTGTGACTTAGGGATTCCGCGCATAACTTCGTTTTGCGGCAGGTTGTCTTCATACACATGTTGATTCCTTTGGTTGGGGTTTGATTTTAAGAACTTGGATGAGCTACTGGATCATCATTCCGGTGGCCACGGCCGCGTCAGCTACCGAACCGGCGTTGTAGAGCCTGCCGGTGAAGCCGTGGTTGGTCATCCAATCGATTGCCTGACCCGCTCGATTGCCCGAGTGGCAGTACACAACATAGTTCTTTGACTTGTCGAGAGCATTCATCTGGGTCTCGAAATCGGCACCTCGGATGTCGATGTTGATAGATCCGTGAAGGTGGCCGGTGGCAACTTCATCCGGGGTGCGAACATCAATGACAGCAGCGATCGTCTTCATCTCGATTGCGTTGGAGTTTGAGCAAGCGGCGAGCGATGACACCGCGAAGAGAGCAATCATCGCACCGGCTAGGACCTTGAAAAACTTAGACATTTTCGTCAACTTTCGAGTGGCATTTCGTATACCCCCTAGGGTATGCTAGAAACAGATGAAATTGCAAATACCATTGCAAAACTCGCCGAGCAACTTAGGAGCAGAAATGCAACTCGAGCAATCAGACCTCAAGGCAGCCCGCGACCGCCTAGCGCGTGTTCAGGGTCAAATTGGTGGAATCATCAAGATGATCGACGAGGGTCGCGACTGCACCGAACTGCTAAACCAGCTCTCGGCGGCAAGCACAGCCTTGAGCCGTGCCGGCTTTACCATCATTTCTTCAGGCATGAAGGCCTGCGCCACTGCCGAAGAAGGCGACCCGCAGCGCAAGGCGCTCGAAAAAGCCTTCATGTCATTGGCCTAAGGAATCACCATGAAGGTAGTAATTATCGGAGGAGTCGCCGGCGGAATGTCGGCCGCGGCACGCTTGCGCCGCCTCGACGAAACGGCCGAAATCACCGTCTACGAGATGAGTGAAAACGTCAGTTACGCAAACTGCGGTTTGCCTTA
>JBEGKW010000082.1:0-2801 GCA_041183865.1 Actinomycetota bacterium | reverse complement strand
AAGGCAGCCTAAGCAAAACGTTTAGAATTGGGAGGTCTCCGACAATGTCGGAGGCCTCCCCTATTTTTGGAATGTGATTGAGATTTCTGACAACCTAGTTTGGATCGACTGCGAGATGACCGGGCTAAACCCCGAGACTGATTGCCTAGTTGAGGTCGCCGTTGTAATCACTAACTCAGAACTAGAGATCCTTGACGAGGGTTTGAACATTGTCATCAAGCCTCGCCCAGAATCATGGTCGAACATGAACGACTTCGTGCGGAACATGCACACAGAGTCTGGGCTAATCAACGACGTTGAAGATGGTCTAGAGCTCGCAGATGCCGAGCAACTCATCCTTGATTACGTCAAGCGATTTGTCCCTGAAGCCCGCCAGGCACCTCTTGCCGGCAACACCATCGGCACCGACCGCATGTTCTTGAACCGCTACATGCCTCAGCTTGACCAGCACCTGCACTACCGAAACATCGATGTGTCATCGATTAAGGAACTAACTCGCCGCTGGTATCCACGTGCCTACTTCCAGCTTCCGAAGAAGGAAGGCGGTCACCGTGCGCTGGCCGACATCCTTGAATCAATCACCGAGCTGCGTTACTACCGAAACACGGTTCTAGTGCCACTTCCGGGCCCGACCTCGGATGAAGCCAAGCAGGCGGCAGCAAATCTAAAGACTTCTTAGTCCATCTAATCTGATAGACTTTTCCGGTTGTTGTGCTTCGGCAGAACACATGGTGGGTATAGCTCAGCTGGTAGAGCACCTGGTTGTGGTCCAGGGGGTCGCGGGTTCAAGCCCCGTTACTCACCCGAAATGAAAATCCCGATGACTTACGTCATCGGGATTTTTCATTGAGACCGCCAGGAGACTTGAGTCTTTTGAACAACCTCTTGGGAACTTTAAAGGTTTTAGCTGGCGTTTGCCTTTTCGATAAGTAGCTCGCGAACGCGTCCGGCGTCTGCAGAACCCTTCATGGCCTGCATAACGGCACCGATAACGGCTCCTGCAGCCTGCATACGGCCTTCGCGGATGGCATCTAGAACATCTGGCTGCTTAGCAAGCGCTGCGTCGATAGCGGCGATTAGAGCGCCGTCATCTGAAACAACTTCTAGGCCACGAGCCGTGACGATCTCCGCTGGCGAGCCTTCGCCGTTTAGGACGTAGGTAAGTACCTCACGAGCTAGGCGGTCGTTTAGCTTTCCGGCATCAACCAGCTGGGCAAGCTCTGCGACATAGGCACCAGAAATCTCTAGCTCGGTCACATCCTTGTCTTGGCTGTTCGCGATGCGGGCAAGCTCACCGGTCCACCACTTGCGGGCAGCCTGTGGCTTTGCGCCAGCTTTGACGGTCTCTTCGATCTGGTCGAGCAAGTCGGCGTTTACGACGTCGCGGAACTCTAGGTCTGCGAAGCCCCACTCGGCCTGAACTCGCTTGCGGCGGTCGGCTGGCTTCTCAGGCAGCTTGGCGCGAAGCGACTCGATAAGTTCTTTCGAAGGCTGAACCGGGACTAGGTCTGGCTCTGGGAAGTAGCGGTAGTCGTCGGCATCTGACTTCGGACGTCCGGCGCTGGTTGCGCCCTTGTCTTCGTGCCAGTGACGGGTCTCCTGAACGATTGCGGTGCCCTTGGCCAAAAGTGCTGCCTGACGCTGAATCTCGTAGCGAACCGCGCGCTCAATTGAGCGAAGCGAGTTTACGTTCTTGGTCTCGGTGCGGGTACCAAGCTTCTCTTGACCGTGTGGACGAAGTGAAACGTTGGCATCACAGCGAACGTTTCCGCGCTCCATACGGGCATCCGAGACACCTAGACCCTTCACGATCTCGCGAATCGAGCGAACGTAGGCGGCAGCAAGCTCAGGAGCCTCTGCGCCAGCGCCGTAGACCGGGCGGGTAACGATCTCGACCAGTGGAACACCGGCACGGTTGTAGTCAACCAGTGAATACTCTGCACCTTGGATGCGACCGGTTGAACCACCGATGTGAGTCAGCTTGCCGGCGTCCTCTTCCATGTGCGCACGCTCAATCTGAACAGTGTGCACCGAACCAGAAGGCAACTCGACGGTCAACTCACCGTTGAAGGCGATTGGCTCGTCATACTGCGAGGTCTGGAAGTTCTTGGCCAAGTCTGGGTAGAAGTAGTTCTTGCGCGCGAAACGACCGTTAGGCGCGATTTCACATCCAAGTGCTAGACCGATCGAGATACTCGACTCAACTGCGGTGCGGTTGACAGCTGGCAAAGCGCCAGGCAGAGCAATACAGATTGGGCAAACGTTGGTGTTTGGCTCGTCGCCAAACTCGTTGCGGCAACCACAGAACATCTTGGTCTTGGTGTTCAACTCAACGTGAACCTCGAGACCGATGACGACCTCATAGTTCATCAATTCGTCTTTAGCCATTAGCCGCGAACCTCCAACTCAGGTGCAAAGTCAATCATTCGCTTGCCCCAGATGTCTTCGTGCATCTTCTCTAGAGCGGCACCAACCTGGTAAAGGCGGGCGTCGGCACGAGCCGGAGCCAGCAACTGAAGGCCAACCGGAAGCTGGTCTTCGTAGGCTAGACCGATAGGAATCGACATACCTGGGATACCGGCAAGGTTCGCCGGGATGGTGGCGATGTCGTTTAGGTACATCGCCAACGGGTCTTCCAACTTCTCGCCAATCTTGAAGGCGGTGGTTGGAGCGGTTGGTGAGATAAGCACGTCTACCTTGTCGAACGCGGCTGCGAAGTCGCGCTGAATCAGGGTGCGAACCTTCAGAGCGGCGCCATAGAAGTGTTCGTATGAGCCGCTAGACAACGCGTAGGTTCCAAG
>JBEGKW010000081.1:0-2836 GCA_041183865.1 Actinomycetota bacterium | reverse complement strand
TTAGCGCTCCTCGCGGAATTCAACGTGCTGACGTACAACTGGGTCATACTTCTTCAGAACGATACGGTCTGGGTCGTTGCGACGGTTCTTCTTGGTTACGTAGGTGTAACCGGTTCCTGCAGTCGAACGAAGCTTGATGATTGGACGGATGTCCTTGTCCTTCTTAGCCATTTAGCGGCTCTCCTTAGATCTTCTCGCCGCGAGCAAGGATGGCTGCAACAACAGCCTCAATGCCACGTGCGTCGATTACCTTGATGCCGCGTGCACTTAGCTGCAAGGTTACGTTGCGCTTTTCTTGTTCTGGGCGTGCGAGACTGCGTGGCCGAACTGCGGCTTGGTCTCGGTGACCTGGCAATAAGCTGCCATTTCTTCTCCTTTTGAGGCAAGCCAGAAGGACCCAAACGGTCAGAGGCTTGTTTTAAAAACACGGGCTGCACGAGGCAACTTCACAAGTTTAGGCGAGTTAATACGCCTTAAGCAAGTTATCAGGCGATATTTCTGCTCTGACACGCCGAACAAGTACCAAAAATGTCGATTGTGTGGGTCGGATTTGAGAATCCTTGGGCCTCGGCAACTTCATCTGCCCAAGCCTCAACGCGTTCTGCTTCGATTTCTTTGGTCAACCCGCAGTTACGGCAGATCAGGTGATGGTGGTGTGAATTGGTGCAGGCACGGTAGAGAACTTCGCCGTCTTGCGACTGAAGTGAGTCGGCGTCGCCAATTGCCGCCAAGTCGGCGAGCGCCCGGTACACAGTGGCTAGACCGATTGTTGATCCGTGATTTCGAAGCACGAGGTGCAGCTGCTGAGCGCCAACGAACCCGGTGGCCTCGCCTAGCGCGTGACGCACAGCGTCTTTCTGCCAGGTGTTGCGACGTTTCGAATCGGTCATTGCTAGTCGGTTTCTTAGTTCCAGGCCAGCCGATTAGATCGTGTGCTGGTCGTCTTCGTGGTGAACGATCTTGTGTTCTTTATCGAACTTCTCGTGTAGACGAGGCAAGATGACCTTTTTCCAGAGGGTTCCATAGAGCAACCAGACCAGGATGACGTCTTGGATGATTGTCCAGCCGAGCTCGGCGATGATGTGGCTAGGGTCGGTAAAGATAGCCCAGGCCTCGCCCAAAATCGAGTGGTCGCCGGCTGTCGCATCCATGAGTACGTTCATATAAAAAGGCTATGCCTTATTGATAATGATTGTCAATACAGGATTGACGACTAGTCAAGCAGCAGTGCTGGCTCTTCCATGACCGAGGCAACATCCTGGACGAAGCGCGAGGCAACGTCACCGTCAACTACGCGGTGGTCGAAGGTTGCTCCGATGGTGGTTACCTGGCGAACCTGAATCTCGTTATTGACTACCCATGGCTTCGGGCGAATCGAGCCAAGAGCCACGATGCCAACCTCACCCGGGTTCAAGATCGGGGTACCGGTGTCAACACCGAATACACCGATGTTGGTGATGGTGATGGTTCCGTCCTTCATATCGGCCGGAGTGGTCTTGCCCTCGCGAGCAACCGCTGCCAAGTTCTCGATGGCCTTCGCCAGCTCGAGCATCGACATCTGGTCGGCATCCTTGATGTTCGGAACAATCAGACCGCGCGGGGTGGCCGCAGCGATGCCGAAGTTCACGAAGTTGTGCACGATGATTTCTTCGTCGGTCCAGGTCGAGTTGACCATTGGGTTACGGCGAACCGCCCAAATCATTGCCTTGGCCATGATCAAGAGTGGGGTTACCTTTACACCGGCGAAGTCGGTCGAGGCCTTTAGGCGCTTGACGTACTCCATGGTGCGGGTCGCGTCAACGTCAACAAAGATGCTCACGTGAGGCGCGGTGAAAGCCGATGAAACCATCGCATTGGCGATTGCCTTGCGAACACCCTTTACTGGGATGCGCTCCTCGCGCGCCTTTGGCACATCAGGAGTGGTCAGGTTGCGGAAGACCGAAGCCTGCTCGGCGCCGGCTAGAACGTCTTCGCGGAGCACCTCGCCACCAGGGCCGGTTGCGCGAACCTTGGTGATGTCGACGTTTAGGTCACGAGCGAGCTTGCGAATCGGCGGCTTGGCCAAAACCTTGTCGTCGGCGAGCGCCGCGGCGGCTACCGGCAGTGCGGTTGCCGGGTTTGAAACCACCGGGATGATGCCGGTGGCGGCCGGAACCGCAGCACCTGGGCGGCGGCGTGAAGCGCCGTGACCGGCGGCTCCGTAACCGACTAGGTTTGGGGTCTTTGCCTCGGCAGCAGCAACCTGTGGCACGTTGGTAATGATTGAGGCAGCCTGCTCGGCAACAGCCGGAAGTGATTCTTCTGGGATTACCTGAATCGAACGGGTAGCGGTGCTGACTGCGCCAACCGCACCATCGGCGACGGTCGCGGCGATGATCGGCTTACCGACCTCGACGGTGTCGCCTTCCTTAGCCAAGAGCTCGGTGACAACACCTTCGAATGGGCATGGCAACTCAACCAGTGACTTGGCAGTCTCGATCTCGACGATGATCTGGTTTACCGAAACCTGGTCGCCAACCTTTACTTTCCAGGTGACGATCTCGGCCTCGGTAAGGCCTTCACCGACATCCGGGAGGTTGAAAAATGCAGTCTGGCTCATAGTCGGATCCTTCTAGTAGCCCAATGAGCGGTCAACCGCTTCAAGAAGTCGGTCGGCGTCAGGCAAGAACTTTTCTTCGAGCTTGGCGGCTGGGTATGGCACGTCGAAACCGCCGACGCGCAGCACCGGAGCCTCGAGGTGATAGAAAGCGAGCTCGGCAACGCGAGCGGCGACCTCAGACGAGACCGAAACGTTGGTGTTCGCTTCGTGGGTCACAATCAGGCGGCCGGTCTTCTT
>JBEGKW010000080.1:0-2606 GCA_041183865.1 Actinomycetota bacterium | reverse complement strand
CTTCAAGATGGTTACCTCTGGTGCTCGTGGTAACTGGCTACAGATTCGTTCGATCATCGGTATGCGTGGCCCTGTGGCTACCTCATCTGGTGACTTCGCGCCGATGCCTGTGAAGGGTAACTACCTCGTAGGTCTAACCGCGAACGAGTACTTCATCAACGCGACCGGTGCCCGTAAGGGTAACGCCGACACCGCGATGAAGACTGCGGCCGCTGGTTACCTAACTCGTCGTCTAGTTGACGTTGCCCAGGATGTTATCGTTCGCGAGCCTGACTGTGGCACCAACAAGGGTCTAGAGAAGTCTCTAAAGGACATCGACGGAAACTGGGACGAGCAGACCATCGAGCTTTCGGTTCTGCACCGTGCACTTCAGAACGACGTTGTCGTTGGCAAGAATGTAATCGCTAAGGCTGGCTCGACTGTCGATGCCAAGGTTATCGAGGCATTCAAGGCTGCAGACGTTGAGGCTGTAGGCGTTCGTTCGGTTCTAACCTGTGAGTCGCTACAGGGTGTTTGTGCACTTTGCTACGGCATCTCACTAGCAACCGGCGATGCTGTTGAGCTTGGTGAAGCCATCGGTATCATCGCTGCTCAGTCAATCGGTGAGCCTGGAACTCAGCTAACCATGCGTACCTTCCACACCGGTGGTGCTGCATCGTCGGCTAAGAAGCAGACCATTTTGAAGTCGATCGGTGGTCAGAAGGTTCGTGTTGAGCGTCTGATCTCGTATGACATCACCCAGGGTCTAAACGGTGTTACCGACTTGCTAGAAGCACGTGTCGGATGGCGTCAGCAGGGCAAGGTTGCCGTCATGGCATTCTGGCCTGGCACCGTCGACATCGTTGAGGTTCCTACCTCGGGTGGCGCAAAGAAGTTCGACATCTACGTTCGTCCAAACGGAGAGGCCGCCGAGAAGGAAGCTGAAGAACTGGCTAACCAGTACTCATTTAGCCGCACAACCTCGAAGACCTTCAAGAAGCTAAGCCCTTACACACCAATCACCTCGGTGAGCAACCCAGACGACCTATTGGTCGAAAAGGGTGAGGTTGTAAAGGCCGGCGACTACCTAGTTGACGGAACCCCGATCCCACACGAAGTTCTCATGGTTAAGGGTGCTCGCGAAGCAGCCGCCGAGATCATCCGTGGTGTTCAGGCAATCTATGGTTCACAGGGTGTTCCACTGCACGACAAGCACCTAGAGGTAATTGTTCGTCAGATGCTCGGCAAGGTCACTGTCATCGACAGCGGCGACACCGAGATGCTTCCTGGTGAAATCATCGACCGCAACCGCTTCACCGCAACTAACCGTGCGGCTGTAGCCGAGGGCAAGAAGCCTGCCTCTGCTCGTCAAGAAGTAATGGGTATGACCCGTGCTTCATTGGCTGCGCAGTCATGGCTATCTGCAGCTTCGTTCCAAGAGACCACCCGAGTTCTAACTCAGGCAGCTCTTGACCGTCGCGAAGACCCTCTAGTTGGTCTAAAGGAGAACGTCATCATCGGTAAGCTCATCCCAGCTGGTACCGGTCTTCCGGTCTACCGCAACATCACTGTTGAGGCGACCGAAGAAGCTAAGAATGAGCGTTACCCGAACCGCATCTGGGGTTCTACGAGCGAGTCGCAAGACTTCATCGATGACTTCAGCGCAACCGATTTGAGCTTCACTTCGATCGAGTCTTACTCGGAAGAGAAGTAAAGCCACAAAGAAACCATTTGACCCACCGGAGCATCTTCGGTAGTCTTGGGAGTGCATGTGCTAAAGCGCGTGCTCGCCCTTGCTAGCAGCTATTGCTCCGGTGGGCCAAGAAACCTTCGCAACACCAATCTGGTGCGCGCAGGAATTGTTTTCAAAACAGAGAACATCCGTCACAGAGGTGTCGGATTTAACAAGGAGAAGTAGTGCCAACAATTCAGCAGTTGGTCCGCAAGGGTCGCTCGCCAAAGGCCACCAAGTCTAAGACGCCTGCGCTTAAGGGCTCACCTCAGCGCCGCGGCGTTTGCACCCGCGTGTACACCACCACCCCAAAGAAGCCGAACTCAGCGCTTCGCAAGGTTGCTCGTGTCAAGCTAAGCAACGGCATCGAAGTCACCGCCTACATCCCGGGTGAAGGTCACAACCTTCAGGAGCACTCAATGGTGCTTGTCCGCGGTGGCCGCGTGAAGGACCTTCCAGGTGTTCGTTACAAGATCGTCCGTGGTGCTCTAGACACCCAGGCAGTTAAGAACCGTAAGCAGGCTCGTAGCCAATACGGTGCAAAGAAGGGTAAGTAATCTAAATGCCACGTAAAGGCCCAGTTACTAAGCGTCCAGTTGTAGCCGACCCGGTTTACAGCTCACCAGTCGTTTCTCAGCTCGTAAACAAGATTCTGCTTGATGGCAAGAAGTCAATCGCAGAGTCAATCGTTTACGGTGCGCTTGAGGGTGCAAACAACAAGTCAGGCACTGACGCAGTTGTTCTTCTAAAGAAGGCACTAGACAACGTCCGTCCAACTGTTGAGGTTCGCTCACGCCGCGTTGGTGGCTCGACCTACCAGGTTCCAGTTGAGGTTAAGGCACACCGTGCCAACACCCTAGCTATGCGCTGGTTGGTTAGCTACGCAAAGGCTCGT
>JBEGKW010000079.1:0-2843 GCA_041183865.1 Actinomycetota bacterium | reverse complement strand
TCTCATAACGATCATCATCGCGATTTTCGGCCTCATCTCGGTCGGTGCTCTCAAGCAAGAGTTGATTCCAAGCTTTGAGACTCCGCAGGCAGCGATTGTCACCACCTATCCGGGTGCTTCTCCAGAAGTTATCGATAAGCAGGTAAGCGAGCCGATCGAAAGCGCCGTGCGCGCCCTAGATGGCGCGTTGAATTCGACTACGGAACCAGCACCGCGAAGGTAAAGGAGAGCCTCAACTCGGCATTGGCCACGCTTTCTCTGCCTGCAGACGCTAAGGCCAAAGTCCTTTCAGGATCGTTTGACTCGGTTCCTGTGATTGCGCTCGGAGTTTCTGCAAATAGCGGTAACAACGAGGCAATCGGCAAGATCCTTGCCGATACTGCTACCCCACTGCTCTCATCGGTGCCAGGAGTTCGCGACGTAACCATTTCTGGCGTTGTCGAGAAGCGAATCAATCTAAAGCTAAAGCAGTCGGTTTTGACCGCCAACGGACTCTCTGCGCAATCAATCACCAGCGCACTACAGGCGAACGGTTTCGTTATCCCAGCCGGCACCATCGATGACAACAAGGGTTCGATATCGGTCGAAGTTGGCACCCCTGTGAACTCGTTGGCGGCTTTCAAGGCTCTGCCTCTAATCGGCTCGAAGACCACCGTAACTAGCTCGCCAAGCGTTCCAAGCTCGACGGGAATGCCATCAGGGTTCTCCGGTCAGATTCCATCTGGTTTCAAGATTCCGACCACCAGCACCCCAAGCGTTAGCACTTCGATCACCGCTCTTACTATCGCCGATGTTGCAACCGTTTCTTATGAGAATGCGCCTGTCACATCAATCGCTCGTGTGAACGGCAAGGCAGCGCTAGCGATCTCAATCACAAAGACTCAAGACGCAAACACCGTCGCTATTTCTAAGGGTGTCACCGCGAAGATGGACGACCTCAAGAAGAAGCTCGGCGACGTAACCATCACCACCATCTTCGACCAGGCACCATACGTCAGTAAGTCTTTGGAGAACCTAAGCACTGAGGGTTTGCTGGGTCTCGGCTTTGCAATCATCATCATTCTTTTGTTCTTGATGTCTGTGCGCTCGACCTTGGTCACGGCCATTTCTATTCCAACCTCGGTACTCATCACATTCATTGGCCTCGGTTGGTTCGGCTACTCGCTTAACCTCTTCACTCTTAGCGCGCTGACCATCGCGATCGGTCGAGTAGTCGACGACTCAATCGTGGTAATCGAAAACATCAACCGCCATCTCTCTTACGGTGAGCCGAAGCGCAAGGCCATTCTTCGTGCGGTACGCGAAGTCTCGGGCGCGATCACTGCGGCAACCATCACCACGATTGCAGTGTTCTTGCCAATCGCCCTCGTCGGCGGCATCGTCGGTGAGCTGTTCCGACCATTCGCCTTCACCTTCGCGATTGCGCTAGCGGCTTCGCTATTTGTGTCGCTCACCATCGTTCCAGTATTGGCCTATTGGTTCCTCAAGTCTCCAACTGAAATTAGCCACAAGGATGAAGCAGCTGCGGCCGCACACTCAATCGAAGTGCGTGATGCCGAAGAAGCCAAGGAGCGCAAGAGCATTCTGCAGCGTAGCTACATTCCAATTCTGCAGTGGACCCAGAAGCGCCCAGTAGTCACTTTGGTTTCGGCTTTTGCCATTCTGATGATGACCTTCGCGCTCGTACCGCAGCTGAAGACAGACTTCATCGGCTCATCGGGTTCGAACAGTTTTGTCATCAATCAAGAGTTGCCTGCTGGCCAGACCCTTGACCAGCAAGACAAAGCCGCTGCCAAGGTTGAAGCGATTTTGCTTTCACACGAGGAAATCGAAGTGGTTCAAACCACCATCGGTTCGTCAGGCGATGGCCGCGTGGCCTTTGGCGCCGCAGCCGGTGGAACCTCAATCCAGGTAACCACCAAGGAAAACGTTGACCAGGCTGCACTCAAGAAGAGTCTCGAGAAGGCGTTTGCAGCCGACCCGACACTTGGAACCGTAAAGTTCAGCTCCGGTGGCGGCGGTGGCTTCGGTTCATCGAGCACCATTGACGTCAAGGTCAAGGCTCCGGATGACACCAAGCTCAACCTAGCCATCGCTGCCGTTCAAAAGGCGATGAAGGGCACCAAGGATGTCTCTGAGATAACCAACTCGTTGGCTGAGAAGCAGCGCACCTTGAAGGTGACGGTAGACCGTAAGGCAGCCGCGAAGAAGGGCTTGACCGAAATCACCGTAGGCGGTCTCGTGGCCGCGGCGATGAAGCCATCAAGCATCGGCAAGGTCAACATCGACAGCGTCGAAACTTCGATCTATGTCGTCAAGACCGACATCCCAGACACCGTTGCCAAGGTACGCAACATCCAAATTCCTACATCGACCGGAATTACCAAGCTATCTTCAATCGCCAAGATCGAAGAGGTGCTCGTGCCTGTCTCGATCAAGAGCGAAAAGGGTGACCGCACCGCGAATGTTTCGCTGACTCCAAGTGGAAAGAACCTCGGTGCGATCTCGGCTGACGTTACAAAGCGCCTGGCTACGGTTGAATTGCCGACCGGCACCACTGCAAGCATCGGTGGCGTTAGCGCCTCACAGGCAGATTCATTCGCGCAGCTGGGCCTAGCTTTGCTAGCGGCTATCGCAATCGTGTTTATCGTGATGGTGGCAACCTTTGCAAGCATCATCCAGCCGATCATTCTGCTGATCTCGATTCCATTTGCAGCGACCGGCGCATTGGTAATGCTTTTGGTTACCGACACCGCTCTAGGTGTTCCTGCGCTAATCGGTATGTTGCTGCTGGTTGGAATCGTGGTCACGAACGCGATTGTTCTCATCGACCTAATCAACCA
>JBEGKW010000078.1:0-2815 GCA_041183865.1 Actinomycetota bacterium | reverse complement strand
GACTGACGGACGATTCTCAGGCGGCACAACCGGCCTTTGCATCGGACACATTGCACCAGAGGCCACCGATGGTGGACCAATTGCTCTGGTTCGCGATGGCGACTTGATTCGAGTCAACATCGCTGCTCGTTCGCTCGAACTACTCGTTGAGCCAGAAGAGCTGGCTGCCCGCAAGCAAACTTGGCAGCCTCTTCCGCCGCGCTACACCCGCGGTGTTCTCGCGAAATATTCGAAGCTTGTGCACTCTGCAGCAGAGGGCGCGTACTGCGGCTAATTCGCCTTTCAACTCAATCACGCGATTGATCAAGCAACGCTAACGAGAAAAGAATTCAAATGGCTAACGAAGTTCTAACCGGAGCCCAGGCGATTGTTCGCAGCCTGGAGCTCTTGGGAATTGAAGATGTCTTTGGTCTGCCTGGTGGCGCAATTTTGCCTACCTACGACCCATTGATGGATTCATCAAAGATTCGCCACATCCTGGTTCGTCACGAGCAGGGCGCCGGCCACGCTGCCGAGGGTTATGCCTCAGCCAGCGGCAAGCTCGGCGTTTGCATCGCAACCTCGGGCCCAGGTGCAACCAACCTCGTCACCGCGATCGCCGATGCCTACATGGACTCGGTTCCGCTTTTGGCAATCACCGGTCAGGTTGGTTCGAAGCTAATCGGCACCGACGCATTCCAAGAAGCAGACATCGTGGGTATCACCATGCCGATCACCAAGCACTCGTTCTTGGTGACCAAGGCAGAAGACATTCCAGAGACCATCGCGGCAGCCGTGATGATTGCAACCACCGGCCGCCCTGGCCCGGTTTTGGTTGACGTCACCAAGGATGCGCAGCAGGCGAAGGCCGAGTTCATTTGGCCACCGAAGGTCGATCTTCCTGGCTACAAGCCGGTAACCAAGCCTCACGGCAAGCAGATCCAGGCAGCAGCGTCGATGATTCTCGAAGCGAAGAAGCCTGTGCTTTACGTCGGTGGTGGCGTAGTTCGCGCTGGCGCTCACAAAGAGCTGCTTAAGCTTGCCGAGCTAATCGGCGCACCTGTGGTTACCACTCTTATGGCTCGCGGTGCATTCCCAGACACTCACAAGCAGAACCTCGGTATGCCTGGCATGCACGGAACCGTTCCAGCGGTAACCGCGCTTCAGAAGAGCGATCTGCTAATCACCCTCGGCGCACGTTTCGACGACCGCGTCACCGGTGACGTCAAGGGTTTCGCTACCGGCGCCAAGGTCATCCACGTCGACATCGACCCAGCAGAAATCGGCAAGATTCGTTTCGCCGATGTGCCAATTGTTGGCGATGCGAAGGAAGTCATTACCGAACTAAACCAAGAGCTAACCGCAGCCTTGAAGTCAAGCAAGATCGACATCGCCGAATGGTGGGCCTTCTTGGATGGTTTGGTTGAACGCTACCCATTGGGTTACACCCCAGCGAACGACGGCAAGCTTTCACCGCAGCACGTCATCACGCGTATCGGTGAGCTTTCGGGCCCAGAGGCTATCTACGCCGCTGGTGTCGGTCAGCACCAGATGTGGTCTGCTCAGTTCATCAAGTACGAGCGTCCAAACGCTTGGCTCAATTCAGGTGGCGCCGGAACCATGGGTTACTCGGTTCCTGCAGCAATGGGTGCCAAGGTCGGTCAGCCTGACCGCCTAGTTTGGGCGATCGATGGCGACGGTTGCTTCCAGATGACCAACCAAGAGTTGGCTACCTGTGCGATCAACAACATTCCAATCAAGGTTGCGATCATCAACAACTCTTCGCTTGGCATGGTTCGTCAGTGGCAGACCTTGTTCTACAACGAGCGCTACTCGAACACCGATTTGAACACCGGCACCGACACCGTGATGATTCCTGACTTCGTGAAGTTGGCAGAGGCTTACGGCTGTCTAGCCATCCGTGTTGAAAAGGAAGAAGACATCGACAAGGCGATCAAGTTGGCTATCGAAACCAACGACCGTCCGGTTGTTATCGACTTCATCGTTAGCCGCGACGCCATGGTTTGGCCGATGGTTGCCGCTGGTCTAACCAACGATGAGGTTCAGTATGCCCGCGATGCGGCGCCTGTATGGGATGGGATTGAGTAGAGATGTCTAAGCACGTACTTTCGCTGCTTGTTGAAGACAAGCCTGGAATCCTGACCCGTGTGGCAGCGCTATTTGCTCGCCGCGGGTTCAACATCGAATCACTTGCCGTAGGTACCACCGAGGTTGAGGGTCTGTCACGCATCACCGTTGTGGTTGGTGTCGAAGGTGCCCCGCTAGAGCAGGTCACCAAGCAGCTAAACAAGTTGATCAACGTAATCAAGGTTGTTGAGCTCGAAGCCGACCAGGCTGTGCAGCGCGACCACATGCTAATCAAGGTAAAGACCGACGCATCAACTCGCTCTCAGGTGCTCGAGGCAGTAACCTTGTTCCGTGCGCGCGTTATCGACGTTGTGAGCGACGCAGTGATCATTGAAGTCACCGGCGACACCGCAAAGTGTGCGGCCTTCATTAAAGTTCTCGAACCATACGGCATCAAAGAATTGGTGCAGTCTGGCGTTTTGGCAATGGGCCGTGGCTCAAAGTCAATCACCGAGAAGATCCTCAAGTAAAAAGCTTCGGTGGGGCAAGGCTTCACCGGTAGAACCAAATCAAGAAACGTTTTACAAAAAACAACAAGGAGATACAAAGTGGCTGAAATCTTTTATGACAAGGATGCAGACCTTTCGATCATTCAGGGTCGCAAGGTAGCAGTACTTGGCTATGGTTCACAGGGACACGCTCACTCGCTAAACCTGAAGGACTCAGGCGTAGACGTAGTAGTAGGTCT
>JBEGKW010000077.1:0-2852 GCA_041183865.1 Actinomycetota bacterium | reverse complement strand
CACGAACAACTAGGCGTTCACGAGCGCATGAAGTTAGCTATTGCTTCGGGCGACAGCGAACTCATTTCCGCACTCAGCTTCGAATTGCTCAATGGCACAATCGAAGAAGATCAACCCACTAGATTTCGACTCAAAGACCACCAGCTCAACCACTACCCGTCCGGCTGGTCATTTTCAAGCTTGCCAATCGACTGGTTTCGAACCCTAGCCGGCGCATTGGTGACACAAGCGCGCCGGAGCCTTCGGCTATCGCAGAAAGACTTTGCAGCTAAAGTCGGTTTCCCAGCTTCCTCGATCTGCCGCTTCGAGAACTGCCGACAGGATCCCACGGTTGGCACTCTTGTGCGCCTGCTCGAAATAGCTGGATTTGTTTTGAAAGTCGAATTGATTCCGGCGACTCGGAATATGCACGATTAGAGCAGTTTGAAAGCACGGTCGAGTCGGTCAATCCACCAGTCGATGCGGTGGTCTTCAGCTTCAAAGATGTCGAGCTTTTGCTCGTCTACGGCAACTCGGCGAACCTCGATAAAACCATCCACCGGGATAAGTGGCTCGCGCGTCACGTCACCGGCGAGAAGTGCCCCGGTGCCGAGCCCGCAGTCAAAGGCTAGGCCTCCCGGTTCGGAAGTAGAATGGGTCGGCAGGGCAGCGGCTAAGTGTGCACCCATCGACAGACCAATCGAAGAATCGAGTGCACTCGAAATAACGACCGGCAACGCTGCCTCTTTGGCAATCGCCAGTGCGCGCGAAATTCCGCCTAGCGGCGCCGCCTTCAACACCAGGATGTCGGCCGCATCGGCCTGGACCACGGCCATCGGGTCACTAACTTTGCGCACCGACTCATCGGCGGCAATCTTCACGCCGCCGGTTTGCAGCGAACCGATACCGGCCTTGTTTAGTCGCAGTTTCAGCTCAGCCATCTCGGCAATGGTCGAAACCGGCTGCTCTAGGTAGTCGAGCGAAACTCCGTTTTCGATCATGGCCGCGGCAACGACCATGGCATCTTCGACCGAATAACCGCCGTTGGCATCCAAGCGAATACGTGCATCCGGGTAGGCTGCGCGAACTGCCCAAACGCGCTGCAGATCGTCATTGAGGCTCTGCCCCGGCTCGGCAACCTTGATCTTTACCGTGCCAAAATCACCAAATCGGGAAAGCACTTTTTCAACCTGGTCTGGCGCGACAGCGGGAAGGGTTGCATTTACCGGGATTGCCTCGCGGCGAAGTTCAGGAAGCTCACCGTAGGCAAACTCGATTGCGGCGGCCAACCAGACGGCAGCCTCTTCATCCGGGTATTCAAGAAATGGCGACCACTCGGCCCAACCGTTTGCCCCCTCGAAGAGCATCACCTCGCGGTCGACGACACCGCGAAAGCGCGTGCGCAACGGCAGCGAAACGACGCGTGCCGAAGACAGCAGGTCGGTTAGCGCCGGGCGCGATGGCTGGTTAGACAATCTGGGCAGGCGCTTCTATTTCAGGCCGCTGTAAACGTGGAGGCCCTTGAAGAACAGGTTGACCACGGTGAAGTTAAAGAGAATCGCGACGAAGCCGACCACGGCCAACCAGGCCGAACGCTTGCCGTTCCAACCACGGGTTGCGTTTGCGTGCAGGTAGCCGGCATAGATGGTCCAGATGATGAAGGTCCAGACCTCCTTGGTGTCCCAACCCCAGTAGCGGTGCCAGGCTCGCTCAGCCCAGATGGCGCCCGCGATGAGGGTGAAGGTCCAGAGGATGAAGCCGATGATGTTGAAGCGGTAAGAAAGTCGCTCGAGCTTCTCTTCGTTAGGAAACAGCGCCAGGATGCGGCGCATCAAATCGACCAGCTTGAGCTTCGAAGCCTTGACCCACTTGGCGGTCTTGAAAATGTAGGCGATCGAAAGCGCCGCCGCGATGTTGAAGAACGCGGTGGCCAACACGGCCACCATCACGTGGATGACCAGCCAGTAGCTCTGCAAAGCAGGCATCAGCGACTTCACGTCGACGTAGAAAATGGTGTCGGCGGTGCCGAGAATCAGCAGATTGAAGCCGGCGACAAAGGTTGCGATTAGGCGAATGTCTTTGATGGTCAAGGCAAACAAGAAGATGGCAACGACGACGAAAGAGCCGGTGATCGAGAATTCATACATGTTCGCCCATGGCACTCGCGAAGCCGAGATACCGCGAAGAACAACACCGACGCCATGGATGACAGCAGCGATTGCCAAGAGCACGATGCCGACTCGTTCGAGCTTGGTGGCACCGGCGCGAACCGCCTTCTTGGTGCTGGCCAACTGCGAAAGGTGATAGGCGAAGGTTAGGAACGCAAAGGTATAAACCAACATCGCGCCTTCGACGACAAGTCGAGAGATCGCGGCGAGGTCGGCGTTTAGCGAAATGCTATTCATCGGATTCCTTCTTTATCTTCTTAGGCAAAAGTTCGGCAACAATATCGGCGACTACCTTTTCGAGTGCAGGGTCATCACCACGGGCTAGAGCAGCAACTTCAAAACCGGTTTCGGTCTGGCGAATCCAGACGCGGCGGCGAGGCACCAAGAGTGACGTGGTTACGCCGGCGAGGGCAAGCAGCGCGAAGACCAGCACCCATACTCCGCCAGGGTTATAGGTCACATCGAGTGATGCGAAGCGCTTGAGACCATCGAAGGTAACGGTTCCCAGGTCCTTCGGCAGCTTCACGGTTTCACCAAGCTGCAAACGAAGACCCTTGACCCCCGACTTGCCACCGGCAATTTGCTTCATGTTCTGAGTGTCTAGAGCGAAGACGTTCTTCGGCTGACCACCGTTAATTCCGAGGTCACCCTCGTATACGTTCATCGAGAGAAGCGGAATCGCGGCATCCGGGTAAAGCGAGGTCA
>JBEGKW010000076.1:0-2882 GCA_041183865.1 Actinomycetota bacterium | reverse complement strand
CTTTCAAGACAACTGAGCAAGTGGTGATTGAAGGAGTGAATGTTGCAAAGCGTCACCAAAAGAACAAGCGAACACGTTCACAAGGACAAATTATTGAAAAGAGTATGCCGATTCACATCTCAAACGTTGCCCTGGTAGACCCATCAACCAAGAAGCCGACTCGTATCGGTTCACGTGTTGAGACCGTCACCAAGAATGGCGTAACCAAGACCGTTCGCGTTCGTATCGCGAAGAAGTCAGGTAAGGACATCTAATGGCTACCGCAAAGACTCCAGCTAAGGCACTTCCACGCCTAAAGGCTCAGTACCGTGCAGACATTGCTGCTGCTCTGGCTAAGGAATTTGGTTTCACCAACCCTCACCAGATCCCGAACCTAACCAAGATTGTTGTCAACATGGGTGTCGGCGACGCCGCCAAGGATGGCAAGCTAATCGACGGCGCAGTTCGCGACCTAACCGCAATCACTGGTCAGAAGCCACAGGTCAACTTGGCTCGCAAATCAATCGCGCAGTTCAAACTTCGCGAAGGCCAGGCAATCGGTGCTCACGTAACTCTTCGTGGCGACCGTATGTGGGAATTCCTAGACCGTCTATTGAACCTTGCACTTCCTCGTGTTCGCGACTTCCGCGGCTTGAGCGACCAGCAGTTCGATGGCAACGGTAACTACACCTTCGGTCTTCAGGAGCAGACTCTGTTCCACGAAATCGACCAGGACAAGATCGACCGCCCTCGTGGTATGGACATCACCGTAGTTACTACTGCAAAGACTAACGACGAAGGCCGTGCGCTTCTAAAGGCACTTGGCTTCCCTTTCAAGACCAACTAATAAATCGGGAAGGTCCGGCCGCTTGTAAACGGTCCGGAAACCTCCGAGGAATGGATACAAATAAATGACAATGACAGATCCGGTTGCAGACTTTCTGACCCGGCTGCGCAATGGTAACTCTGCTTATCACGAGACCGTTAGCCTGCCTTACAGCAAGCTAAAGGCTGCGATTGCAGACATCCTTAAGGCTGAGGGTTACATTGCAAGCATCAAGGTTGAAGATGCAGAGGTCGGTAAGACCTTGACCATCGCACTAAAGTACGGCCCAAACCGCGAGCGTTCAATCGCTGGCATCAAGCGTGTTTCAAAGCCAGGTCTTCGCGTTTACGCAAAGTCAACTGAGCTTCCTCGCGTTCTTGGTGGCTTGGGTATTGCTATCTTGTCAACTTCATCAGGTCTACTTACTGACCGTCAGGCTGCGAAGAAGGGAGTAGGCGGAGAAGTTCTCGCCTACGTTTGGTAATCACAGATGTCACGTATTGGTAGATTGCCGATTTCAGTTCCAGCTGGAGTCGAAGTAAAGATTGATGGCAGCACCGTTGAGGTAAAGGGTCCTAAGGGTTCTCTTTCTCACGTAGTTGCTTCTCCAATCACTGTTGCGCTAGAGGATGGCAACATTGTTGTCACCCGTCCAGACGACGAGCGTGTATCACGTTCGCTCCACGGTCTAACCCGCACCCTGATTGCAAACAACATCGAAGGTGTAACTAATGGGTTCACCAAGGGTCTTGAGATCGTTGGTACCGGTTACCGTGTAACTGCAAAGGGCTCAGACATTGAGTTCGCGCTTGGTTACTCACACCCGATCCTGGTACAGGCACCAGCCGGTATCACTTTCACCGTAGAGGGCAACACCAAGGTCTCAGTGTCGGGTATCGACAAGCAGGCTGTTGGCGAGGTTGCCGCTAACCTACGCAAGCTGCGCAAGCCAGAGCCTTACAAGGGCAAGGGTGTTCGTTACGCTGGCGAGGTTGTTCGCCGCAAGGCCGGAAAGTCAGGTAAGTAATCATGGGTTTAATTCCTAAGACTCGCGGCAAGAGCAAGAGCGCTGCCCGTACCCGTCGCCACCTACGTCTTCGAAAGAAGATCACCGGTGACGCGCTACGTCCACGCCTAGTTGTTACCCGCTCAGCACGTCACGTATTCGTCCAGGTTGTAGACGACACCAAGGGCATCACCTTGGCTTCAGCTTCAACCATGGAAGCAAACTTCCGTAAGTCAGCTGACGACAAGAGCGCAAAGGCAAAGCAGGTTGGTCTGCTAGTTGCTGAGCGCGCTAAGAAGGCCGGCATCGCTGAGGTCGTATTCGACCGCGGCGGTAACAAGTACGCAGGACGCATCGCAGCAATTGCTGACGGTGCTCGCGAAGGCGGGTTGGTCCTCTAATGGCTGATAACAAGGAGCAAAAGTTGTCTACTGAGACTACTGACGCAGCAACCACTGTTGTTGCAGAGACCGTAGAACCAAACGAGCGCGAAGCTCGCCGTGGTTCACGCGACCGTGCACCACGTGGTGACCGTCGTGAGCGCGAAACCGAGAAGAGCCCATTCCTAGAGCGCGTTGTAACCATCAACCGCGTTTCAAAGGTTGTAAAGGGTGGTCGTCGCTTCAGCTTCACCGCACTAGTAGTTGTCGGCGACGGCAACGGTCTCGTTGGCGTTGGCTACGGAAAGTCGAAAGAAGTTCCGTCAGCAATCGCTAAGGGTGTAGAAGAGGCAAAGAAGAACTTCTTCCGCGTTCCACGCATTGCAAGCACCATTCCTCACCCTGTCCAGGGTGAAGCTGCTGCGGGTGTTGTACTACTTCGCCCCGCTGCTGCGGGTACCGGTGTTATCGCCGGTGGTCCAGTACGTGCAGTACTTGAGTGTGCAGGTATCCACGATGTATTGAGCAAGTCGCTCGGTTCATCGAACACCATCAACATCGTTCACGCCACCATCGAAGCATTGCGTCAGCTTGAAGAGCCTGCCGCAGTTGCAGCTCGTCGTGGTCTATCGCTTGAAGAAGTTGCTCCGGCAGGTCTTCTTCGCCAGCAGAAGGCAGGTGCCTAATGGCT
>JBEGKW010000075.1:0-2975 GCA_041183865.1 Actinomycetota bacterium | reverse complement strand
GCTGCATCGATGCGAAGTTTGAGTTCGGCGGCTACCTCGGCGGCTAGGTCCAGGTAGGTGTTGAGCTTGTCCATGCCATCGCTGAAACCGCGCCAGTGCGAAATCACAATCTCGGCACCGGTTGCCGCGGCGACCGCGAACATTTTTGAATCGGCAAGGCCACCAGAAACGTCGTTGATGATGTGGGCTCCGGCAGAAACCGCCGCCAGTGCGGTGGTGGCATTCATGGTGTCGATGCTGATGCGAACGTCGCGGCGATTGGTCTCGGCAAGCTCTGCCGTGAGGGCCTCGATAACCGGCATCACTCGTGAAAGTTCAACATCTGGGGCAACTCTTGGTGCACCAGGTCGGGTCGATTCGCCGCCGATATCGATGATGTTTGCGCCGCCCATGATGAGCAGTCGAGCGTGGTCTAGCGCGGCTCCGAGCGAATCGTATTCGCCGCCATCGCTGAATGAATCTGGCGTGACGTTGAGCACGCCCATAACCAAAGGTCGCTGAAACTCCGCACGCTTATTTTCGGTGCGACTTTCGCTCACTTTGAAATCAGCCCCATGACTTCGGCGCGCGCGATCGGTTCTGAATAGACTCCGCGGGCGGCCATGGTTACCGTGTTGGCCTCTGGCTGTCGAGCGCCGCGAGAAACCACGCAGTGGTGACGAGCCTCAATGACCACGACTACACCCTGGGTGCCGAGGCCATCTTCGAGTGCATCCGCGATCTGAGCGGTTAGGTTTTCTTGCAGCTGCGGGCGGGCGGCGATGATCTCAACCAACTTTGGCAAACGACCAAGGCCGACAACGCGGTCACTCGGCAGGTATGCAATGTGAGCGACTCCGGTGAATGGCAGCAGGTGGTGCTCGCAGATCGAAACGAAGTCGATGTCTTTGAGAATCACAACTTCGATGTGCTCGGCCTCGAAGGTGTCGGCAATGGCAAGCTTGGCGTCTTGCCCGACGCCCTTGAAGAATTCCGCATACGCCTCGGCGACCTTGGTCGGAGTGGCCTGAAGCTCACTGCGATTCGGGTCTTCGCCGATTGCTGAGATTAACTCGACAACCGCCGCTTTGATGCGTTCGGAATCAATCACTTGAAACTATGCCTGGTCTTTCGAGTCGGTCGCCTTCTTGGCGGCTGGCTTCTTTGGCGCAGCGGCCTTCGTGGCAGCCGGCTTCTTAGCGGCCGGCTTTTCGGCCTTTGCAGCCTTGGTTTCGGCAGCCTTGCTAGCCGAAGCCTTAGCGGCCGATGAGCCCTTTACCGGAATCGCGATCGGAGCGATCTTTGAAACCGGACGAGACTTGCTCGACAACCACTGAGCACGCTTCGGCAGCTTCTTGACCGCCTTGAAGATGCGGGCGATGTCGTCTGGATTCAGAGTTTCCTTCTCCATCAACTCCTTCGCCATGGCATCTAGAACGGCACGGTTCTGGTTGATTGCCTTGTATGCCTCGTTGTGAGCGCCCTCAAGAATCGCGCGGATTTCGGCGTCGATCTGCTGAGCGGTGACCTCTGAGTATTCACGAGCCTGAGCCATGTCACGACCGATGAACACCTCGCCGCCACCACCAAAGCTGACAGCGCCAAGGGTTGAGCTGAAGCCATACTGAGTGACCATCTGACGAGCGGTGGCAGTTGCCTTCTCGAAGTCGTTCGAAGCGCCGGTGGTTGGGTCGTGGAAGACGATTTCTTCGGCAACTCGGCCACCCATCGCATAAGCAATCTGGTCGAGCAGCTGGTTACGTGAAACCGAGTAGCGGTCTTCTAGCGGCAAGACCATGGTGTAACCCAAGGCACGGCCGCGAGGAAGGATGGTGACCTTAGTGACCGGGTCGCTGTCGTTTAGCGAAGCTGCCACTAGGGCGTGACCGGCCTCGTGGTAAGCGGTGTTTAGGCGCTCCTTGTCTTGCATGAGGCGAGACTTCTTCTGCGGCCCGCCGATGACGCGGTCGATTGACTCATCGATGGTTGCCGCGGTGATCTGCTTGTCGCCCTGACGAGCGGTTAGCAAGGCAGCCTCGTTCAAGACATTGGCAAGGTCGGCACCGGTGAAGCCAGGGGTGCGACGAGCAACGAGAGCTAGGTCAACGTCGTCGGCAATTGGCTTGCCCTTGGCGTGAACCTTCAAGATTTGCTCGCGACCGATTAGGTCTGGTGCGCCAACGCCGATCTGACGGTCGAAACGACCTGGGCGAAGCAAGGCAGGGTCAAGAATGTCTGGGCGGTTGGTAGCCGCGATCAGAATGATGTTGGTCTTCGAGTCAAAGCCGTCCATCTCAACCAAAAGCTGGTTCAGGGTCTGCTCGCGCTCGTCGTTACCGCCACCGATTCCGGCGCCGCGGTGGCGTCCAACTGCATCGATCTCGTCAACGAAGATAATCGCTGGGGCGCTCTGCTTGGCCTGGTCGAACAGGTCGCGAACGCGAGAAGCACCGACACCGACAAACATTTCGACAAAGTCAGAACCCGAGATGGTGAAGAACGGAACGCCGGCTTCGCCAGCAACCGCCTTGGCAACCAAGGTCTTACCGGTTCCCGGAGGGCCGTAAAGCAAGACACCGCGAGGAATCTTGGCGCCCACCGCCTGGAACTTCTGCGGAGACTTTAGGAAATCCTTGATTTCTTCGAGCTCTTCGATGGCCTCATCGACTCCGGCTACGTCGGCGAAGGTGACCTTAGGGGTGTCTTTGTTTACCAGCTTTGCGCGTGACTTACCGAAGTTCATCACCTTGCTGTTGCCACCCTGCATGCCAGACATCAAGAACCAGAAGATGGCACCGATGATGACAAAAGGAATCAAGCTGCCGAGCAGCGCTAGGTACCAAGGGGTGTTTGGAACCTCATCGTTGTAGCCCTCTTTGATGGTGGCGTTCGCGATGGTGTCAACCACCTGTTGGCCACGGGCCGCAACGTAATAGAACTGAACCTTCTTGCCATATTTGGCGTCTTCGTTGGTCAGTACGACATCAACGCGTTGG
>JBEGKW010000074.1:0-3485 GCA_041183865.1 Actinomycetota bacterium | reverse complement strand
AACTCTGGGTGATCTGGCTCTGAGCCAATAGCGGTTGGATAGACCAGAATCTCAGCACCTCGGAGGCTGTAGTTTCGAGTTACCTCAGGGAACCATTCATCCCAGCAGGTAGGTAGGCCAATGTTTGCGGTGGTCTCTTCGAATTCAAGTTCATAAACCGGATACGGCTCACCGTCTGCCGGCCCAGGAGCAAAATACTCATCCTCGTAGTAGCCCGCGGTGACTGGGATGTGAAGTTTTGGAGTTCTCGCGATGATTTCACCGGTTGGTGCCACGATGATGGCGCAATTCAAACCTCGGCCATCGGCTCTATCTTCGTGTTCATAAAGCGAGATGTGCACGAAAACATTGTTTTCCGCCGCCGCTTTGGCTGCCAGGATGTGGGTTGGCCCGCCATCAAGTTGCTCTGCCAGCGCGTTTGGGGTGCCGGTCGGGCGGGTATCGGCCATGTAACGGCTGAGGGTCAGTTCAGGTAGAAAAACGATCTCGGCGCCGTTCTCGGCTGCGAGACGAATGCCCTCGAGCAGCACCGCTTCGTGCTCGGCCGCATCGGCATGCCATTTGGTCTGCACAAGCGCCACCTTGAGCGATTTGCGCTCGGCCGACTTGACTCGAGAAAGTGGTTCTCCTGCTTCAGCGACGGTTACTTTGAAGGTCATTTGTTCTCCATTGAATCTAGAATCTGGCACAGAAGTTCATAGCTGGTCTCAGGGTTCACAATCGCAAAGCGGGTGTTTGGTTTGCCTTGGTGTGAACTTGGAACGACGAAGGCAATGCCATCCTGGAGGAGCTTCTCGGACCAAACGTTGTAATCGTCGAGGGTCCAGCCGTCCTTAGTAAAGACGACCACTGAAAGCTCGGGCTCGCGAACCAACTCGAAGCCTGGGCGTCGCTTGATTTCATCGGCAATTTGGCTAGCTAACTCGACGTTGTGAGTTACTGCATCACGATAGGCCCTAACCCCGTGGGTGGCGAGCGAGAACCAAAGTGGCAAGCCGCGTGGACGGCGAGTGAGGTTGTAGGCATAGTCGCTCGGGTTCCAGTCACCGGAATCGGTCAAAGTGTCCAGGTATTCGCCGTGCTGGGTGTGCGCCTGCCGGCCGTCCTCTGGGTTGCGGTAAAGCAGTGCACAGGCGTCGAAAGGTGCAAACAACCACTTGTGAGGGTCGACGATGAAGCTATCGGCCTTTTCTAAGCCGATGAAAAGTGGCTTTGAGACCGGTGACAAGATTCCGGCTAGCCCGTAGGCGCCATCGACGTGGAACCAGATCGAGTTTGCGTTGGCTACCGCACCGATTTCATCTAGCTTGTCAACGATTCCGAAGTTAGTGGTGCCTCCGGTGGCCACGATTGCAAAGACCCCGGCTCCGGCTTCATCCAAGGCTGCTTGTACCGCTGGGCCACGAAGCCTTCCCTCGCCGTCAACTTCTGCCTTGATGATTTCAACATCCATGACAGCTGCCGCCGCCTTCAAGGATGAGTGTGCCTCGGCACTGCAAATGAACTTCCAAGACTCAGGTCTCGGTTGGCCGGCAGCCTTCAAGCGAGCCGCGGCCCGGTGACGCGCGGCCACCAGAGCGCTCAAGTTACCGAGCGTGCCACCTTGAACGAATACTCCGCCGGCTCCAGCAGGTAATCCTGCTTCTTTTGCCAGCCAGGTTAGAACTTCATTTTCGGCGTAGACGGCTCCGGCGCCTTCCATCCATGAACCGCCATAGATAGCCGAGGCAGAAACTACGAGGTCAAAAAGCTTGGCTGCTTCTGTCGGAGCGCAAGGGATGAAAGAAAGGTAGCCAGGGTGATCGGTTGAGATCGTGGCCGGGGCCAAGACGTTCTCAAACAACTTGAGTGACTTTAGCCCGCCGAGGCCTTCCTCAGTAACGGTAGGGCCGGCGTTTTCGGTCAGGTATTCGAAGGTTTGCGGTGCATCAAGAGGAGCGGGATCGTATTCGAGTCGCTTGCGGGCGTATTCAAAGATTCCCTCGCGGAGGGCTACAGTCGCGTCATTGGGCTTGTGCACAAGAGCAGTCTATTTCGGTTTTTTGATCCGAATGATAGAAACGGTGAAGCCAATAATCGATAGGGCCAAGAACCCAATGCTACCAAGGTGGCGCTGTTGTTCAATGGCCGCGCAAGAGGTCCAACCTTCAAGTTGCTCGACCGTGCAAAGGTCTGCATTGAAGAATCCAAGAGTCGAGGCGAATACGCCAACCACGCTGACTGTGGCCAGCATCGCCATTGAGTTGTTGCTGACCCTAGCCATTATTCGACCTCAGACAAATCGCCGATTTCATCGCCCTGCTTGGCGATCTCGGCACGGATTTCATCCATGTTGAGCTCCTTGACGGCGGCGATAAGTTCTTCTAGCCCTGCACCAGGAAGCGCACCGGCGCGGTTGTAGAGCAGGATGCCGTCGCGGAAAACCATCAGGGTTGGAATTGAACTGATACCTGCTTCACCGGCGAGCTGCTTCTCGGCTTCGGTATCAACCTTGCCAAAGACAATGTCTGGGTGCTTGGTCGATGCCTCTTCGAAAATTGGCGCGAACTGACGGCATGGGCCACACCATTCAGCCCAAAAGTCGACGATCACTATTCCGTCGGTTACGACGGTGTCGCCGAAGTTAGCCGCACCTAGTTCGATAGTTGCCATTTTGAGGTTCTCCTTGAAATCTGGGCAATGATTATGCCCGCAATAACTAACAATCCGCCAAGCGTTTGTAATCCATCGATTTTCTCACCCAGCCAGAGATAGGCAAAAAGGAATCCAAAGATGGTTTCGGTGGTCGACATGATTCCCACTCCTGTGGCGCTCAGATGAGGCAGGGCAGCGTAGGTCAGATACAACGGAACGAACGAGCCCATGACACCTAGCCAGGCAAAAATAACCCAAGCCGGGATGACTGTTCCGGCCAAATTGCCGCCCAGGTCTAACTCGATTGCGAATCTATAGAAGTCGAAAGCCCAAAAGCGACTTAAGCCCACCCACATCAAGGCCGAGACCAGCATCGAGTAAAAGAGCGTCGAGAACGCGTCTCGAGTCTTGTGGACATGCTCTCCGACCATGTAGTAAACGGTGGTAGCCAACTGCTCTCCGACCATGTAGTAAACGGTGGTAGCCAACGCTGCAATTGCGGCATAGACCAGACCGATAACACTGAGGCCACCCTGCCAAATGTGCGACACCACAACGAGACCCGAAAGAACCAGGGCGACTCCGAGCCAAAGTCGTTTAGAAACCTTGGTTTTGAACAAGAGCAGGCTGGCGATCGGCACGAGGATGATCGCGGTGTACTGAATCAGTAGGGCAACTCCGACCGGCAAGTTGGCCACCGCGTTTGCATACGACCACTGCATTAGTCCGACACCGCCCATACCGAGCAAAAGGAACCACTTCCATTCGCCAGGGTTGACCCTAAACGCCTTCGGATTGCGGATCGCGATGAATAAACCTGCGATCAGGCAGGCAGAAAGCGAGCGAAACAG
>JBEGKW010000073.1:0-3188 GCA_041183865.1 Actinomycetota bacterium | reverse complement strand
GACGTCTCGCTAGGTACTTTGATTAGCCAGTATCAAGACTCTTTCCAGGCCAGCCCTTGGTTGTTCTGGTGGCCGGGATTCTTCATTATTTCGATTGCTCTAAGCGTCAACTTCATCGGCGACGGGCTGCGCGATGCGTTTGACCCTCGCCAGAAGCGCAAGCTAGGTCGCAAAGACTTGGCTAACGCTAAGACCCTCGAGAAGAACTAAATATGCAGATCGATGTAGGCCAGACCGGCTATTACCAAGAGAGCGATAACGCTCTGCCAGTTTGTGCTGACGTTGATGGTTTTGGTTTTTGCGGTGTTGCCGGCTCGAACCTCTTCGAGCTGCCAAAAGGCGCTGCCAGATTCGAAACCGTGAACCAATCCGGGCTCGATGAAAGCTTGATTCTCGAGGCTAGTTCCCTTGAGGTCATGTTTAGAGATTCTGCGAACCTCTCGCCGGCTCGGAGCTGGGGCAGACCAGGCGACGAACTTCTTGGTGGCGGTCACTATGGTCAGGCCGAATTTGGTCTCAAAACCTTCGACAGCGGCCCAGTCGGCTTTGAAGACTCGCAACGGGTTCACAACAATCACACGCTCAGCGTCGTAGCAGATGCGTGGGTTGATGAAGAACACCCAAACGCCCAAGTCAATGGCAGCGATCGTGCAGATCAAGCCGGGCAGTTGAACCCAAGCGCCAGCGAAAATAGCGGGCACTATGGCCAAAAGCGTCACGATGCCAGCGCCAATTCCGGCGTAGAGGCTGACCTTGGGTCTAATGGTGTTCACGACTCCATTATCCCTACCAAATCTTCACCAGCACCAAAGATGCGCGAGGAAACTAAATGAGTGAAAAGAAAAATGCAGTTCTCGAAGTAGAGAGCTACAACCTTGACTTTTGGGTTGATGGTGTCTGGTACCCGGCAGCTATCGACATGAACTACTCAATCGAGGCTGGCAAGGTTCTGGCCATCGTTGGAGAGTCTGGCTCAGGAAAGTCTTCGTCCTCGATGGGGCTAATGGGCTTGTTGGCTTCAAACGCCCGAGTCAACGGAAGCGTAAAGATCAAGGGCACCCAGATGCTCGGTGCTAACGATTCAACGCTTCGTAAGTTCCGCGGTAAGGAAGTTGCTTACATCTTCCAAGAGCCGATGACCGCTATGAACCCGGTTTATACAATCGGATTCCAGATTATTGAAACTCTTCGTTCTCACTTTGACATTTCCTCTGAAGACGCACGGGCTAAGGCCATCGACCTTCTCAAGCTGGTTGAGATTCCGAGCCCAGAAACCTCGGTCGACAAGTATCCTCACCAGCTTTCGGGTGGACAGCGCCAGCGCGCCATGATTGCACAGGCTTTGGCTTGTGACCCTGCACTTCTGATTGCCGACGAGCCGACCACCGCACTTGATGTGACGGTGCAGGCGGAAATCCTCGACCTAATGCGCAACTTGAAGGACAAGTTAAACTCAGCGGTCCTTCTCATCACCCACGATATGGGCGTAGTTGCCGACATGGCAGACGAGATCTTGGTCATGAAAGACGGCAAGACCGTCGAGTACGACACCGCTGACAACATCTTCAACCGCCCACAGCACCCATACACTCAGCAGCTGCTTGCTTCTGTGCCGAAGCTAGGTTCGGTTGCCGTTCGTGAGCTGAAGGTCGCAGAGGGCACAAAGGCCGAGCCGGTTCTGAGGCTTGAAAATGTAACCATTGAGTACCCAAAGCGCGGTCGAGCACCTGCTTTCAAGGCGGTAACCGACTTCAGTCTAGAAATCTATCCTGGTGAAATCGTCGGTCTCGTCGGTGAATCTGGCTCGGGTAAGACCACGATTGGTCGCGCTTCAATCGGTTTACTACCGATCAAGGAGGGCATTATCTCGGTTGCTGGAAACGACATCAGCAACGCCGACATGAAGGCGCTATCACAGATTCGTCGCCACACCGGAATCGTTTTCCAAGACCCAGCTTCTTCTTTGAACCCGCGTTTGCCAATTGGCGAGAGCATCGGCGAGCCGATGCTACTGGCCGGCATTGCCAAGGGTGACGAGTTGCACCGCCGCGTTGAAGATCTACTCGACTCAGTTGAGCTACCTCGCAGCTACCGCAACCGCTACCCACACGAGCTTTCTGGTGGACAGCGTCAGCGCATCGGAATCGCCCGCGCTCTGGCGCTAACCCCAGACCTGCTGATCGCTGACGAGCCGACCTCGGCACTGGATGTATCGGTTCAGGCGAGATTCCTGGACCTACTTCAGGGGCTGCAGGAGCAGTTGAAGTTTGCTTGCTTGTTCATTACCCACGACCTTGCAGTAGTTGACATCTTGTCGCACCGCATTGCCGTGATGCAGAATGGCCGTCTTGTTGAGCAGGGTCCTCGTGACCAGATTCTCAAGAATCCTCAGGATCCATACACCCAACGCCTTATCGAGGCCGTGCCGGTGCCTGACCCTGCAGAGCAGAAGCGCCGTCGCGAGGCACGCTTGGCAGGTCGCTAAACCTCCACTTTTTGCCCCCGCTCAGGTAGACTGAAAGGGCAGGGGCTCAAAGATGCAATTCTGCACCCCCTAAATATTTTCGAAGCGCCAACTATTTATGCTGTTTGGCGCGCTCACAAAGGATGTTCTTATGGCTCAGGCCACCAGAGATGACTTGCGCAATGTCGCAATCGTTGCCCACGTAGACCACGGCAAGACCACTTTGGTCGATGCCATGCTTCGCCAGACCGGATCTTTCAGCGACCACGGAACCGTGGGCGAACGAGTAATGGACTCAGGTGACCTCGAGCGCGAGAAGGGTATTACCATCCTCGCCAAGAACACCGCCATTGCCTATAAGGGCGACCACTCAGGTGGCAAAGAGATCACCATCAACGTGATTGATACCCCAGGCCACGCCGACTTCGGTGGCGAGGTTGAGCGCGGTCTCTCTATGGTTGACGGTGTTGTGCTTCTCGTTGACGCATCTGAAGGTCCACTACCTCAGACCCGCTTCGTGCTTCGCAAGGCTCTAGAAGCAAAGCTTCCAGTTATCTTGTTGGTCAACAAGACTGACCGTCCTGACGCTCGCATCGACGAAGTAGTTGAAGAGACTCATGACTTGCTACTCGGTCTAGCATCAGACCTTCACGACTCGGTTCCTGACCTAGACATCGATGGCATCCTTGAGTTGCCAATCATCTACGCATCAGGTCGCGCGGGT
>JBEGKW010000072.1:2086-5687 GCA_041183865.1 Actinomycetota bacterium | reverse complement strand
GCAACTGGCCTAGCGGTTATCGCACCTGACAAGGTTGCTGACCCAGGCTTGGAGCCACACCGTGTTCGCATGACCGACAAGAGCGTCAAGCACGAAAAGGCCGCTGCTCGTCAGGTAGCCTTCTTGTTCTTGGCGTCAGTAGTCGGCTCGATCTTCTCGATCTACGCCTACTTCGCGTTCCCACTGAGCGACGACCTCGGCACTGTGCGCAACAACACCCTATTCATGGGTCTTGGAATCACCCTTGGTTTGTTCGGCATCGGCATCGGTGCCGTGCACTGGGCAAAGACCCTTATGCCGGACGCTGAAATCGCTGAAGAGCGCCACCAGACCCGCGGCAGCGAAGAAGTTCGTGCCCGCGCGGTTGAAATCATCAAGCTAGCCGACAGCGAATCTGGTTTCTCACGTCGCAAGCTGATCCGCCGCTCTCTATACGGTGCTCTTGCACTGTTCCCAATCCCAGCAATCTTCTTCTTCGGTGACCTAGGTCCAAACCCTAAGGACACCCTGCGCCACACCATGTGGAAGGCCGGAACACGTCTAACCAAGGACCCATCAGGCTTGCCAATCAAGGCTTCTGACGTAACCCTAGGGTCTGTTTTCCACGTCATCCCAGAAGGTCTAAGCGAGCTAGAGCACCACAAGCTAGAAGAAAAGGCTAAGGCTGCAGTTCTTCTGGTTCGTCTCGACCCGAGTGAGATCAAGGAATCAGCTGAGCGCAAGAGCTGGTCTTACGACGGCATCGTTGCTTACAGCAAGATCTGTACTCACGTTGGTTGCCCGGTTGCTCTTTACGAGCAGCACACCCACCACCTTCTTTGCCCATGCCACCAGTCAACCTTCGACGTCACCGACGAGTGCAAGGTTGTCTTTGGTCCTGCATCACGCCCACTACCTCAGCTGCCAATCGCAGTTGACGCAGAGGGTTACCTAATCGCGCAGAGCGACTTCACCGAGCCTGTTGGCCCTAGCTTCTGGGAGCGTTAAAAATGAGCACTGCTGTAGACACTCAGAAAAAGGGTGGTTTCCTAGCCGGAACCGCCAACTACCTTGACGAGCGCGTCGGCGTTGCCGGAATCCTTAAGGAGTTCGGTCGCAAGATCTTCCCTGACCACTGGTCATTCATGCTCGGCGAGGTTGCCCTATACAGCTTCTTCGTCTTGCTGCTCTCAGGAACCTTCCTGACCTTCTTCTTCCAGCCTGCGATGACTCCGGTTATCTACGACGGCGTTTACGGCCCACTAAAGGGTGCCGAGATGTCGATTGCATACGCTTCAACCCTTGACATCTCATTCGAGGTGCGCGGTGGTTTGCTCATGCGCCAGGTTCACCACTGGGCTGCTCTGCTCTTCGTAGCAGCCGCTGGCCTGCACATGCTTCGCGTGTTTTTCACCGGCGCATTCCGCAAGCCACGCGAAATCAACTGGGTTGTTGGTTTCATGCTTTTCGTTCTCGGTATGGCCGCTGGCTTCACCGGCTACTCACTTCCAGACGACCTTCTTTCGGGTAACGGTCTTCGCATCATCGATGGAATGATCAAGGGTCTACCGGTCATCGGCGCCTACACCTCTTCGTTGCTATTCGGTGGCGAGTTCCCAGGTGAGCAGATTGTTGCCCGTCTTTACGGTCTTCACATTCTGTTGGTTCCAGCACTTATCTTGATCTTCATCGTGATCCACTTGTTCATGGTGGTAATTCACAAGCACACCCACTACTCAGGCCCAGGTCGCAAGGACTCAAACGTCGTTGGTTACCCTCTAATGCCTGTTTATGTTGCTAAGGCTGGTGGATTCTTCTTCATCGTATTCGGTGTAATCATGCTGATTGCAGCTACCTTCACCATCAACCCGGTTTGGAACTACGGTGGCTACGACCCATCTCCAGTTTCTGCTGGTACCCAGCCTGACTGGTACATCGGATTCTTGGATGGCGCTCTGCGTCTAGCTCCTACCCACCTAGAAGTGACCGCTGGCGGTTTCACCTGGGCTTGGAACATCCTGCTTCCGATGATCGTCGGCGTTGGCTTCCTAGTCGTTGTCGCTCTATACCCATTCCTAGAGGCTTGGGTAACCGGCGACAAGCGTGAGCACCACGTGCTAGACCGTCCACGCAACGCTCCTACCCGTACCGCTATCGGTGCTGCTGGTGTGACTTTCTACGCAGCTCTATGGGCTGGTGCGAGCACCGACTTGATCGCGACCAACTTCTTGATGTCGATGAACAACGTTTTGACCTCGATTCAGATCATCCTGATTGTTGGCCCGATCGTTGCCTACATCATCACCAAGCGCGTCTGTCTATCACTGCAGCGCAAGGACCGCGAGATTGCCCTACACGGCCGCGAGACCGGTCGAATCATTCGTATGCCACACGGTGAGTACATCGAGGTTCACGAGCCGCTAGACGCGTTTGAGCAGTACAAGCTGATTGACTTCAAGGACTACCAGCCGACCCTTGCCCGTCCGAACGCTCAGGGCAAGATCACTCTTCGTGCGCGTCTTCGTGCCGGCCTGTCACGCTTCTACTTTGAGGACCGCATTGCGCCGGTAACTCAGACCGAGCTTGACGCGGCCCACCACGACCACGCTCCTGCAGTAACCGAGGCTCCTAAGAAGAAGGCTGTAACTGCAGCTAAGAAGCCTGCTGCTAAGAAGCCGGCCGCGAAGAAGCCTGCTGCAAAGTAATCTACAAAGCATCTGGACCGGAATCCTTAGGGGTTCCGGTCCATTGCTTTAACCGAGAGCTCCCCCGGCTTTTGCTTCATTCATCGATAGGCAATACTTGAGAGATGATTTCCGCGACCTTTATTTTTCGACCTGGGCAGTACGACGAAGAGTTTCACCGACTCGACGCCATAATCATGGATGTTGCCCTAGCCACCCCTGGCTACCTAGGCGCTGAGCGCTGGTGGAGCGAGGATCGCACCGAACGCTCTGTTGTCTACTATTTCGAGTCTCAGGAGGCGCTCAGGGCCTTTAGTCGTGACGAGACTCACCTGGACGCGAAACGTCAATCAAAGCGCTGGTACGAGGCTTACCGCGTCGTAATCTCTGAGGTTTTGAGTAGCCACGACGACGGAGAGCTAGCCCACCCTCTGGCAAGCAAGCGCTAAGAAAATCACTCACCTGGCGCGCGGATAGTAAAAGCCGTTCGAGTAAAAAGAAAGCCCCTCGCGAAGGAGGGGCGCGTACTGACCGCGGTGTAATTCGAATACGAATCCGATTAGAGCTACAAGCGCCAATGGGAATCCGATGAAGAATAGCCACCATCCAATTGCAAGGGACGCGAACACGATCGAACCGAATAGCCCCAAGAAGAATGGCCACCAACTCCATGGTGTGAAGAAACCAATCTCGGTGTCTCCGTCTTCAATGTTTGCATCTAGACGGTCTTCAGGAACGCTGCCCTGGACCTTGTCGGTCTTCTGAAGATAGAAGGCCAGGAAGGCAGACATAATTCCAAGCATCGCGATTGCCGCGGTACCGATTGGTTCAAAGCCTCCGTTGTAAGAGTTGGCGAACCAAATCGCGTATCCAGCTGCGTCTACGATGTAGAACGCGGTCAGGAACCAGAAGAGTTTTCCGTTGAACTTCATGGTCGG
>JBEGKW010000072.1:0-2079 GCA_041183865.1 Actinomycetota bacterium | reverse complement strand
TGGTCGGTTAGCCCTTCTTGTTTGCCGAAGCCTGAGCTTCAGGAGCCGCGAATTCTGGGTGGTTCAGGTCGAAAGCAGGCGATTCTGAACGAACGCGTGGAATCGAAGTGAAGTTGTGACGTGGGAACGGTGATGCAGTTGCCCACTCCAGTGATCTACCGTAACCCCATGGGTCGTTCAGGGTTGTGACGGTACCCTTACGCGCGGTGATGTAAACGTTCCATAGGAATGGGATGAATGACAGCGCTAGCAAGATTGAACCGGCGGTTGACAGCTGGTTCATCCAGGTGAACCCGTCTTCCGGCAGGTAAGTCGCGTATCGGCGAGGCATACCCATGACACCTAGCCAGTGTTGGATCAAGAAAGTTGCGTGGAAGCCTACGAACAACATCCAGAACTGAATCTTGCCCAATCGCTCGTTCAGCATCTTGCCAGTCATCTTTGGATACCAGAAGAAAATGCCTGCGAACATAGCAAACACAACGGTTCCGAAAACTACGTAGTGGAAGTGAGCCACAACGAAGTAACTGTCAGAAAGATGGAAGTCAAGAACCGGAGAAGCAAGGATTACACCCGTTAGACCACCGAAAATGAACGTGGTCAAGAATCCCAGAGTCCAAAGCATCGGGGTTTCAAAGGTAACTGAACCGCGCCACATGGTTCCGATCCAGTTGAATACCTTCACACCGGTGGGAACTGCAATCAACATGGTTGTGAATGCGAAGAACGGAAGCAATACGGTTCCGGTGACATACATGTGGTGGGCCCACACGGTCATCGAAAGAGCTGCAATCGAGATGGTTGCGTAAACGAGGGTCTTGTAACCAAAGATCGGCTTACGGCTGAAGACAGGGAAAATCTCAGAAACGATGCCGAAGAAAGGCAGAGCCAGGATGTAGACCTCTGGGTGACCGAAGAACCAGAACAAGTGCTCCCAAAGCATTGGGCCACCGTTGGCTGGGTCGAAGATGTGAGCACCGAAGCGACGATCTGCTCCCAAGGCAAATAGTGCGGCTGCTAGAGGCGGGAAACACATGATTACCAAGATCGAGGTCACCAGGGTATTCCAGGTGAAAATTGGCAGACGCCACATGGTCATACCAGGTGCCGCATGGTCAAGATGGTGGTGATGAAGTTGACACCACCCATGATGGTTCCGAAACCACCGAGGGCTAGACCGAAGACCCAAAGGTCTCCACCAAGGCCCGGTGAGAAGGTGGTGTTCGATAGCGGTGCGTAGGCAAACCAACCGAAGCTAGCAGCACCCTGTGGGGTGAAGAAGCCCGCAACAGCCACGAAGGAACCGAAGAAGTAGAACCAGTAAGCGATTGCGTTTAGACGCGGGAAGGCTACGTCCGGTGCGCCGATCTGAACTGGCATCAAGATGTTTGCGAATGCCGCGAACAGTGGAGTCGCGAACATTAGCAACATGATTGTGCCGTGCATGGTGAAGAGCTGGTTGTACTGCTCCTTGGTTGCAACGATCTCAAGACCAGGAGCAGCCAGCTGAGCACGGATGACCAAAGCCATCACACCACCCACTAGGAAGTACAGGAACGAAGTGATCAGGTATAGATAACCGATCTTCTTGTGGTCGGTGGTAGTAATCCAGTCGACCAGGATTTGACCCTTGGTCTTCTTGGCGGTGCCCACGTTTGACTTAGTTGCGGTAGCCATTCTTCGTTAGCCTCGGATTTCTGGGTTGTCTGCAGGTAGGTTCTGGTTGCGAGAGAACTTAGCGTCGAGCTGACCGACATTGCCGGCTGCCGCTAGCTGAGCCATGTGCGCCTTGTAATCGTCTTCAGAAACCACCTTGACGTTGAACAACATCATTGAGTGGAATTCACCACAAAGCTCAGCACACTTGCCCTTGTAGGTGCCGATCTTCTGCGGGGTAAAGTACATGTGGTTGGTGCGCGCTGGGAACATGTCCTTCTTGTAAAGGAAGTCGATTACCCAGAAAGAGTGAATGACGTCGCGTGAGGTCAGGTCGATCTCTACGGTCTTGTTGACTGGCAAGTAAAGAACCGGAAGCGAAGCCTCGCTGCCTTCCTCGCCCTTGAACTGTGACTGAATTCC
>JBEGKW010000071.1:0-3356 GCA_041183865.1 Actinomycetota bacterium | reverse complement strand
TTCGAGACCACCAGGCCGACGCCAGAAATCATCAGTAGGGCTTGGGTGGTGTTGCCCAGGTTGATTCCCCAGAGGGCGGCCATGCCATCCTTGACGCCGCGAGAGTGCGAGATGCGCAGCAGCACGAATGAGTCGGCGCCGGGCGACAGGATGATGATTGCCGAAGCCAGGCTAAACGGCAGCAACTGGCTGAAATCGAGCATGGTCTAAGTCTAGATAATCGGCTGGTTGCCGACCGATCGCTACTTGCTGTCGAGAACTCGCGGGTTTGGGTTTACGCGTAGCAACAGCACCAGGCCGACGATCAGGATCACCATCAGGCCGAGCACGCCGTAGATGGTGGTGTTCTCAGCGCCGGTGAGCGCGTGGGCAATCGAAATCGAGATGGCCCAGAAGGTGCCCGACAAGAACGAAACCGCGCGTCCGGTGGTTTGATAGAGGCCGAAGACCTCTCCCTCGCGGCCGTGCGGAGTGAAGCGTGAGACGAATGTGCGGCTCGAAGCCTGGGCTGGACCCACGAATAGGCAGAGCAGGAGGCCGCCGATCCAGTAGGTGATGACCCCGGCGCTCGCAAAAATAAAGACTCCCGAACCGGCAACGATGAGACCGATTAGTGAGCCGGCGATTACCTTGCGGCTGCCGAGGGCATCATCCAAGCGACCGCCGACTGCGGCGCCAATGCCCGCCACGATGTTGGCCGCGATGCCGAACAGGATGATCTGAGTCTGGCTGAAACCGAAGGCCAGAGAGCCGAGCACCGCGCCGAAGGTGAAGACACCGGCTAGACCGTCACGGTAGATGGCCGATGAAATCAAGAACTTGAAGGTGTCTGGCGCCTGAGTGCGCAAGCTCTTGAGCTGGCCCCAAAGCGACTTGTATGACTGAAGGATGCTCTCGCGAGCCTTGCCTTCTTTCTTTTCGATCTCCGGAACGCGAAGCATTAGCGGAATCGAGAAGACCGCCGTCCAGATCGCGGCAAATAAGAAGACGATGCGAACCGACATGCTGTTTTGGCTTGGCTCACCAAACACGGTGTCGGGCAGGATGAAGCCGAACAGCGAGATACACAAGAGGATGATGCCGCCCGCATAACCGAGGCCCCAGGCGTAGCCTGAGACGCGGCCGATGTTCTTTTCGGTGGTTACCGACTTGAGCATCGCGTAGTAGTTGATGAAAGCCGACTCTTGCACGACCGAGCCAACGCCATAGAGCACGAGACCGAAGACGAAGTATTCGGGCTTGGGTTCAATGAAGAAGCTGGCGGCCATGATGGCGACCAGGATGTAGGTGTTGACCATCAGCCAGAACTTGCGGCGGCCATTTTCATCCGAGCGTCGACCCAGCACCGGTGCAATCAGCGCCAGCATCACACCGGCAAGCCCAGTTGCCACACCGAGCTGCTCATCGGCGTTAGTGCCGGCGGCGGCAACCGCACCGGCTAGGTAGACCGGAAAGATGAAGGTCTGCATGATCGTAGGAAAAGGCTGTTCCGCCCAGTCCCAGAGTGCCCATGCAAAAGTGCCACGTTTCTTAGTGCTTGCGCCATTGGAAGTCATGGCTTCAGGCTAGCGTCAGACACAGCCGCCGGGGGTGAATAAAAAGCGAAAGTTGTGAGTTTCCTGAAAGTTGAGTCAAGTTCACTCAAGTCTGTTGACAGCATGCCACTGACGTGCGAAACTTGAGTCAACATCGCTCAAGTCCGAGCGAGAGGGTAATAAACAGGCGGGCTCAAAAGGCCCAAGAGGAGAAACATCACAATGGCACGTGCAGTAGGCATCGACCTCGGAACCACCAACAGCGCAGTTTCTGTACTAGAAGGTGGCGAGCCAACCGTCATCGCTAACGCAGAGGGCTTCCGCACCACCCCATCCATCGTGGCTTTCACCAAGGATGGCGAAATTCTCGTAGGCGAGACCGCAAAGCGTCAGGCAGTCACCAACGTTGACCGCACCATCGCATCGGTCAAGCGCCACATGGGAACCGACTGGACTTTCGCTGTCGACGACAAGAAGTTCACCCCACAAGAAATCTCGGCTCGCATCCTTGCAAAGCTAAAGCGCGACGCAGAGACCTACCTAGGTGAAGCAGTCACCGACGCAGTTATTACCGTTCCTGCATACTTCAACGACGCTGAGCGTCAGGCAACCAAGGATGCCGGTGAGATCGCGGGTCTAAACGTACTTCGCATCATCAACGAGCCAACCGCTGCCGCACTTGCTTACGGCCTAGACAAGGGTAAGGAAGACGAGCTAATCCTCGTATTCGACCTCGGTGGTGGAACCTTCGACGTTTCACTTCTAGAAGTTGGCAAGGATGAGGGCTTCTCAACCATCCAGGTTCGCGCAACCTCTGGTGACAACCGTCTCGGTGGAGACGACTGGGATCAGCGTGTAGTTGACCACCTAGTCAAGAAGTTCAAGGAGACTTCGGGCGTTGACGTCTCGAAGGACAAGATTGCCCTTCAGCGTCTAAAGGAAGCTGCAGAGCAGGCAAAGAAGGAACTTTCACAGTCAATGACTGCGAACATCCAGTTGCCATACCTCTCACTAACCGAGAACGGCCCAGCCAACCTCGACGAGACCCTAACCCGTGCACAGTTCGAGCAGCTAACCGCTGACCTACTAGAGCGCACCAAAAAGCCATTCAACGACGTAATCAAGGAAGCCGGCGTAAAGGTTGCCGACATCGCACACGTTGTTCTCGTTGGTGGTTCAACCCGTATGCCTGCAGTTTCAGAGCTCGTCAAGAGCCTGACCGGTGGCCGCGAGCCTAACAAGGGTGTAAACCCGGATGAGGTCGTAGCCGTAGGTGCATCGCTACAGGCTGGTGTTCTAAAGGGTGAGCGCAAGGACGTTCTGCTTATCGACGTGACCCCACTTTCTCTCGGTATCGAGACCAAGGGTGGCATCATGACCAAGCTGATCGAGCGCAACACCGCAATCCCAACCAAGCGTTCAGAAACCTTCACCACCGCTGACGACAACCAGCCTTCGGTTTCGATCCAGGTTTACCAGGGTGAGCGTGAGTTCGTTCGCGACAACAAGTCACTCGGCAACTTCGACCTAGCCGGCATCGCACCAGCACCACGCGGTGTGCCACAGATCGAGGTCACCTTCGACATCGACGCCAACGGTATCGTGCACGTGTCTGCAAAGGACAAGGGCACCGGCAAGGAAGCATCAGTCACCATCACCGGCGGCTCATCGCTTTCAAAGGAAGACATCGAGCGCATGGTTCGCGAAGGTGAAGAGCATGCTGCTGAAGACAAGAAGCGTCGCGAAGAAGCCGACACTCGCAACTCTGCAGAGCAGATCGTCTACTCGACCGAGAAGCTCATCAAGGAGAACGACGAGAAG
>JBEGKW010000070.1:0-3402 GCA_041183865.1 Actinomycetota bacterium | reverse complement strand
CGCTTCACGAAACCGACCGATTTAGAAGCCCAGCCGAAACCGGCCGCAATTGCGATGAACGGTAGACCCAAGCCAAGCGAGTAGAAAACGGTCAAGAGCGCTCCGCGGCCGGCCGATGCGCCATCGAGTGACAACGTAAGCACGGCAGACAGGGTTGGGCCGATGCAAGGCGTCCAGCCGAGGCCGAAAGCGATACCGAGCAGCGGCGCGCTAATTAGGCCGAGCCGAGGCGAAACCTGCATCTTGAAGGTGCGTTGCATAAAACCAAACTGACCGACCATGACCAGGCCAAGCAGCACGATCACCACACCAAGGATGCGCTGAATCACCGAAGCCAAACCAGATTGCAGGATGGTGCCGAGGCTGCCGAAGGCGGCACCCAGCGAAACGAAAACCAGAGTGAAGCCGAGCACAAACAACACTGCCCCAAGGATGATGCGTCGACGCGACTTCTTTTCGCCCGAACCGACCGAACCCGAAACGAAACCGAGGTAGCCAGGCACCAGAGGCAAAACACAAGGCGAGAGAAATGAAATCAATCCCGCGGCGAGCGCGAGCGGCATTGCCGCCAGCAGCGAGCCGTTAAGAATGATTTCGCCTGGGTTCATTACTTCTCATCCTGGACGGTCTTGATGAGAGTGGTCAGAATCGACTTATCGATGCGGCCGAGCACGCGTGCCGAGACGCGACCCTTCTTATCGATCACGAGGGTGGTTGGCACGGCGGCCGGGGTCACGATGCCGGTGAAGGCAAGCGCCACCGAGCCGGTTTGGCTGTCGATGATCGAAGACCAGGTCAGCTTGAAGTTGCGGTTGAATGCCGCTGCCGTCGCCGCTGAATCGCGAACATTTACGCCGACGAATTGAACCTTAGGAAACTGCTTGGAGAGCTCCAGGAGGTCTGGCGCTTCGGCTCGGCAAGGGGCACAACCCGCGTACCAATAGTTCATGACCACCGGTACGCCAGTCAACTGCGAACTCGAGAGGATTCCCCCGGTTTCGGTGGGGCCCGACCAGGTGACCGACTTGCCACGGTTTGCTACCGGGTATTCGGTTACCGAACCATCGCCAGCGATGTAGTTCTTGTTATCGCCGGCCTTGAACTGGCTAGCCAGTGGGTCGTTTGCAGAGCAAGCTCCCAGACCAAGCGCAAGCGCACCGGCGACTGCCATGGCAGTTGCAACACGCAAAACCTGCTGCTTCAGCATTAGACAGCTCCTCTATCGATAACTACGTGGTTCGCTGCGGTGTCGACATAAGAGACCTCAACGAATTTGTCACCCTGGCGCTCGAGCGTGGTGATGCTCGAGAGCGAACAGCGACGTTGCTTTGGGTTATGAGCCAGCGGTTTGCCCGCGACGGTCAACTGAACCATCACGATTGGCAACTGGTGACTAACCAGTACAACATCGCCAGAGTCGACACTGTTCCAAGCATCTTCGATTGCCGACATCATCCTGGCCGCGATTGCCTCGTATGGCTCGCCCCAGCTCGGTTTCTGCGGATTGCGCAGGTGGTAATAGAGGTGCGGGCGAATCAGAATGTGTGAGGCCGAAAGCTTGCGACCCTCAAAGATGTTGTAAGGCTCGATCAGACGTTCATCCGTGTGCACATCGAGACCGAAGGTGCTGGCCACCGGCGCTGCCGACTCTTGGGTGCGCAACAGCGGCGAAGCCAAAAGCTTTACGACGCGACGACCCTGCTCGGATGTGGTCTCGGCCACCTTAGACGCGGCAGATTTGGCCATCTCGTGGCCAAGGTCGCTCAGACGAAAGTGCGGTAAACGCCCATAAAGAACGCCCCCAGGATTGTGCACCTCGCCATGGCGAATCAGGTGGATGCGGTCGGCGGGCATAGCTTCAAGTCTACCCTCGGCTAAACTTGGGATTTATGAGAACCCGCACCCTAATCAAAGACCTTGCAGCGCGCGAAGACGGCCCAGTAACCCTTGGCGGTTGGGTCGAGAAGCTTCGTGACCAGAAACGCATCCAGTTCATCATCCTTCGCGATGAGACCGGCTCTGCTCAGGTCACCTACCCGCGCCCAACCATCGATGACGCTCCTGATGAGAACGATGCATTGGCAGCCAAGGTTTCGACCCTTACCAACGGTTCATTCGTTTGGATCACCGGTCGTTTGGTGCACGACGAGCGCGTAAAGCTCGGAGGTCTCGAGATTCAGCTTGACGACGTTGAGATTGTCACCCTGGCCGACCCAGAAACCCCGATTGCCGACGACACCTCGATCGACAAGCGCATGGACTGGCGATTCCTAGACCTTCGTCGCCCTGAGATGAACCTGGTCTTCCGCATTCAGACCACCATCGAGGCAACCTGGCGCAAGTATTGGGTCGAGAACGGGTTCGTTGAGCTACACACCCCGAAGCTAATGGCGTCGGCATCTGAGTCAAACGCAGAGTTGTTCAAGCTCGAGTATTTCGAGGGCAACGCCTACCTGGCTCAGTCACCACAGTTCTACAAGCAGATGGCGATGATGTCTGGTCTTGGCCGCATCTTCGAAATCGGCCCGGTCTTCCGCGCTGACCCATCATTCACCTCGCGTCACGCAACCGAGTTCGTTTCGGTTGACATCGAGGTTTCATGGATCGACTCACACGAAGACATCATGGCCATCCAAGAGCAGCTAATGCACGCTGCAATCTCGGCGGTCAAGGAACAGCACGGCGAAGAGATTCAGAAGCTGTTCGGCATCGAGGTACAGGTTCCTTCGATTCCTTTCCCACGAGTGACCCTGCACGATGCGATTGACATCATCAAGGAGCGTGGCCACGTTGTTGAGCGCGGCGGCGACCTAGACCCAGAGGGTGAGCGTCAGATCGCTGCTTGGGCCGAAGAAACTCACGGCCACGAGTTCGTTTTCGTAACCGACTACCCAGCCACGGTTCGCCCGTTTTATCACATGCGTCACGCCGACAACCCTGCGCTAACCAACAGCTACGACCTCATCTGGCGCGGCACCGAGATCACCACCGGAGCTCAGCGTGAGCACCGCCTGGATGTTCTAACCGAGCAGGTGAAGCAGAAGGGTCTTGAGCCTGAAGGCCTACAGACCTACCTCGACTTCTTCAAGTACGGCGCCCCGGCACACGGTGGTTTCGGAATGGGTCTGCTTCGCGTTTTGATGCTGCTCTTGCACCAGCCAAACATCCGTGAAGTTGGTTTCTTGTTCCGCGGCCCAAACCGTCTAGAGCCATAATGCCGAAGACTGTCCTCGGTCGCGTCGGTTTCTACCTGACTCTTCTTTTCGTGGTGCTCTTTGTTGCCAAATTGGCTATCGGTTTTCCGGTTCCGAGCATCGTCATTATCGCTGAAGGTTTGCTTGGCTCGGTGCTCAGCACCGTGGCATTCTTCAAGGGAGATCGCGCAACGGCCATGCTGTTGTT
>JBEGKW010000069.1:0-3451 GCA_041183865.1 Actinomycetota bacterium | reverse complement strand
CCCCGAATGGCCGCCTCGGGCGACCTTCTTTAATGGGAGCTCGAAACCGCCATCTGGCAGGTCACGTATTTCTTTCACCTGGGTAAGTGGCCAAACCTCGGCGACTGTCTTGCCCGGTGCCGCTTGTTCTGCCAAATAGAGGTAGTTCTTGACCAGAGTGTTCTTCGCTCCGTGGCGGCAACCGGTCATGCACTCACCGCAGTTGATGCAAGCATTGCGTCTCGGGCCGGCACCTCCGAAATAAGGGTCACCGACATCCTGACCTGGTTCTTGGCCTTCCTGGGCGAAGGTGATGCCCACCGGTGCCATTTGAAAGGTGTCGCCGAAGCCAAGGCGTTCAGCAGAGCGCTTGAGCATTAGGTCGGCAGGGCTGAAGAAGGGGTTCTTAGCTACGCCGAGCATACGCTCGGCTTCGGCGTAGTGAGGGGCAAGCACCTTTTCCCAGTCTTCGAGTCCGACCCAAGAACCGGTCTTATAAAACTCGGCGGGCGGGCGATAAAGGGTATTGGCGTAAACGAGCGAACCGCCGCCAACGCCGGCACCCGACATCACCAGCACGTTCTTTAAGAAGTCGATGCGTTGGATGCCAAGCATGCCCAATCGCGGAAAGAACAGGAAGCGCTTGAGATCGAATGAGTTTTTAGCGAAGTCTTGGTCTTCAAACCGAGCGCCGGCTTCGATGACAAGAACGCGATAGCCCTTTTGGGTAAGACGGAGTGCCGAAATCGACCCGCCGAAGCCAGATCCGATGATTGCGACATCATAATCAAAATTCATGCCACGCCTCCGCTCCAGACCAACACTATGCAAACAAAAGTCGCTCAATTGTTGAACATGACAACGAATAGGTAACGTTCTTTGAAATATGGGGGTTTCAAGTTGAAACCTTTTGTTGTCTAGACGAACATAAGGGTTAGTGCGATTCGTCGCGCAACCCAGAGACATCCCTTTGGGCTTCAAAACTAACAAAATGGAAGGGAATGAGATGAAGAAGACTTCATTGATTTCAATCGCTGCTGTAGCAGCAGTTTCAGCGTTGATGCTGGCTGGCTGCAGCACCGGTGCAGCAACCAGCACTCGTGCATGTGTAATTTTGCCTGACGCCGACAGCGGAACCCGCTGGGAGTCTGGCGACCGTCCAGCTCTTGACAAGGCTCTAAAGGCTGCCGGTTACGAGACCGACATCCAGAACGCTCAGAAGGATGCAGCTAAGTATGCAACCATCGCTGACGCTCAGCTTTCAAAGGGCTGTGGTGTAATGCTTCTTGTTGACTTCCAGGGTGCGGCAGTAACCGTAGCTGAGAAGGCGAAGAAGCAGGGTGTTCCTGTTATTGCTTACGACCGCCCAATCGCTGGCGCTGACTACTACGTATCATTCGACAACCACAAGGTTGGCGAGCTAGAAGGTCAGGCAGTTATCGATGGTCTAGCAGCAGCTGGCAAGGACATCAAGACCGCAAGCATCGTTTACAGCTCAGGCGACCCAACCGATGGTAACGCCAAGATGTTCCTAGACGGCGCTCTAAAGGTTCTAGACGCAGCTGGCGCAAAGGCAGCCTTCACCATGAAGGGTACCTGGGACGGCCCAACTGCTGGCACCTTGTTCGAGCAGGCATTCACTGCTCTAAAGGGCAAGGTAGACGCAGTTCTAGCTCCAAACGACAACAACGCTGCAGCGATCATCCAGATCCTAGACAAGAACAAGCAGACCGCCGTTATGGGTGGTCAGGACGCATCAGTAGCAGGTCTACAGAACGTTCTTCTTGGCAAGCAGTGGTCAACCGTATGGAAGCCATTCTCAGTTGAGGCGAAGGCAGCTTCAGAGCTAGCCATCGAGCTTCTAAAGGGCAACAAGCCAACTCAGGCTCAGGAAAACGACGGAGTTCCTTTCCTAGCTCTAGACCCAATCAGCATCAAGGCTGAGGATGTCCAGAAGGTAGTTGAGGCTGGCGACGCAAAGGCAGCAGACATCTGTACTGCAGATGTTGCAGCCGCTTGTGAGAAGTACGGCGTCAAGTAATAACTAAGCAATAAAGAAATCCCCCGGGCTTCGGCTCGGGGGATTTCTCTTTAACTTCTGTCGCAGCATTGGCGATCAGTGTCGCACTGCCGCGCTGTGATTATGGGTGGTGCTGAACTTACGGGTGGCGCAGCGGGCTGGCCGGTAGGCGCTCTTGAGCGACCCAGCGCTGGTTGTAGCCAGTAGATGAAGCCATTAGGTCTAGGAACGGCTGAGGGTCAAAGACCTCAGGGCCGACCACGCCGGCACCCTTCCAAAGACCCTTGGCCATTAGCTCAAGTGCGATCAATGGGTTGAATGCGGTCTGCGCAACCACACACTGGGCTTCGATCTCGGCCATAGTCTCGGCGTTGTCGGCTACGTGGTAGATGTAGGTGGCGCGATCCTTGCCATCCTTGTCTTTACCGGTGACCAAAACACCAGCACAGGTCTTGCCGGTCATCTTCGGGCCGATGTGAGCCGGGTCTGGCAAGACCGCGGCAACCATGTCGCGAGGTGAAACGTCAACCGGGCCCTGGTTCGAACGAACACGAGTCGGGCGGGTGGCATCGAGGCCGAGCTTGTGAAGGGTCTTGAGCACACCGATGAACTCGCTGCCCAAGCCGTACTTGAAGGTCACGCGGTTGGCGTTGAGGTGGCGCGGAAGCATGGTGACCTCTTCGTGCTCAACGTTTACGCACTCAACCGAGCCGATGCCCTCAGGAAACTCGAAGATCTCTGGTTCGCTGAATGGTTCGGTGGTGAACCAGCCGCGGTTGCGCTCGTAGATAACCGGCGGGTTGAGGCACTCTTCGATGGTGGTCCAGATCGAGAAAGACGGGGCGAAAATTTCGTTGCCGTTGTCGTCGAATACGGCGAGGCTGCCGCCATCCTTGACGCTGATTTCATCGATTTCGCTGAATAGGTTGTCGGCTGCATAACGCGCGAACACGTTCGACATGCCAGGCTCGACACCCATACCGACCAGGGCAAGCTTGCCAGCGCGCTCCCACTGCTCACTAACGGCGAACTGTGAGTCACCGAGCTTGATGCCCGGCTTGTGGAACGGGTCAGTTTCGTGGGCCTCTGAAAGGCTCATTGCCATGTCAACGTAGTTTGCACCGGCGGTGAATGCACCCGAGAAGACAGTTGGCACAAACTTAGGCTCCACGGCGTTTAGCACGTGGGTGATGTTGTGGTTCTTGGCCAGCTCTGACACGTTAGCGGCACTGCTCGCGTCGATCTTGGCGGCTAGAAACTTGGATGCCTTGTCAGCGCCATACTTGTTGCGCACCCACTCGATGCTCTTTTCAGCACGGCTGAAGTCGTAGTCAGACACCACCATGATGTCGAAAAAGTCACGGGAAGCAGCAATTTTGACGATAGCGTCACCGACGCCACCGGCACCAACCAAAAGAATTCTCATGCTGCCAGCCTAGTGAAAAAAGCCAG
>JBEGKW010000068.1:0-3538 GCA_041183865.1 Actinomycetota bacterium | reverse complement strand
TACTTGTCGGCGGTCTGCTCGACGATTGCTGCCGGAAGAGCCGGCGGAGTGCCATGCTTATCCCAGTTCTCGGCCAACCAGTTGCGAACGATCTGCTTGTCGAAAGACTCTTTGCGCTCGCCGCGATCCCACGCAGACTTGCTCCAGTAGCGGCTCGAGTCAGGGGTCAAAACCTCGTCGCCGAGTGTGATGGTGCCGGTGACGCCGTTGAACTCGCTTAGGTCGTCGCGGTTGAGCGGGTCGATGCCAAACTCAAACTTGGTGTCCGCAAGAATCAGCCCGGCGTGCTCGGCAAGGTCACTGGCCTGCTTGAAAACCTTGATGCTTAGGTCGCGAATTTTGGCCGCGTTTTCGGCGCCAACCAGCTCGACCACGCGCTCGAACGTGATGTTCTCGTCGTGCTCGCCCATCGGAGCCTTCCAAGCCGGGGTGAAAATCGGCTCAGGCAGTTTGCCGCCGAAGGTCAAACCCTCAGGCAGCTTGATGCCGCAAATCTCGCCGGTGGCCTGGTATTCCTGCCAGCCCGATCCGCTGATGTATCCGCGAACCACACACTCAACCGGAAACATCTCAAGCTTCTTGGCGATGGTCGCACGGCCGGCAACAACCGCCGGAACCTCAACCTCGGTGTCTAGATGGTTGGGCACGTCCAGGCGGTCAAACCACCAGTTAGTCAGTGCGGTCAGGTGCTTGCCCTTGCCGGTGATTGCCGGTTCAAGGATGTGGTCAAACGCACTCACGCGATCTGATGCAACCACCAGGATGAGGTGGCGCAGGTTTGGCTGTTCGCTCTCGTAAAGGTCGCGGACCTTGCCCGAGTAAACGTGAACCCAACCCGGGATCTCGATCGGTGCGCCCAGTGAAGCGCCTGAAGTCTCGGCCATTAGTTCGCTACCTTTGCCGCGATGTCGCTTCGGTAGTGCGAACCCTCGAGCTGAATCTTCTCGATTCCCGCGTAGGCCTGCTTGCGCGCGCTGGCGAAGTCGGTGCCGGTTGCGACAACCGAGAGCACGCGGCCGCCGGTGGCAAGCAATACGTATTCGTCGGTGTCGTCGACGCCAGCCGCGGTTGCAGCGTGACAAATCTCGATGCCGGTTTCTTCGGCTTCTTCGAGCCCTGAAATCGGACGGTTAGGAGCCGCGGTGTCTGGGTAGCCTTCGCTGGCAAGCACGACGGTGATGGCAACATCCTTGGTGAAATCAGGGGTCGCAGCGGCATTTAGCTGGCCGGTCGAAGCTTTGTAGAGCAGGCCACTGAGCGAGCTGGTCAGGCGGCGAAGCACAACCTGGGTCTCTGGGTCGCCGAAGCGAGCGTTGAATTCGATCACACGGATTCCGCGCTCGGTCAAAATCAGACCACAGTAAAGCAGGCCGACAAACGGAGTGCCTAGCTTCGCCATCTCGTCGACGGTCGGCTGAGCGACATCGCGCTGAACCTCCTCGACGAATCCCTCAGGCAACCAAGGCAACGGGCTGTATGCGCCCATGCCGCCAGTGTTCGGGCCTTCGTCGTTGTCGTAAGCGCGCTTGAAGTCTTGCGCTGGGGTTAGTGGCACAACGGTCTTGCCGTCGGCTAGGAAGAACAGGCTGACCTCTTGGCCGGCTAGGTACTCTTCGACCAGGATGCCGATGTCCATGAACTTTTCGGCGTGGGCCAAAGCTGCGTCGCGGTCGTTGGTGACGATAACGCCCTTGCCGGCTGCGAGGCCGTCGGCTTTGATTACGTATGGGGCGCCGAACTCATCCATGGCGTCGGCTACCTGCTCGATTGTCGAGCACTCGCGGGCCATGCCGGTTGGTACGCCAGCGGCGGCCATTACCTCTTTGGCGAAAGACTTTGAACCCTCAAGCTGGGCGGCTGCCTGGCTTGGGCCGAAAACTGCGATGCCCTCTGAGCGAAGTGCGTCTGATACGCCGGCAACTAGCGGAGCCTCAGGGCCGATGATGGCCAGCTCGATTGCGTGCTCTAGAGCAAACTTGGTGACCGCAAGTGGGTCGTTGGCGTTTAGTGAAGGCTCGGTGTGAGCGTCAAGGGCAATGCCGGCGTTGCCAGGGGCGACGATTAGGTCATCCTTGTTGGTGCCGGTGCGCAGTAGCGCCTTAACAATTGCGTGCTCGCGGGCGCCCGCGCCCAAAACTAGAATCTTCACCCCACAAGTTTACCCGAGGCTGGTTGTTAGCGTTTGGGCTGGTTTCGCAGGCTTTTCTCAGGGTTACAAAAGTACTATTGGCTTATGACACCACGGTCAATTCGAAGCAGGGCAATCGCCTTTGTGTTGGCCGCCCTAATACTTGGTTTCGCGCCATTGGTTCACGCGATGTGCGTCGGGCAAACTCACAACGCCTCGGCTTCCCACATGATGGCCGACGGCTCAACAATGGTTATGCCTGAGGCAGGGTCTGCGCCACTCAGCAATACCTCGCCACTTGTTTCTGAAGCAAAGGTCATCGGTCTAACGGCCGAAGCCGGTGGGCCTACGGGTGATCTGACACTGTTGGGTCTAATCGCCCTGAGTCTTGCGCCGGCATGCTTGGTTTTGCTCGGGTTGAGATTGATGAGACGGGTCAACCGCGATTCACTTCAGGTAGCCGTGCGCATAAAGGCCGCTAGCTGGCGACCGCCACCGATTTTTCATCGACCAACCATGGTTGATTTGCTTTCGCTAGGCATCAGCCGAACTTAGACCGTTACGTGAGTTCAAAACTGTCGCGTCGATGACGCGCACTCAAATTTTTTTAATCACGTAAGGAAACAAATTGAACAAGACAACAATCCGAACCATCGCGTTAAGCGGCGCCGTGCTCCTTTCAACTATCGCCTTGGCAGGCTGCACCATCAATCTCGGCTCTTCAGACACCGATCAAAATTCAGGGATGATGGGCAACGGCGGCATGATGGGCAACAACTCGAGCTCATCGGCATTCTCTGGCTCAGACATCATGTTTGCCCAGATGATGATTCCTCACCACCAGCAAGCCGTAGATATGGGCACGCTGGCCGAGACCCGCGCGTCAAGCCCAGAAGTGAAGGCGCTCGCCGCACAGATTAAGGCCGAACAGGCACCCGAGATTGAGCAGATGAAGGGTTGGCTCAGGTCTGCCAACGCATCCTTGGATATGGGACACGACATGGGTATGGGCGGAATGCTCACCGAATCCGATATGACGGCCCTGAAGAACGCCACGGGGGCTGCCTTTGATCGTTTGTATCTTGAGGGCATGATCGGCCACCATAAGGGCGCGATCCACATGGCTCAGATGGTGATTGATTCGAATAATGCCGAGGCCAACAAACTAGGCCACGCAATCATCGATTCACAAACCAAGCAGATTACCTACATGGAGTCGCTGCTCAAAAAATAGAAACTAGAAATTGAGAGCGGCTGGGGCTAGAAATAGCCTCGGCCGCTTTTTCATCGGCGCCTTTAGCTGGTGGTGTCTAGTGCCCGGTCACCATGTTGACCAGCAACCAGACCGAGACGCCCAGAATCATGAAGCCGCCAACGGTGACGATGGTTTGCAGGCGCTTTGGTTCGTTG
>JBEGKW010000067.1:0-5045 GCA_041183865.1 Actinomycetota bacterium | reverse complement strand
CATCGCCTCGCTCGATCAGCGTCGTCACAAGTATCACGTTGCCATCGAGAACTGGCAGCACGACCTAAACATCGGTTCGATCGTGCGCACGGCAAATGCCTTCCTGGCCGCCGAAGTACACATCATCGGCAATCGTCGCTGGAACCGTCGCGGTGCGATGGTCACCGACCGCTACCAGCACGTTCGCCACCACCCGACCGTCGAAGACTTCGTCGAGTGGTGCAAGACCGCGGGCGAGAATGGTCAGGACTTGCCAATCATCGCGATCGACAACGTGCCGGGCTGCAAGAAGATCGAAGAGTATCCACTGCCAGAAAACTGCGTCTTGCTGTTCGGGCAAGAAGGACCTGGTCTGAGCGAAGCGGCGATCGAGTCATCCGAGGTGGTCTTAGAGATCAGCCAGTTCGGTTCGACCCGCTCAATCAACGCTTCGGCCGCTGCTGCGATCACGATGCATCAGTGGGTTATGCAGCACGTCTTTGGTCATAGACTCTAAACACGTTCAATCGGGGGAATAATGAAGAAAATAATTGCGGTCCTATTCGCACTCACTTTGCTTGCAAGCCAGTCGACCGCGGCAACGGCGGCAGATGCGTACGCGTCAAAATGGGGCACATTTAAAACCCAAACGTTTTCTGGAACTGGTGACGACGTAATCACCCTTAGCGGAGCCGCAACGGCTGGAACTATCACTGCAACTCACAACGGTGACGCAAATTTCGTGATTTGGGGTTTGAATACGTCTATGGCGCAGAGTGGTCTGCAGGTCAACACGATCGGTGCGTATTCAGGAACAACGGAATTTGGTTTTGGTTTCTCTACCAAGAAAACCAAGGCCTTTGAGATCACTGCTGATGGTGACTGGACAGTTACGGTCAAGTCGCTCGGCACTGCTCCAAAGTTGCCTACTTCGGGTAATGGCGATGGAGTGTTCAAGTATTCAGGATCAACGCCAGTCTGGAAAGTAACTCACTCGGGTGACGCAAATTTCGTGATTTGGGAATATTGCACAAACGGTCAAACAGATCTCGTGGTCAACAAGATCGGCGCTTATAAAGGCACACTCAAGGGTATTGGCGGAACCTGCATCGTCGCAGTGCACGCTGACGGAGCCTGGTCTATCAGGAAGTAGCAGATTTACCTGCAAAAAACGGGCAGGCGCAAAAACGGGGATAAGCGCTAAACTTAGATGTACGTCATTCGCGTGCAATCCAAAGCTTTGAAACACGGGGTAAAAGTATGCCTGCATTAGTGATTATTGGTGCGCAGTGGGGCGACGAAGGTAAGGGCAAGGCAACTGACCTTATTGCCGAGCACATCGACTACGTAGTCAAGTTCAACGGCGGCAACAACGCTGGCCACACCGTGGTCATCGGCAACGAAAAGTATGCCCTCCACCTTTTGCCTTCAGGCATCCTGACCCCTGGTGTTACCCCGGTCATTTCAAACGGCGTGGTCATCGACCTCGGCGTTCTGTTCCACGAAATCGAGGCGCTTGAAGCCCGCGGCATCGACACATCCAAGCTTCGCGTTTCAGCAAACGCACACGTAATCACCCCTTACAACGTCATCGTTGACAAAGTTTCAGAGCGCTTCTTGGGCAAGCGCGCTATCGGCACCACCGGTCGCGGCATCGGCCCAACCTACGCAGACAAGATCAACCGCATCGGCATTCGCATCCAAGACCTATTCGACGAGAGCATTCTTCGCCAGAAGGTCGAGGCCGCTCTGGTCAGCAAGAACAACCTGTTGAGCAAGGTTTATAACCGCGCCGCCGTGAAGGTTGACGAGACCGTGGCCGAGCTGCTTTCATACGCCGAGCGTCTGCGCCCAATGGTTGCCGACACCGCTCTTGAGCTATACAACGCAATCAAGGATGACAAGACCGTGCTGTTCGAAGGCGGCCAGGCAACCATGCTTGACGTTGACCACGGAACCTACCCATTCGTAACCTCATCGAATGCAACCGCAGGTGGCGCATCGACCGGTTCAGGCATCGGCCCAGGCGAGTTCCAGACCGTAATCGGAATCGTCAAGGCTTACACCACCCGCGTCGGTGCCGGCCCGTTCCCAACCGAGCTATTCGACGAGAACGGCGAGTTCCTTCGCGCAACCGGCCACGAGTTCGGCACCACCACCGGTCGCCCACGTCGTTGCGGCTGGTATGACGCCCCGATCGCCCGTTACTCGGCGCGCATCAACGGTGTCACCGATTTCGTCTTGACCAAGCTAGACGTGCTAACCGGCCTCGAGCAGATTCCGGTTTGTGTCGCCTACGACGTTGAGGGCAAGCGCTTCGATGAGATGCCGGTTTCACAGACCGACTTCCACCACGCAAAGCCGATCTACGAAAACTTCCCAGGATGGTCTGAAGACATTTCGACCTGCCGCACCTTCGAAGAGCTTCCAAAGAACGCCCAGGATTACATCGTGGCGCTCGAGAAGATCAGTGGTGCGCGCATCTCGGCAATCGGTGTTGGCCCTGCCCGTGACGCGATCATCGTGCGTCACGACATGCTTGCTTCCAAGTAACATACTTTTTACTCGCACGTGACCCGCGCGAATCACGTTGAGCGCATACTGGCAACATGAGCGAAATCAAACTGATTGTTATGGGCCCAGCCGGTGTCGGAAAATCAACCGTCGGTAAGGCCATTGCTGAAAAACTTGGGCTTCCATACATCGACGGAGATGCGTTGCACCCAGCCGCCAACATCGCCAAGATGTCGAAGGGCACCCCGCTGAGTGATGACGATCGAGACCCGTGGATCGCCAACATCGTCGCCGAACTGAACAAGGGCGGTGTCGTGATTGGGGCATCCTTGCTCAAACGTGCTTACCGACACAAGGTTCACGAGGCAGTGCGCGATGTCCGCTTCGCACAGTTGGCAGCGCCTCTGCACATCCTTGCTCAGCGCATCGATGACCGCGAGCACTTCTTTAGACAAGACCTCTTGCCTAGCCAGATGGCAATTCTTGATCCCCTAGAGCGACTAGAGCCTGGTCACGTTTATGACGGCACTAAGCCGGTAGCAACTCTGGTGGGTGAAATCACTCTCGACCTCAAGGCAATATAGATGCATGAGCTCACATGAGGATGGTCCTGACCTAGAGGCCGACCCTGCCATCGAGGCATGGGGTGGCGATGTCAGCCAGCTCGTCGTGGTCAAGAACGGCCAGGCCAAGGTTGGGCACATCCCGTTCTACAAGTTCCTCTATTACCCAGACGTGCTCGACCTGCGCAAGTGTGGCTATGAGGTCGAGGCGTTTCATCCTCTGCTCGACCAGCTCGACAACGCGCACACCTCGAACGCTCAGATCGTGCACCACCTGCTGCATTTACCCTCGGATGAGTACGGCCGCATGGGCGATGGCTCAGGCGGTAATCAGATCTGGAACCCGCGTCGCGCTTGCACCGATATGGTTTGAGCGATATTTCGATTCTGCTTCGCAGAATGATTGGCAAGGCCTTTCCGGGTGACTCGATCAGCCACCTCGGTGTCGACCTGTTGAACGTATTCTTCTGGTCGGCGATGGCCAAGGTCGCCCGCGACTATGCCTGGCGCGACCCTCGCCTCGAGTTTGCCGCCGACTATCTTGAGTATCCGGTCAAGAGGGCGTTTCGCTAGTTATCCACATTCCGAACAATTATTGAGAGTCTGATTGAGAATTCTGCAAGGCTTTGATAACTTAGCCATGCGATTGGGTTTCACCTGATCCCCCCCGGTGGCCAAGGCCACCGGGTTTTTCCTTTAATGAGGTCTCATTGAAACGCGTGCTTATTCTCGTTGATGGGCTCAATTTGCTACATGCCGTGCGTGCGCAATCCGAGGCGCGCGTTTACCTTGATGTCTTTTCTCTATCGGAACGTCTCGTAAACTGGCGAACAGAGACACTCGTTGGTTTGGATTACTTCACCTCGGTGGCTAACCACCTGAGTGACGAGGGCCGGGCCGAACAACATAAATTTTTGAACCAGCTCAAAAGACAAACATGCAATGTTGTTCTTGGCGAATTCCACAGGCTAGTAAAAATCTGCCCCCACTGCAAAAATCGTGCCATTTCTCATTCAGAGAAACAAACTGATGTCAACATCTCCATTTCACTAATCGTGGGTGCGTACGAAAATTCATATGACAAAGTGCTCTTGTTCTCGGCCGACTCTGATTTGATTCCTGCGATTCGTCTGATCAAAGAGAAATTTCCCGACAAGGAGATCAAGTTGGTATCGACCATTGCATTCTTGCGCCCGGTACATGCGACTATGGGCCGACTATGCGACGGTCAAATAAGACTTACACCGGAACTCATTTCTCCCCACATAATCAACTATGGCGAGGAATAAAGCCCCTCTTTACTAGGTTAGATTGAGTCATGACTCAAACACCAGGTGCCGCTTCAGGCCGCCCAAATTTCGCGCCGGCCCCACGTTCATCTTGGTTGGCACTGGCAGTGCTTTTGGCCGGTTTCTTCATGGCCCTGGTCGACGCAACCATCGTGAACGTTGCGCTGCCGAGCATTCGCACCAGCCTCAACGCGAGCGAGTCGACGCTTTCTTGGATCATCTCGGGCTACGCCCTAACCTTCGGCCTCGCGCTGATTCCTTCGGGCCGCATCGGTGACCGCATCGGTCACAAGTGGGTTTACATCGTAGGTATCGTGCTTTTCACCGCAGCCAGCGCTTACTGTGGCATCGCGGCCAACGACTTCGACATCATCATCGGTCGTGTGCTTCAGGGTCTCGCCGGCGGTATCTTCGTTCCAGCGGTTGGTTCATTCATTCAGCTTTTGTTCAACGGCAAAGAGCGCGGCAAGGCTTTTGCCATCATGGGTTCGGTTATCGGAATCTCGAGTGCCGTTGGTCAGATTGCCGGTGGTCTTCTGATTCAGGCATTCGGCGAGGCTGAGGGTTGGCGCTGGGTGTTCTTCGTGAACCTGCCAATTGGCATCTTGACCGCAATCTTTGCAATCCGCCTGCTTCCGGCCGGCGATGCTCACGCAGACCGAACCAACCGCATGGACTGGCTCGGCGTCACCCTACTAAG
>JBEGKW010000066.1:0-3586 GCA_041183865.1 Actinomycetota bacterium | reverse complement strand
GTCGATTGCACCTTCGGCAGCTCCAGCGCCAACCAGGGTGTGAATTTCGTCGATGAAGGTGATGATGTCGCCACGGGTGCGAATCTCTTTGGTGACCTTTTTGAGACGCTCTTCGAAGTCACCGCGGTAACGTGAACCGGCGATTAGCGAGCCCATGTCAAGGGTGTAAAGCTGCTTGCCCTTTAGTGTCTCTGGCACATTGCCGTTGACGATTGCCTGAGCAAGACCCTCAACCACAGCGGTCTTACCAACGCCTGGCTCACCGATAAGAATTGGGTTGTTCTTGCCGCGGCGAGAAAGAATCTGCATCACGCGCTCAATCTCGCGCTCGCGACCGATAACTGGGTCAAGCTTTCCGTCGGCTGCAGCCTGGGTGAGGTTGCGACCGAACTGGTCAAGAATCTGTGAGCCCTTTTGCTTCTCGGTGTTGTCGCCGCCGACAGCAACGGTCTCTTTGCCCTGGAAACCAGATAGCAACTGAATTACCTGCTGACGAACACGGTTGGTGTCTGCGCCGAGCTTGGTGAGCACCTGGGCGGCAACGCCTTCACCTTCACGGATGAGGCCAAGCAGCAAGTGCTCGGTGCCGATGTATGAGTGGCCAAGCTGCAAGGCTTCGCGAAGCGAAAGCTCGAGCACCTTCTTGGCGCGAGGGGTGAATGGGATGTGACCGGCTGGCGCCTGCTGGCCCTGACCGATGATCTCTTGCACCTGCTGGCGCACCGAGTCGAGGTTGATGCCGAGTGACTCTAGAGCCTTGGCTGCGACGCCTTCACCTTCGTGGATTAGACCCAGAAGGATGTGCTCGGTGCCGATGTAGTTGTGGTTTAGAAGCTTCGCTTCTTCTTGCGCAAGCACAACAACGCGACGAGCCTTGTCGGTGAATTTCTCAAACATCTTGTCTCCATTCGAAGCCTATGGTTTCAGGCTTCTATTGAAGATGTTAGGTCTTATTTCTTGTCGTTTGTTGGCTGTTCGCTGAGGGCTTGAGCGGCTCTCATCTCAGCTTCGATCTCTGAGTAGACCTTGCGTTCGGTGCGGTCAGCTCGAAGAATCGAGCGCATCATGATCCAGAACAGTCCGCCGACCAAAATCGGTGGCACTAGCGATAGAAACGCGTCCCAGAAAATTGACCAGTCCATTACTTCACCAGCGGGAACATGATGGTCTCACGGATGCCGAGACCAGTAAGGCTCATGAGAAGGCGGTCGATGCCCATACCCATACCGCCCGAAGGTGGCATGCCGAACTCGAGAGCCTTCAAGAAGTCTTCGTCCAGCTTCATCGCCTCAGGGTCACCGGCTGCTGCCAGGGTCACCTGCTCGACGAAACGTGCGCGCTGAATGACTGGGTCAACTAGCTCTGAATAGCCGGTTGCCTGCTCGTAGCCGCGGATGTAGAGGTCCCACTTCTCGACGACGCCAGCCTTTGAGCGGTGATCGCGAGTTAGCGGTGAGGTGTCTACCGGGAAGTCGATAACGAAGGTCGGGTTGACTAGGTCGCCCTTCACAAAGTGCTCCCACAGCTCTTCGACATACTTGCCGGCAAGTGGGTGCTCGATCTCGATGCCTACCGAAGCAGCTAGCTTCTTCAGCTCGGCCATCGGGGTCTCTGGGGTGATGGTCACGCCAGCGGCCTCTGACAACGATTCATACATCGAGATGCGTGGCCAGTTGCCACCCAGGTCGTTGATTGAACCGTCTTCTAGAACAACCTGGTGGGTGCCGAAGACATCCATGGCGGCGTTCTGAATTAGCTTCTGGGTAAGGTCTGCGATCGAGTTGTAGTCACCATAGGCCTGGTAGGCCTCGAGCATCGCGAATTCTGGTGAGTGGGTGCGGTCGGCACCTTCGTTGCGGAAGTTGCGGTTGATCTCGAAGACGCGGTCGATGCCACCGACCACTGCACGCTTGAGGAATAGCTCAGGCGCAATGCGCAAGAACAGTTCGGTGTCGAAGGCGTTTGAGTGAGTCTTGAACGGACGAGCCGAAGCGCCACCGTGGATGGTCTGCAGCATCGGGGTCTCGACCTCAAGGAAGGCCTCGGCCTCAAAGGTGCGACGCAGCGACTGCATAACCTTTGAACGAATCTGAACCACTTCGCGGGCACGGTCTCGCACGATTAGGTCAATGTAGCGGTGACGAACGCGGAACTCTTCACCGAGATCGTTGTGCAAGTTTGGCAGCGGGCGGATGGTCTTGGCAGCCATCAACCACTCGTCGGCAAGAATCGAAAGCTCGCCGCGCTTTGAAGTGATTACTTCACCCGAAACGAAAACGTGGTCGCCTAGGTCAACGAGTTCTTTCCACTCTTGCAGACGCTCCTGGCCGACCTTGTCGAGTGACAACATTGCCTGGATGCGCTCTCCCGAGCCAGCCTGAAGGGTTGCGAAACAGAGCTTTCCGGTGTTGCGAAGGAACACGATACGGCCGGCGATACCAACGATCTTTCCGGTGGCAACGTCAGCCTCTAGGCCCGGGTTCTCGGCGCGCACTGCATCGATGGTGGTGGTGACCGGAACGCTGACCGGGTAGGCGTCGCCGGCTTCATTTAGGCGGTCGCGCTTGGCCAAACGAACGGCAATCTGCTCAGGCAGGTCGTCTTCGAAGGCGTCTTCGGTCTGGATTAGGTCATCGCTCATGCGAATGGCTCCTGAAAATCGATGGTGAGGTTGTCGATAAGTCTTGTGTTGCCGACCACCGCAGCGATCAACATCAACGCCCGGCCGGTGAAGCTGTCGTCGATTAATTCGAAACTGCTCGGGTCAACCAGGGCTAGGTAATCAAGTTTAGCCTCAGGCACGCCTTCTAGGCGGGCTCGGGCCGCATTCACAGCCATGGATGGCTTCGCCCCGAGGGTTTCGGCCGCCGCCTTGCCCACGTTGAGCGCCTTCGATAGCTGCCCGGCCACCTCGAGCTTGGTCGCATCGAGGTAGCGGTTGCGGCTAGACATCGCCAGACCGCTGGCTTCGCGCACGATTGGAGCTTCAATGATGTGTAGGTCAGGAAACTCGGTGGCCGCCATGCGCTTGATCAAGAAAAGCTGCTGGGCATCCTTGGCACCAAAGACGGCGAAGTCTGGGTTCACCAGTTCGAATAGGCGGGCAACAACGGCGAGCATTCCGTCGAAGTGGCCAGGGCGGGCGGCACCCTCGAAGGTCTTGCCTACCTCACCGGATTGTAGAGCCGGACGTAGTTTTGCTGCCGTGTTAGCGGCCTCGATGCCAGCCGGGTAGATCACGTCGACGGTTGGGGCGAACAACACATCCGCGCCGGCCTCCTCGAGAACCTTGGCGTCGGCTTCAAGGGTTCGCGGATACTTCTCAAAGTCTTCGCCGGCACCAAACTGAAGCGGGTTGACGAAAATCGAAACCACAACGAGGTCGGCGTATTCGCGAGCCTTGCGAACCAGCGAAAGGTGACCGTCGTGCAGAGCCCCCATTGTTGGCACAAAGGCAACCTTGATCCCGGCACAACCAGGCAGGTCGCGTTCTTCATCGATGGCCGCGGTTAGTTCAGCGGCGGTAACAACTGTCTTCACTAGCTGAGCAACTCATCCGGGTCTAGTGGCTGATGCCCCTTGGCCA
>JBEGKW010000065.1:0-5042 GCA_041183865.1 Actinomycetota bacterium | reverse complement strand
TGCCGATGCGCATGCCGAGGGTCGTCCACCAGTTCTTTGGTGCCACGGTTGCGCCACGGATGGCGACGCCGTTAACCGTCACGTCACCATGAAAAGCGGCGATCTTATCGCCCGGGGTAAGCCGAACGATTAGTTGGTCGTCAGTTAGCTCAAGTTTTGGCATATCGCCAGTTTTACACAGAAAGTGCCCCACCGAACACGATGGGGCACTTTCTAGAGGTTGAACTGGCTTACTTACCTTCTACCCCGGTAGAAGCCGAGCCAGACCAGAGCACCAATAACTGGCAAGGCTGCAACGACAAGCGACCAATAGACCTTCTGTCCGACGCTCAAATCTCTTGCATCTACGATTCGTCGAATGGGAAGCAGGGCAATGAGCCAAATCGCGGCGGCTGTGACCAAGAACCAAATGTGATTCGGGCTTTCGAGGATCACCATGTTTGCCCCGTCGCGTTTACATGCATCGAATATGTCTCGCTCCAACTGAGTGGGAATCCGTTGAAAAAGGGAGTGAATAGCCACTGCTGAGCTAGCACTCGCTCACTGGTCGAACCCGACTCGAAGCACCCCTGCAATGCAACGGAATACCCAACAGTCCAGTTGACGGCGCACCTGTGGCTTCCAGCTACCCCTCGATAAGAGCTCGTAACCCAAGCGCGAACGCCATCGTAGTAAAAGGTTCCATTTTGAGTTTCACTGTCAGTGCCGTTGTTAATCGCCTGCGAATAGGCTCGGCTCTTAACTGTGCCCGCCACAACTGCGGCCTTTAGAGCTGGGTAGTCGGACCCACTCAGATTTGAGATCACAGATTGCAATTCATGGATGGTAACTACGTGACTAGCCCCAAGATTCGTGTTGATTGTTCGCTTGCAAATATCCGAAGGCAAAGCAGTTTTGTATTTGACGCTGGCTTGCCTAACTGCGAGTTCGCAGTTGGCATCCGTAGTGGTTGACGTCGTGGTGATAGGTAAGTCATTTGACGCTATTGGCGATGCAAGAGCCAGATTTACTTGGCCGCTGATGCTTAAAAATAGCCCTGCCGACAAAGCGATCAGCAGACGTTTCTTGATTCTCATGTTTCCCCCGATAGTTGGTATTTTTCAGTCGCAATCCAATCCCCCTGATTAGCTCACATTGAGAACTTACTTTGAATTGATCCATAGAAATAAACCGAAAACGGGCAATTTCGGACAAAGAATGGACAGACTTTTGCGGCCGGGCCTGTGGATAAAAAACCCGCCTTCGGCCTCCCGAAAATAAGAAAACCCCGCCAAAGTATCTCTACTCCTGGCGGGGAGGGATTTGAACCCTCGGTGCGCTTTCACGCACACTTGTTTTCGAGACAAGTACCTTCGGCCGCTCGGACACGTCACCGTGGGATAGATTACTACATCATGAGTACTGAAGGTTCTTCGAAGGCCATCGCTGCGGCCCTGGCAGCCAACATTGGCATTGCCATCACCAAGTTCATCGCCGCCGGCATCTCTGGTTCGGCATCGATGTTCGCCGAAGCCATCCACTCGGTTGCCGACTCTGGCAACCAACTGCTGCTGATCGTCGGTGGAAAGCGCAGCCGTCGCGAGGCAACCGATGCGCACCCATTCGGTTACGGACGCAGCCGTTACATCTATGCCTTCATGGTCTCGATTGTGTTGTTCTCAATCGGTGGACTTTTCTCGGTCATGGAGGGCTTCGACAAACTTCAACACCCGCACGAACTCGAAGCCGCCTGGTTGCCGCTGACCGTGCTTGGCGTTTCGATCATCCTTGAAAGCCTCAGCCTTCGCACCGCACTTCGCGAGGCAAAGAAAATACGAGGTTCTCAGAGCCTGGTTCAGTTCATCCGCCACGCCAAGTCTCCAGAGCTGCCGGTTGTGATGCTCGAAGACATGGCCGCACTGCTCGGTTTGGTATTCGCCTTCGCAGGCGTTGGTCTGACCGTGGTCACCGGTGACCCAATGTTCGACGCCTATGGAACGCTTGCGATTGGTGCCCTGCTGATTGCCGTTGCTGTCATCCTTGGTGCTGAGACTTCATCCTTGCTAATCGGTGAAGGTGCAACCGCGGGCGATACCGCCAAGATTCGCGAGGCTTTGGCCGGAGCCGAGGGCGTACAGTCGATCATCCACATGAAGACCCTCTACCTAGGCCCGGATGAGTTGATGCTCGCCGCCAAGATCGGTGTGAACGCTACGGCGAGCGCCCACGAGATTGCTCAGGTTATCGATGGTGCCGAGGTTGCTGTGCGCGCGGTGGTTCCGGCCACTCGCGTGATTTACCTCGAGCCAGACATTGAACGCGAATACGAGATTTAGTTCGCGCTGAGCCCGAGTAGTCGGGCCAGTTCGGCCGGGGTTTCGGCCACCGCGTCGGCCTGAGCCCACTCGGATGCGTCGCCACTGCCCCACTTCACCAGAATCACTTCGATTCCGTGTTCGCGCGCACCCTCGATGTCATGGATGCGGTCGCCCACCAACACCACACGCGATAGATCGGCGTCGAGCAACTCGAGTTCGGCGAGCGCATAGGTAATCACGTCGGCTTTGGCGCTGCGGGTTCCGTCGTTCGAGGCGGTTCCCAGCACATCAAAGAGGTGCAAGAAGTCGAAGTGGTCGCCCACGATCTTGACGCCCGAAAGCCCCTTCGAGGTTGCCAGCGAATTGAACTTGCCGGCCGCCTTGCTGGCCGCAATCACTTCAAGGATGCCCGGGAAGACATCCGCCTCAAGTGCTCCGCCGCCCTGCAGGTAGCGCTCGCGGTAAATGTCGCGGGCACGTTCTGCTTGGGCAAGGTCTCCCCCGCAAATCTTGATGAACGAATCGAGCAGCGGTGGGCCAATGAATTGGTTCAGTTCATCTCGACCGATGAGGGGCAGCCCCATGGAGGCAAAGGTGTGATTGAAAGAGTTGAAGATGCCGGCCCGCGAATCTATGATGGTGCCGTCTAGGTCCCATAGAACCGTGGTGAACGACTGCTTACTATCGATCAACGTTTGGCCTGGAAGAATTCGCGAATCTGTGCAGAACATTCATCCTTGAGGATGCCGGGGATAACCTCTACCGGTGAACCGAGGCGACCGTCACGCAACAGGTCATAGAGCGAGCCCGAGGCGCCGACGCGCTCATCCCAGGCACCGAAGACCACCTTTGGAATGCGAGCGGCGACAATCGCACCGGCACACATAACGCATGGCTCGAGCGTGACGATCAGGGTGCACTTCTCAAGACGCCAATCTTCTAGCTTGGCCGCGGCTTCACGAATCGCGATGATCTCGGCGTGACCGGTTGGGTCGTGCGCCACCTCGCGGTTGTTGTGAGCCATCGCGATGATCTCGTGCTGCTCATCAAGGATGATGGCGCCGACCGGAACATCCGTGCCCGACTTTGCAGCTTCGGCTAGCGCTATCTGCATCAGCGATTCGTAATTCATGGGCACCTCCCGCGGGCCATTCGATTGGGTTAGATTTAGCCTATGCGAGTTCACATTGCCGACCACCCACTGATCACCCACAAAATCACCGTGCTGCGTGACAAGACCACGCCTTCGCCGGTCTTCCGTCAGTTGGTTGAAGAGCTGGTTACCCTGCTCGCCTATGAGGCAACCCGCGATGTTCGTGTCGACAAGGTGACCGTCGAGACTCCGGTGACCACCGCTCACGGCGTGAAGCTTTCGCGACCTCGCCCGATTGTGATTCCGGTGCTTCGCGCTGGTCTCGGCATGCTCGAGGGCATCGTCAAGTTGTTGCCGACCGCCGAGGTTGGATTCTTGGGCATCAAGCGCGACGAAGAAACCCTGCAGCCTTATACCTACGCGAACCGCCTGCCTGATGACCTGACCGGTCGCCAGGTGTTCATCATCGACCCGATGCTGGCCACCGGCGGAACCCTCATCGACTCGATCGACTATGTCTTCGAACGCGGAGCAACCGAAGTCACCTGCATCTGTTTGCTCGGTGCACCTGAGGGCTTGGCTGCGGTCGAGGCTCACGTTGCCGGCAAGGATGTTCGCATCGTGCTCGGCGCACTCGACGAGAAGCTAAACGAGCACGGATACATCGTGCCTGGCCTCGGTGACGCCGGCGACCGCCTCTACGGTATCGCGCAGTAGATTTCTTTTCGGAATCTTTGCCGGCCACCGGAATTCCTTTTCGGTGAAAAAGAGCGGTCGTCATCGGGCGACAATAATGCAGTGGTTAGCCCGCTACTTATCGTCATCAGCCTTGATTTTTAACCTGGCAAAAAGCGCGAATGCGCACCGATAATTTTTCACACCTGGTTGGACCCAAAACATTCTCCACATCTCTAACTCAGCACCCGGAATCCTCGCACCGAGGCGCTTGAATGTAGCCATGTCCTACCTCGCCTACCCACCTAGATTGCCGATTGAATTTTCCGAGAGTGTTGCCCAACTGATCGAGCTGACGCTGAAGATCAAAAACGAAGTGGCAATCAATAAGAAGGAGTTTGTGAAACATCTGGCGGCGGCGGGTAGGGCACCAAAACGTTTTCAGGCGATTCCGGATGCTCGCACCTCACTGCTAAGTAAACAAAACCGCCTGTCCCGAATATGGGTTTCAATCTCGGGGCTACCATCCTGGGATGTTCAGGCCGAAATAGACGCGTCTGAAAAGTTCGAACTTCAGGCTGCCATTCTTCGAAACCTTGAGGAGCTGTTCCTAATTCTCCAGAGTGGCGCGGTCTGCCCACTAACCAAGGTCACCACGCTTCAAAAAGTTCTTGCTCACCGGCCGGTTTTGTCGATTCGCCAGTTAGCTGAGGACGCGATAGTTAGCGAGAGCACAGCCAAACGTTGGTTGAAAAAGCTCGAAAGCTTAGGCGTCATGTCCAGCCACCTAAAGGATGGGCAGCGGCAATTCGTCAACGAAGCGCTCGTTGAGATCATGAATCGGTTTGTCTAATTTAAGGCCCGTCCAAGATTCCGCTTTTTGCAAGGGCAAAATGTGGTGGTTATGAAGTCCGAGCGGCATAAAACTCAATCAAAAAGCAAGGATGATGACACCCACTGTTTTTTGACAAAAAGGT
>JBEGKW010000064.1:0-3801 GCA_041183865.1 Actinomycetota bacterium | reverse complement strand
CCCAGGTGAAGCCGGCTGTGTAGTTGAGGACAGTAACTGTGAAGCCATCAAAGGTTGGCTCGGGCGTGCCAAAAACGGGAACCAAGGCCGACTTCTTCGCGTAGCCAACGATTGAAGACGACTCGGAGGTGTAACCCGATTTTGCGGCGGTAACCGTCAGGGTCGCAGAGTCATCGATCGGTATGCTTTGGACGTTAATAGTCAGAATTCTTTGACCGCCACCAGTCGTTCTGACAACTGATGTCAAAGTGCCCTGTGTGGCTGAAAAAGTGTAAGTGGCAGCACTGTCATAGTTGGTGACCGCAACCGTGAACCCGTTGTTTCCATAGAAACCATTGAGATTCAGAGTTGGGGCGACGCCCGCCAGCAACTCATCGGCGTTCGCCGAAGAAAGAGTTGTTTGCCCAAGTAATGCCTGGCCGGCAAGTGACGCAAAGGCGATTAGTAGAGCAACAAATAGACGATTAAGTGCCGATTTCATGTTTCCTCGTTTCCCCCGAAACCGTGGATAACCCCAGAAACAGGGGTTATCCCCATTTATACTAGCGCCGCCCAATAAAAAGTAAAGTCCTAGGGCAAACTTTCTGAGCCGAAACTAAACTTGAGGCATGACTAACTCATTTGCAGGAAAGCACGCTTTCGTTTCTGGTTCATCACGCGGCATTGGCGCTCAGGTAGCGGGCATGCTCGCCGCGAAGGGTGCAACCGTTGCAATCAATTACCGCGATAAGGTGGTTCGTGCCGAGAAGGTAGCCAACGGCATCATCGAATCAGGCGGCAAGGCGATTGTGGTTGGCGCAGACCTAACCGATTACTCGAGCATCGACGCTCTAGCGGCAACCCTGAAGGAGCAGTTCGGTCACCTTGATCTGCTAGTTCTCAACGCATCTGGCGGCATGGAGACCGGCAAGGGCGAAGACTATGCAATGAAGCTGAACCGCGATGCGCAGGTCAACCTTGTCAACACCCTCTTGCCGCTGCTGGGCGAAGGATCGAAGATCGTTTTCGTGACCAGTCACCAGGCGCACTTCATCCGTGAAGTTGAAACCATGCCTGAGTATGTGCCGGTTGCACTTTCAAAGCGAGCCGGTGAAGACGCGCTTCGCGACATGATCCCTGAGCTGACCGCAAAGGGCATCGAGTTTGTCGTGGTTTCTGGCGACATGATCGAGGGAACCGTAACCGCGACCCTGCTAGACCGACTAAACCCAGGTGCAATCGATGCGCGCAAGGAAGCGGTTGGAAAGCTATACAACGTAGAAGAATTCGCCGCCGAAATCGTAAAGGCCGCCGAAGAGCCAGCACCGGTAAACAACACGGTTCTCGTTGGTGACACCGGCTACTTCACAAAGTAAGTGAAAAACACGGAGCCGCGCGACAAGAAGGGCAACCTTCGTCGCAAGCTCTATGAGATGCCGCCTTACATCAAGCAGGCACTCGAAGAGAACGCTGTTCGCGCGGACTATGACCACCGCCCGCCCTATCAGCGCAACGACTACATTGCCTGGATAGATCGGGCCGTGCGACCAGACATCCGTGCCAAGCGACTCAATCAGATGATTGACGAACTAAAAAAGGGTGGCGTATACATGCGCATGGACCACCCGGCATCCAAAAAGTAGGAGCGGTTATGCAGGACGAATACCTTGGGCTTTTCACGATCATGAGTTTCACCGCTCTTAGCCTCGGATCTGTGCTGCTCAGCATTTTGACTCGAACCAGCAAGGGCAACCGAGCATTTGCCATCATCCTGGCGGTATTTTCGATTGTCATCGGGCTGTATGTGTGGATGAATGTGACCGAGGGTGGCATTTTGGCCGCTCTATTCGGGGCGAGCTCATTGGCGATTGCCATCTGGCCACGTTCTAAGCGTCCTGAGTAAACTTCAAGGATGTTTGCTTTCCTGCCCGGGCTATTCACCGGACTCTCCCTGATTATTGCAATTGGTGCGCAAAACGCATTTGTGATTCGTCAAGGTCTAACTCGTCGCCACGTTTTCGCAGTGGTTGCAATCTGCACCTTCATCGACGCGGCGCTCATCGCGCTGGGCATCGGGGGACTGGGTGCCGCAATCTCTGGGCTACCTTGGTTGCTAGAGGTAATCCGCTGGTTTGGTGTCGCTTATCTGACCTGGTTCGGAATCAAATCGGTGATTAGTGCTACCAAATCACAGACCCTCGATCCATCGGGTGTCGAAAGCAAGTCGGTCGGCAAGGTAATCGCGACTGTCGTGACGCTGAGCCTGTTGAACCCGCACGTCTATCTAGACACCGTGATTTTCGTTGGCGGTGTGGGCAACACCTTCGGCGAGAATCGGTGGTCTTTTGCCTTCGGTGCCATGCTGGCTAGCCTTATCTGGTTCACCAGCATCGGCTATGGCGCCAAGGCCGCTTCGCGGTTTATGTCAAAGCCGATTTTCTGGAAAGTCTTGGATGCCGTGATAGCCGTGATCATGTTCAGCTTGGCTGTGACCCTGGCTTTGTTCAAGTTCTAGGCGTCAATCGACTTCTTATGCCCAGCACCGCTGGCAAACAACGCCGCTATCACTAAGAAGGCGGCAATCACGTAAAACATGTTCGTCACTCCCCAGGCCTGACCCAAGAAGCCGAGCAGCGGTGGGCCAACCAAAAACGCCAAATAACCGCTGCTTGCTACGAAGCTCACCTTGCGGGCAGCGTTTTCACCCTCGCCGGCGGCCGACAAAAATAGCGGAAAACCGAGCGCGACGCCACAGCCCCAAAGAGCTGCTCCCACGAAGGCGGCATAAATGTTGTGCGAAAGGATTATGACAAGAAGCCCTGCTACACCGGTAAGAGCGCAAACTTGCAACGTTCGGGTTTTGCCGAACTTGTCGGCAAGGTTGCCGCCGAAGAAGCGGGTTAGCGTCATGGCGCCGAGCAGGATTGCGAAGCCGATGCCTGCCATGGTTTGTGTTTGACCGAAGTCATCTACCAACGCAATCGCTAGCCAGTCGTTCGAAGCACCTTCGGCGAGAGTGATGCCAAGGATTCCGATGGACAAGAAAATGACTGTTCGGTTTCGCCAAACCGCAACCTTAGGCTCGCTGGCCTCATCCTTGGTCTTACTTGCCTCAATGCCGGTGTCAGCCGGCAGGTAGCGGTGGGTGACCAATGGAATAACGATCGTGACGGCTGCAAGCACGCTCATTTGCGTGAGCAGAGAAAAGTCGAACTGGCTAGCAAGCGTGCCGAGGCCCGCCCCGGCGAAGGTTCCGATTGAAAAAGCCGCATGCATCTTTGGCAGTGCGGTTTTGCCGGTTGCCGACTCGATTGCTGCTCCATCCACGTTGATACCAACGTCCGCGAATCCCATTCCCAGGCCGGCGATCAGTGCAAAAACGCCATAACCGACTGGGCTGTGATTAACGATGGCGACGCTTTCGCCAAATAATCCGAGGGTCACGATAGTGCAACCCATGGCGATCGAGACGCGGGTGCCGAAGCGGGCAATAAATCGACCCGACAAGGTGACCGAAGTAATCGCGCCGATTGAGCCGAAAAACAAGATGATTCCAAGTTCGGCAGTTGTTACGTCAACAAGGCTTCGCACTAGAGGCAGACGAACCATGAGGGCCGCCGGAGCGAGCCCAAAAATAAAGAAGTAAACCAGGATGGAGGTGTGCCACGCCTTCACGTTTAGCGCAGTCTTCGAAGTCATCATCACGCCAGTCTAAGTCCCGTCGAATACCTAGTGGGTACTTAGTTTATTTCGATTTGGGAACGAATTTGCCCGACTGGAGGTTGTTGAACCCATGAGCATTCCAAATGTAGAGCTAACCAT
>JBEGKW010000063.1:0-4373 GCA_041183865.1 Actinomycetota bacterium | reverse complement strand
CATCACCGGTGGCGGCATCGCGGCAAACATCGCACGCGTTCTTCCGCAGGGAGTAGCCCTCGACGTTCACCGTTCGAGCTGGGCACCGCAAGAGGTCTTCAAGGTTCTGGCGGGCTGGGGCGGTTTCTCGCTCGAGTCTGTCGAAGGCACCTGGAACTTGGGTCTTGGCCAGGCAGTAGTTGTCGAGGCTGAAAAGGCCGAGGCAGTCGCCGAGTCGCTAACCAAGCTTGGTGTGCACACCTGGAACCTCGGTGAAATCCAGGATGCCCCTACCGGCGCAGCACTTGCCGACTACGTGCAGGGTGCCAAGGGTGTTGACGGTGGCGCAGTTCGCCTAGTCGGCGAATACAAGTAACTAGCGGCCGAAGATTCGCTTCAGGCCGAGCTTGGTAACGAGCAACATGGCTTCAATCACAATCGACTGACTCATTTTTGAGACGCCATGCTCGCGCTCGATGAAGCCTGCTGAGTCTTGCGAGTCATCTCAACCTGAAACGAATAACCGCGCGCACTCAGGTCGTTGAGGTTCAGGCGGTTAAGCAGGCCTGCTTTATAGACGCGAAAACCCGCGGTCATGTCGTGCACCTGCGAACCCAGCATGAAGCGGGCATAGATGTTGCCGCCGCGCGAAAGTAGCTTGCGACGAAGCGGCCAGTTCTCGACTTTGCCGCCCTTGATCCAGCGCGAACCAATCACGAGATCGCTCTCCGCTGCAGCCGCCAACAAGGATGGAAGGTCTCGCGCTCGATGGCTGCCGTCGGCATCCATCTCCACCAGATAGTCAAAGTCGCGATTGATGCCCCAAGCAAAACCGGCCTTGTATGCGCCTGCGAGTCCGGCCTTTTCGGTTCGGTGCAAGACGCTGATTCGCTCATCCTTGGCTGCCAAGCGGTCGGCAATCGCGCCGGTTCCATCCGGGCTGCCGTCATCGACGATCAGCAGTGAAACCTCTGGATTGTGCGCAAAAAGACCTGAAACCGAGTGCTCGATATTCATCGACTCGTTGTAGGTGGGCATGATTACCAGGGTTTTCATTGATACCCACTTTACCTAGGCTAGGCCTTCTCGGTCTCCTGCATGAACCGCACCATGTTGTCTAGGGTTTCTACCATTTGCTTGCAATCGGCTGGGTAGCGATTGATGTGGGCATGAGGGACCCCAGCCTGAGTTAAAACCTCGACTGTGTTGCCAGCCATTGCAAGTTGTGCGGCGAACTTTTCTCCGGATGCGCGAAGGGTGTCGTATTCACAGTTGATGATTTGTGCCGGAGCTAGGCCTGCAAGGTCAGAAACCTCGCCCGGAAACCAGTAAGGCTCAAGTTCTTCAATCGGCTTCTCGCCAACCAAAAACTTGTTGTTGTCATCGAGGTATTCACGCGAGATGACGAGTGCCTTAGGGTCTTCTTCTAGCTTGCCCATGAGCTCATTGCTGAACGGCGGGGCCACAAAGTGGGCGATTGGGCAGTTGAGCAGCTGGCCGGCAAGATAGTTGTCGCCCGAATCTCTATCCATCACTGCAACCGAGGCCGCTAGGCAGCCGCCGGCGCTAATTCCGCCCACGAAGATCTTCTTCGGATTGACTCCGAGTCGATCTGCATTTTGGGCGAACCAACGGGTGCTGGCGATGCCATCAAGTTGAGGAACCGGAAACTTAACTGTCTCGGTCACCAAGCGATAGTCGACCGACATCACGACGGCATGTAGTCGGTGCGCGATTTCACGCGAGACCACATCCGATTCGTTCATGTTGTAGTCGCCCTGGGTGAAGCCTCCGCCGTGAAACCAGACCAAGCCAGGCATAGTCGCGTCCGAGACCGCCTTGCCTGCCGGGCGATAAATTCGAGCATTAATGGCACCGTTTGGACCATCGATTACGACCTCTTCGGTGTCGATTGGAGGGCTTGTGTAGACGCTGACTGGTGCTTCGTACTTGGCCAGTGCCTCTGCGAAGGGCAGCTCGGCAAAGAAGCGCAGACGGTCGGCAAATAGTGGGTCGAGTGGCATTATTTCTCCTCAGTGATGAAGGTGCTCATCATGTCCAGTGTTTCGTCCATGACACCGCAGTCTTGTGGGTACCAGTTCAGGTGACCATGGATGGCGCCTTCCGCAAGAAGTTGCGTTGCGTCGTTGCCCGCGGCCTGTAGTTGTGCAAAATAGCGCTCGCCTGATGCGCGAAGAGTGTCGTATTCGCTGTTGATGATCAGGGTTTGCGGCAAACCGCTCAGGTCCTCAGTGTCTCCGGGGAAACAGTGGAAACTTGGGTCGGCAAGATCGATACCGAGTTGACCGTTAAGCCAAACCATGAATTCTCGGCTGAATGCCAGCTGGCTCGGAATCTCGGCGAGTTTGGCAGCGAGTTCTGTCGAAACATCAGGCAGGTCGTTGTGGAGAGTCGGATAAATCAGCAACTGCCTGATGCCGGCCAGTTCTCCAGCATCGCGGAGTTGAAGGACCACCGAACCCGTCAGGCAAGCGCCAGCGGAAGCTCCTGAAATCACAATCCTGCCGGCGTCGACACCAAGTTCTGAGGCATTATCGCGAAACCATCGGGTCGCGGCTAGACCGTCAATTTGGCTGGCAGGAAACTTTCGCTCCGGAGTTACGAGTCGATAGTCGACCGACATGACCACCGCATTAGAGCGGTGAGCCAACTCGCGGCCCGTAATGTCGCCCTCGTTCATGTCTAGGTCGCCAAACATAAATGCTCCACCGTGGAACCAAACCAATCCAGGCAGTGTCTCGGCGCCGCTGTCGGCTGGCCAATAAAGTCGAACCGGAATCTCACCCTGCGGGCCAGGGATGAGGCGGTTTTCAACTCTCACGTTTGGCGATTTATATTCGCTAAGGGGCTCTTGGTATTCGGCGCCGATCAGGCTCATCCAGCCCATTTCGCCCGCATCAGCTGGAACCTTTTCGAACAATTCAAATTTTTTGGCGAAAAACGGGTCTACCGGTGGCATGACTGCTACTTTCTCTTGGGGTTGGGAGGTGGGTTAGCTAATAACTAGGGGGCTGGAGAGTTTGATCTGGTAGCTGCCGTGGCCAAGTTCTGATCCAATGGCATATTTCTGCCCATCCACGGCGAGCAAACTTTCTGGACTGGTCGGCAGGTTTAAGACCGCTGAAACACCAAATGGCACGGTGAGTTCGCCGACGAAGGTGTCGTCAAGCACCCGCCAGTCAAGCGATAGGGTGCCAAAACCGGTCTCGATGCTTGACTTGCAGGAGGTAATCGAGGTCTGCGGGCGCGGTTGTATTGAAACGCGGCGATAGCCTGGTTCATCCGGTGATATTCCACCTATATTGCGATGCATCCAGTCGACCACGGCCCCGTAGGCATAGTGGTTGAAGCTGAGCATTCCTTCGCCGCTTCCTTCGGCTTGATCGTCTAGTTTGCCGCCCGAAATACTGCCGTCTTCGAGGATCGCATCCCAGCGCTCCCAAATGCTGGTAGCACCCTTCGTTATTGGGTACAGCCAAGAACGCATTTCGGTGCGCAACAACATGGCGTAGGCCTCTTTGGCATAACCGTTTTTACTCAGGGCATCCAGAATCAAGGGCGTCCCAAGGAAACCCGTGCTGATTCGAGCGCCAGTTTCCCTGACCTGTCGAGCCAAGCCATTCGCAATCTGCGCCCGCTGGTCATCAGGAGCTAGATCGAATTCAAGAAGAACGGATGCGCCAGTTGTTGTCTTCATCGCATCAGCGGAAAGCTCTGTCCAAATGGCGGATTTGAGTTCAGCAAGGCGAGATTGCAAACGTGCCACCTCATCGTGATTTCCGAGAATCTCTTCAGCTTTGGCAAGTAAATCAAGACTGTGGGCCATGTATGCGTTCGCAATAAACCTGCCGCTGACTTTCGCGGCCCAGGGTTGACCTTCGGGTGCATCTGGGTCGAGCCAATCACCCAACTGCATTCGCTCTGGAATCAGGAGTCCATCGTGATCGTTTTGGTTGTGATTAACCCAGGCCCGCATCGACTGAAGTTGTTGCTTCAGAATTGACTTGTCTCCAAACCTTTCATACATGCTCCAAGGCACCACAGCAGCGGCATCAGACCAGCCGGCATAACCGTAACTGGTTATGAACGGGCTGGCGTCCTCGAGTTGCATGGTGATCAGGTCAGGCACAGTCAAAGGAACCTTGCCGCCTAGCGAAGTTTGTTCCAGCGCAAGATCGACGAGCCAACTTTTGAAAAATTCGTATCCATCGACAAGAGTGTGTGCTGCGTAAGAAAATGCTTGAGCATCACCCGTCCATCCCAGACGTTCGTCGCGCTGTGGGCAGTCTGTCGGAATAGAAACAAAGTTGTCCAACAAAGACCATTTGGTGTTGCTATGTAGGCGGTTCAAGAGTGGGTGTGAACTCTCAAAG
>JBEGKW010000062.1:0-4099 GCA_041183865.1 Actinomycetota bacterium | reverse complement strand
TCTGGCGATTGGCTACTTTCTCGGCGGCAACGAAAACTTGTTTTCCTTCGTCACCATGCAGGGCAATCGAGGTCTTCAGGTTGAATCGGTAGCAGCGACTTTTTGGGTTTGGGCCGCTAAGGCCCATCTGCCAGGCACGGGAATCTATTTCGACACCGCATTGGTGACCAACCAGGTGTCCGGATCATTCACCGCCGAAGTCTCATCGTTGTTGGGGATTGTAATGGTTGGCGCTCTAGCGATCACCGCTTGGTTGAGTTTTAATGCCTACCGCGCAGGTGCCGAGTTCAAGCACTTATTTGCTGCCACCTTGCTGACCGGCACACTCGACCTGATTGTCTTCAACAAGGTCGGTTCTCCCCAGTTTGAGCTGTGGCTCGCTGTTCCGCTGATGGCCGGCATCCTCTTTGGCCTGCCAAAATGGAGAATCCCGCTGGTCGGTGGTGCGCTAATCGCGCTTCTAACAAACCTGATTTACCCGGTTTTTTACATGGATTTGATGGTCCTGGGTGACCTTGGTGTTTGGTTACTGACCTTGAGAAATGCGGCACTAATCGCTCTTATAGTCTGGGCGAATATTCGCTTGAACGGCCTTTCCAAGAAGGCAGACGAACTCTAGTCCTCGAGAAGCTGAACCAGCAGCGGCCCAACTAGGTCGCGCTCGATCAAGAACCCGTCGTGCCCGTATGACGACTTGATGGTCTGAAGGCCGCCACCGATCAGGTTGCCGCCGATGTGGTCGGCGATGCGCTGCTGGTCACCAATCGGAAAGCAGCGGTCGCTGTCAATACCGGCAACGAGGCTGGTTGCCTTGACAGTGCCCAATGCTTCTTCGACCGAACCGCGGCCGCGACCAACGTCATGCGAATTCATCGCCTCAACCAGGGTGATGTAGCTGTTGGCATCGAATCGACGGGTGAACTTATTTCCGTGGAAGTCGAGATAACTTTCGACGGCGAAACGGCCGCCCTTGCCGAGCGGGCTGACCTGTGACTGCCAAGCGCGTTCGAAACGGTCGTTTAGCTCGCCGTGTGAGCGATAGTTCAACAAGGCCATGCGACGTGCAAGGGCGAGACCGCGGTGTGGTCCAAATCCTGGCTTTGCGTCGTAGTAATTACCATCGGCAAAGGCCGGGTCGGTCATGATCGCTTCAACCTGAATCGAGTTGGTCGCAATCTGATCAGCGCTAGTGATGGCTGGAGCGGCGATTACCGCAACCTTCTGCATGGCTTCTGGATACATGATTGCCCACTCGAGTGATTGCATGGCACCCATTGAGCCACCAATTACGGCGAACCAAGTCTTGATTCCCAAAACCTTCGAAAGTTCGAATTGCGCACTCACCTGATCGCGAATGGTTAGGTACGGAAAGCGCGCGCCAAATTCAAGCCCGTTGCTGTCTAGCGAGCTTGGGCCGGTCGAACCCTGACAGCTGCCCAGCATGTTAGGTGCAACCACAAAGTACTTGTTGGTATCGATTGCGAGACCAGGTCCGATGATGTCACTCCACCAACCCTCAGTTGGGTGTGCTTTGCTCGCCGCGCCGGTTGCGTGAGAGTCTCCGGTCAGTGCATGAAGCACCAAAATTGCGTTGGAGTTATCTTCGTTTAGCTCACCCCAAGACTCGAAAGCGATTCGCGCGCTGGCCAAGGTGCGGCCACTTTCAAGTTTGAGATTAGAAATCGGTGCAAACTGGCGGTCTCCCGCAGGGTCGCCATCGCGCCAAGCTCCCGTAGCCGGTGGTCGACCAATTAGCTGACGACTCATCTCCTCGGTCACGAATGACGAAGGTACGGTATCTTCGGGTGTTTGGAAATCCATCCGGTTAAGCCTATCGGCAAAACCGCTGTATTACTGGGCTGCCGCCTCATTCAGAGCATCAAAAGCAAGCGAAGCGAGCAGTGCGGCGCCATCGGCCAAGATCGAATCGTCAAACACAGCCTTATTCGAATGGTTGGTCGACGCCTTGCTCGGGTCGGCGCCATCCGGGCAAGCACCCATAAAGACGAAAGCGCCCGGGATGAGATCTACGACCGAGGCAAAGTCTTCTCCGCCGGCGATCGGGTCTGGCATGTTCCAGTAGCGTCCAGGGCCGAAGGCATCTTCGATTACATGTTCAACGCGTGAAATAGCGTGCGCATCGTTCATTAGAACCTTGGTCGAAGGCAAGAAGTTGATCTCGACTTTAAGCCCGTGAGCCTTGGCGATGCCTTCGAGAAGTTCGGTGGCGTATTGCTTCACTTTTTCGGTGTTCTCGACCGAGAAGGTTCGAATCGTGGCACCAAATGAAGCGACCTCTGGGATGACGTTTTCGGTATGGTCATCACCAGCTTTCACCCAGCCGACGTTGATAACTACTGGGTCAAAGGCGCTAAATCGCTTATTGACCATGGTCTGTAGCGAACTGATTGCTTCGGCCATCGGCGAGATGGGGTCCTTTGAAAGCCAAGGCATCGAGCCGTGACCGCCGGCGCCCTTGAAGGTGACGGTCATTCCGCCTGCGGCAGCCATCAATGCGCCTACGCGTGAGCCGAACATTCCCTTTGGGTATGAGCTGAAAACATGGATGCCGTAAGCGGCAATCGGCATTTGACCGCTGACCAGGTGCATGTCTTCTTCGAGCATTACGTCAGCACCGCCGTGGCCTTCTTCGCCCGGCTGGAACCAAATGATGACATCGCCTTTTAGCTCATCCTTGTGCGTGGCAATCAGGTGCGCGGCACCGATACCCATGGCCATGTGAAGGTCGTGACCGCAGGCGTGCATGAAGCCGTTGGTTGACGCGAAGTCGAGGCCGGTATCTTCAACGACTGCAAGGGCATCCATGTCTGCGCGAAGCAACACAGTTGGGCCAGGCTGGCCGCCCTTGATGTGCAAGACGGCTGAGGTGATCGATTTGCCGAGGGTTACCTCGCCGAGACCGTGAACCGATTCGAGGACGCGTGCAAGGGTGTTTGGAAGCTGCAATCCAAATTCCGGAATCTGGTGCAACTCGCGGCGAATGCCGCTCAATACGCTCGAATACTGATTGGCCTCTTTGGCTAGATCTGCATAGCTCATGACGCCATTGTGCCACCTTTAGGCTTGATGCATGTTCTTCGAGCAAATGCACCCATCGTGGCAAGCCGCCATTCCCGATTCAAAAGCAATCCTTGAGAGCCTTGAGGCCAAGCTCGAAGCGCGCGGAACTCACTATTTGCCTGAAAAGCACCTAGTCATGAGAGCTTTCGAGGCGCCGCTAGACAACATCCGAGTTGTCATCATCGGGCAGGATCCGTACCCGACCGTTGGCCATGCAATCGGGTTATCTTTTGCGGTGTCGAATGAGACCAAGCCTCTGCCGCGCAGCCTCAACAACATCCTTCGCGAATTGGGCGACGACCTAGGCAAGGGCATCGAACGCTCTGGCGACCTATCGAAATGGGCAGACCGAGGAGTATTCCTGCTCAACCGCCACCTAACCACGGATGCCGCCGATGCGGGAGCGCATGCCGATCTCGGTTGGGGTGCATTCACGGATTTGGCCATCCGTGCCCTGAATCGCAAACGAGGCCGATCTCTCGTCGCAATCCTCTGGGGCAACCAAGCCCAGCAGCTGGCGCCGGTGCTTTGCGACGCTCAGGTGATCTCATCGGCTCATCCGAGCCCGCTTTCGGCTCGTCGAGGATTCTTTGGCTCGAAGCCTTTTTCAAAAGCGAATGCAGCGCTCATCAGTGTCGGCGAGTCACCGATAGATTGGTCTTGTTAGGAGAACCCCTTGGCTCTAGATTCAGAATCACGTTGGCGTCTCGTTCGTGCGATGCGCGCGAAAGGCACACAGCCAACCTCAAATGAGACCACCATTCGCGATGCCAAGGTCGAAGACCTCACTCAGATCGTCGAAATTTACAACTACTACATTCGCAACAGCGTGGTCACTTTCGACTTGGACGCTATGTCGATGGAGGAGTGGAAGCAAAAGTTCGAATGGGTTCAGTCGTTGAAGCTTCCGTTCGTAGTGGCCGAAAGTGCCGGTGGACAGATTCTCGGATTTGCCTATGTCGCTCCTTGGCGTCAGAAGGCTGCCTATCGTCGAACCGTTGAAGACTCGATTTACCTC
>JBEGKW010000061.1:0-4597 GCA_041183865.1 Actinomycetota bacterium | reverse complement strand
TAGTGCCCGGTCACCATGTTGACCAGCAACCAGACCGAGACGCCCAGAATCATGAAGCCGCCAACGGTGACGATGGTTTGCAGGCGCTTTGGTTCGTTGAGAATCCAGTCGCGCACGGCAGCGGCGGCCAGCACATACATGGCGTCGCTGAGCACTCCGATGACCTCGAAGATCATGCCGAGCAGCAAGAACTGAATCACAAAATTGCCGGCTGGGTTGATGAACTGTGGCAACACGGCGGTGAAGAAAACGGCTGTCTTCGGGTTGCTCAGGCCTACAAAAAAGCCCTCCCGAAAAATCTGACCGAGCGGTTTCTTGGCATCGCTTGAGCTCATGATGTTGGCGTGCTGCTTGCTCGCGCCGCGCACGGTTTTATAGCCGAGATAGCCGAGGTAAAGCACTCCGCCGACCTTGATCACCTCGAGCAACCAAGGCAGTGCACTTACCAATCCATACAAACCAAAGGCCGTGCCGACCACCCAAACGCTAGTGCCCATCGCGTTTGCCGCCACCGTGACCAACCCGGATGAACGGCCAAGCGCTAGCGTGCGCCCAATCGCGAAAACCACGCTCGGCCCAGGGATCAAAATGATCACCAGGGCAGTGATCAAGAATGTGATCATCGCGGCAAGTGTTGGCATGTCTAAAGTCTAGGCAATGCGTGAGAAAGTAGAGGCATGGCTAGACGCAGAATCAAGGCAGAGGTGGGTTGGTCGGCCGTTCGCGCGCTGCAGACTTCGCCTAGTTCGGTCGCTGCCGACATGGCCACAGCGGTTCGTTTCTTGCTCGAGGAGTTGGCCGAGGTTGCCCCGGGCAACTCAGTAGAGGTTCGTGTGCCGCCACTCGGCGCAACCCAGTGCATTGAAGGCCCGCGTCACACCCGCGGAACCCCGCCTAATGTTGTCGAAATGTCGCCAGAGACCTGGTTTGCTGTTGCCACCGGAGCCCTTAAGTGGAGCGACGCGGTTGCCGCCGGCAAAGTTTCTGCCTCGGGCACCCGCGCCGATCTCAGTGAAGTCTTGCCGCTTACTTAACTAGCGTCGCAGCTTCTTTGGTCTTTAGAGGCACAGCAACCTTGGTTGCCGAAGTGCCCTTTGGCTTGCGGTTGTATAGCCAGATCGCGAAGGCCACGTAAGCCAACCAGGTGATAGCCGAGAGCCAACTGGTTTCTGCGTTGAAGTTGAAGATTCCCTTAGCCAAGGCGCCGAACCAGCTGTCTTCGCTGATGGTCGCCGAAAGGTCAAAGGCGGTGCCGAGGTTTACCGGGATGACGCCGGCTTCCGCTAGGTCGCTGATTCCGTATGAGAGTACGCCGGCGGCAACAAGAATCAAGAAGTAGCTGGTCACGCTGAAGAAGCGGCGCATGTTGATCTTGATGGCACGACGGTAGATCAAGAAGCCGACGGCGCTCGAAGCAAGGATGCCCAGAGTGAAACCAATGACCGGGCCCACGGTCGAACCAGCGGCCTGAACTGCGCTAAAGAAGAAGAGTGTGGTTTCGATGCCCTCGCGAGCGACCGATGCAAACGCCATCACGGCCACGGTGAGTGCGCCACCGATTACGGCGGTCTCAAGCTTGCCTTCGAGTTCGGCGTTCATCTTCTTGCCGGCGTTACGCATCCAGACGATCATCCAGGTAACCAAGGCAACGGCGATAACCGACATGGTTCCGGCGAAGGTTTCTTCAGCCTCTTCATTGAAGTGAAGCGAAAGGCTGGTGTAGGTCAAGAGCGCACCAAAGGCGAGGCTCAGGGCAACGGCAGAGAAGACTCCGGCCCAAACAAACTTGATGCTCTTATTGCGACCGGTGCGAACCAGATAGGTGATCAGAATGCTGACCACGAGGGCCGCTTCGAGGCCTTCACGAAGGCCGATCAAGAAGTTTGAGATCAATTTTTCTCTTTCGTTGGGTCAGTATTCTCTGACTTAGTAGTGAGGTTAGGCTACCCTAACTAAAACCGCCGTGTCAATGGTTTCATTCCGAAATAATCCTCGTATTTATAGGGTTCAATAGGTTTATGGCAAAAACCACTCTGAAGACCGAGCAGGTCACCATCCGGCGCTCGCCGAAGTTTCTACCGTTTCTTTTGACCGGTGGAATCCTGGGTTTGATCGTGGCTCTAATCCTTGACGCGAGCATCGCTCCTGAGGCTCGCAGCGCGGCATCCATCCTTGGATATTTGATTGCATTCTCGGTCGCAATCGGCGCCGGGCTCGGAATCACCGCGGCCGTCATCCTTGACCGAATCGGCAGCGCTCGCTCGAAGACCCTGGAAGCCACTAAACTAGAGGGGTGATACGTGGAGACGGCAACCTAAATCTAGACATTTCTGTAACTGCCGACGACAAATCACCTCAAGACCAGTGTGGCGTTTTCGGCGTCTGGGCACCCGGCGAAGAAGTTGCAAAGCTAGCCTTCTTCGGCCTCTATTCACTTCAGCACCGCGGCCAAGAATCGGCCGGTATCGCCACCTCTGATGGCAAGAAAATCCTGGTCTACAAAGACATGGGCCTCGTCTCGCAGGTCTTCTCTGAGTCGGCCCTCGAGAGCCTGATTGGCCACATCGCAGTTGGCCACAACCGCTACTCAACCACCGGTGCTTCGCACTGGCGCAACGCACAGCCAACCTTGGGCCGCACCTCTGCCGGAACCATTGCGCTTGCTCACAACGGAAACCTGACCAACACCGCCGACCTGCTTGACCTGCTCAAGGCTCGCTATCCAGACCAGGGCACCAACGAGATCACCGGCGGAAACACCACCGACACCGCAGTGCTCACCGCGCTTATGGCCGGCGACCAAGACACCACACTTGAAAACACCGCCCTCGAACTTCTACCGAAGGTAAAGGGTGCTTTCTGCCTTGTCTTCATGGATGAAAAGACTCTTTACGCGGCCCGTGACCCACAGGGCGTTCGCCCACTAGTTCTAGGTCGCCTAGAGCGCGGTTGGGTAGTTGCATCTGAGACCGCAGCGCTAGACATCGTCGGTGCTTCGCTGGTTCGCGAAGTCGAGCCGGGCGAGCTAATCGCAATCGATGAGAATGGCCTGCGCTCAACCCGCTTCGCGGAAACTAAGCGTGCCGGTTGTGTCTTTGAGTACGTTTACCTGGCTCGCCCAGACACCTCGATCAATGGCAAGAACGTTTACGAAGCCCGCGTCGAGATGGGTCGCGAGCTCGCTCGTGAATACCCGGTCGAGGCCGACCTAGTTATACCGACCCCCGAGTCGGGCACCCCGGCAGCCATCGGCTACTCGGAGCAGTCGGGCATTCCGTTCGGCCATGGTCTGGTCAAGAACGCCTACGTCGGTCGCACCTTTATTCAGCCTTCACAGACCATTCGTCAGCGCGGTATTCGCCTCAAGTTGAACCCGCTGCGCGAGGTCATCCGTGGCAAGCGCATCATCGTAATCGACGACTCGATCGTTCGTGGCAACACCCAGCGTGCGCTAGTTCAGATGCTTCGCGAGGCTGGTGCCGCCGAGATCCACGTGCGCATTTCATCCCCACCGATCACCTGGCCTTGCTTCTATGGCATCGACTTCGCAACCCGCGCCGAGCTAATCGCAACCGGCCTCGGCGTTGAAGATGTCCGCGCCTCAATCGGCGCTGACTCGCTCGGTTATTTGACCAAGGATGGCATGATCGCCGCCACCGGCCAAGAAGAATCAAAGCTTTGCACCGCTTGCTTCACCGGCAAGTATCCAATCGAACTGCCTTTGGCCGAACGCCTAGGTAAGAACCTGCTCGAACGCGGAGTGGCGAGCATCCCCGGAGAGAGCGTACACATCCATGAGTAATGCCTATGCAGCATCTGGCGTAGACACCGAAGCGGGCGACCTAGCCGTAGAACTTATGAAGCGTGCCGTTGGCGCGACTCACAACGACCTTGTAATGGGTGGCCTCGGCGGCTTCGCCGGCATGATGGACGTCTCATTCTTGAAGACCTACGACCGCCCACTTTTGGCAACCTCGACCGACGGCGTCGGAACCAAAGACCTAGTCGGCATGGTTGTCGACGACATCGTCGTGGTTGGCGCTAAGTCACTTTTCATGACCGACTACATCGCTTGTGGCAAGGTCATCCCAGAGCGTATTGCCGACATCGTTCGCGGCATCGCTGAGGCTTGTTCAGCGGTTGGCGTTGCCCTCGTCGGTGGCGAGACCGCAGAGCACCCAGGTTTGCTTGGCGTTGACGACTATGACGTTGCCGGTGCCGCAGTTGGTGTGGTTGATGCGGCTAAGTTGCTTGGCCCGCAGAACGTTCGCGTTGGTGACATCGTGCTTGGCATGGCCTCATCGGGTCTGCACTCAAACGGTTATTCGCTGGTTCGCAAGATCGTTCGCGACAAGGGCTTCGCCTACACCGACCAAGTTGCCGAGTTCAGCGGCATCTCGCTGGGCGAGAAGCTGCTCGAGCCAACCGCGCTTTACACCGGAGTTTTGAACAGCCTGCTCGAGAGCGAGCTGGGTTCGGCCGTTCACGCAATGTCACACATCACCGGTGGCGGCATCGCGGCAAACATCGCACGCGTTCTTCCGCAGGGAGTAGCCCTCGACGTTCACCGTTCGAGCTGGGCACCGCAAGAGGTCTT
>JBEGKW010000060.1:0-7232 GCA_041183865.1 Actinomycetota bacterium | reverse complement strand
AGAGCGCGCTTCGCGACCCACGGCAAAGGCATTTAGTGCGCCAGTCTTGGCAAGACCGCGAATCAAAAGTGAACCAAGCCCGCCCGCAACTAGAGCACCTGAAATAACTGCGCAAACCACAAGGATGACCTTGTAGATCGGCGAATAGTCGGCGTAGTAAGCGCTTAGTTCGTAACCGACGATTTCGAAGACCGCTGACAGTGCGCCAGCAATCGCTGCGACACCGAAACTAAAGCGACGGTAGCGGAAAATCGCGAACACGATTTCGACTCCGGCAGCTTGCAGTAGCGCGGAAATAAGTACGGTCACGCCCCAGCTGTTTCCGAGGGTTAGTTCGACGTTTGCTGCGATTAGCTCGACGAAAAGTGCTGCACCCGGGCGACGAATCAACAGCATTCCGGCTACCGCAGGCAAAATCCACACGCCAGTGGCCAGGCCACCGAGTGGAGGAAAACCTGCAGTCACTAGACCGATTAGCGGATAGACCAGGGCGTCGAAACCCCAGAATGCCACGCCGAGGGCTACCGCCAAAATGGCTCCGGTGACTAGATCGATTGCTCGCCATGAAAACGAGCCTTTGTTTGAAACGGTGTTACTCATAATCTGCTTCTTCCTAATAGAAATGGAAGAGGGCTCGCTACCGTTTGAAAACGCTCAGGCTTGTAACCATTGCAAAGACAAATGGTAAGCGTGCTGAGATGCTCGACTTCCTCCGCCGGAATTACCCGGATTCAGGTTCGAGGGTCTGTGAAATCACACTCTCAGCGCCTTGCGGCGCTCCCCTGTCGTACAACTCCCAGATTAGCCGATTGGTGCCTCCAGTGGGAGTCTCACCCCGCCCCATTTTTCAAATCGGGCCCCGAGGTGGGTTCTCGCCCACTGGCCAATAATAATGGGGCCGGTATTTAGCCGACCCCATTTTGATGGTGCCTCCAGTGGGACTCGAACCCACACTTTGACGATTTTAAGTCGTCTGCCTCTGCCATTGGGCTATGGAGGCTAAAAAGAAAGGGACGCCTTCTGGCATCCCTCTCCGTTTAGCTTTGGTTAAGCCTTTGGACGAGACGCGAAGGTCTCGAAGGCTAAACGTGGGTCCTTGGTTGCTGAGATAGCGACGATGTCGCGACGTAGCAAGAAGTTCCAGATCCAGCCAGAGAATACGCGAATCTTGCGCTCCCACATAGGCATGGCTAGACCGTGGTATCCGCGGTGCATGAACCAGGCGATTACACCCTTGATGGCTAGCTTGCGGAACTGGAACACACCAACGCCGATACCAAGGCCAGCAACTGCACCTAGGTTGACGTGGTAATACTCCTTGATGCCTTCACCACGAAGCGCTGCAACGATGTTCTTTGCCAAAAGCTTGGCCTGGCGAACGGCGTGCTGAGCGTTAGGAACACAGAAGCCACCAACGCCACCACCGGTTAGGTCTGGCACTGCCGAAACGTCACCCGCGGTCCAAGCGTCAGCGATGACCTTCTCACCTTCGACAACCTGAAGGGTTGCCTTTGCGGTGATGCGGCCGCGCTCGTCTAGAGGTAGGTCGGTGTTGCGAACGAATGGGTGAGCCATAACACCAGCGGTCCAGACGATTACGTCAGACTCGAAGCTCTCACCGGTCGAAAGCTCGATCTTGCCGTTGACGGCTGACTGAAGCTGGGTGTTTAGGTGAATCTTGGCACCGCGCTGGTCTAGGTTAGCGATAACCCACTGGCTGGTCTCAAGAGAAACCTCAGGCATGATGCGACCCATTGCCTCAATCAGGTGGAAGTGGGTGTCCTCGAACGCGATGGTTGGGTAGTAACGAAGCAAGTAGCTGACCAATGAGCGCATTTCTGCGAAGGTCTCAATACCGGCGAAACCGCCACCGACGACAACGAAGGTGAGCAAGCGGTCACGAGCAGCACCAGCAGGCAGGTTTGCTGCCTTGTCTAGGTTGGTCATGATGCGGTTGCGAATTTCGACTGCCTCTTCGATGGTCTTCAGACCAATTGCGTTGTCAGCAACGCCCGGAATCGGGAAGGTGCGAGAAACTGCACCAGCGGTAACCACGATCTGGTCGTAGCTCTGCTTATAAGGCTTTAGGCCAGCAACCTCGATGGTTGCGGTCTTGTTCTTGTGGTCAACGTTGGTGACCTTACCTGCAACGATGTTGGTCTTGCGAAGGTGGCGACGGTGTGAAGTCACAACGTGGCGAGCCTCGATTGAACCAGCAACTACCTCAGGTAGGAATGGCTGGTAAGTCAGGTATGGCAGTGGGTCTACGAGGGTAACCTCAGCCTCTCCCTTGCCGAGAAGCTTTTCTAGCTTGAAGGCAGTGTAGAAACCGGCGTAACCGCCACCGACGATGAGGATCTTGGGTGCTGCGGCACCGTTAGTAATTGCAGGCATTGTTCTAATTTACTACCTTCGATTGATTGATTGGTTTTGTGGGCTTTTGATGGTTCTAAAAACTTTCGCAGACACAGCGATTTGGGCTCCAACTGCAGAGTTCCAAAGCGATGTCGCCGATTGGGTTGACTCCCGGACCAGCCGCTAGCGCGTGCCCGATCAGAGCGTGAAGACACTTCACGCGGGTCGGCATTCCGCCGGCCGAGATGCCAGCTATTTCAGGAACGTCCAGACCAAGTTCTGCGCCGGTCTTGTCGCGATCTGCAATGAAGGCCTCGTGAGCCTTCTGATACGCGGCGGCCAGCTCAGGCTCGTCAGCAAGACGCTGCTGAAGCTCTGCCATAAGACCGCTGGCCTCCAGAGTCGATACGGCCGAGGTAGCACCGCGGTGAGTCAAGTAATAGGTGGTCGGAAATGGTGTGCCGTCGCTTAGGCGAGGAGCGGTGTGAACCACAGTTGGTTTGCCACAGACGCAACGAGCGGCGATCGCGCGGATGTCGCGCGCAGGGCGTCCGAGCTGACGCGAAACCTCGGCGATATCAGCTTCGGTTGCAGGGGTAAGTGGCATTAGTTAGCAGTTGCTTTCGGTTCATCGATGCCGGCGACAATCACGGTTTGAAGCACCGAATCGACCCAGTTGTTTCGAGTTTCTTTGATGGACTTTGAAATCTGTCCATAGTTTCGCTGGTCAGCCAACATCGCGCCAACCGTGCCCGACTTGTCTGAGGTGTCGACACCGTTGGCATCCATGACGAGGTAAGAAACCTCACCAGGCATGACGTAGTAGAGACGGTCGCGAGCCTGAGAACGAATGTAAACCGGGTCTTCCCAGCGCTTTACTTCGGTCTGCATGTTCTTCACGTCGGCGCGAGCCTTGGCAACATCAGCCTGGGCCTGAGCTACCTGCTGACGCAACACGAACCACTCTTGAACGCGCGGAGCCAAGGTCAGCACACCTAGAACAATCATTGCCAAAAGCGTGATCGTGTACGTGTTGAGACGCATTCCGCGCATCCACTCGTTGGTGGCTTGCGAGCGAGAAGCAGAAACCGGCGCCTTACGAGCAGACTTCTTGCCCTCTTTGGGCATTGGTCGTTTCATCAGACGCCGGTTTCTAGATCTTCTTGATTAGCCGTTGAAGCGAGGGAAAGCCGAGCGGCCAGCGTAGAACGCTGCATCGCTTAGCTCTTCTTCGATACGTAGAAGCTGGTTGTACTTGGCAACGCGCTCTGAACGAGCAGGTGCACCGGTCTTGATCTGACCAGCATTGGTTGCAACCGCTAGGTCAGCGATGAAGGTGTCTTCGGTCTCGCCTGAACGGTGAGAGATGATTGCCTTCATGCCGTGAACCTGCGCAAGGGTAACTGCATCCAGGGTCTCGGTTAGGGTACCGATCTGGTTTACCTTCACAAGGATGGCGTTACCGGCCTTCTCATCGATGCCCTTCTGAAGGCGTGATGGGTTGGTTACGTATAGGTCATCGCCGACAAGCTGAACCTTTGAGCCAAGCTCAGCGGTCATCTTGGTCCATGAAGCCCAGTCATCCTCGGCTAGTGGGTCTTCGATTGAAACTAGAGGGAAGCGAGCAACTAGGTCTGCGTAGTAAGCGATCATTTCGTCGCCGGTGCGCTGCTGACCCTCGAAGGTGTACTTCTTGGTCTCTTCTGAGTAGAACTTCTGAGTAGAACTCGGTTGCTGCAACGTCTAGTGCAAGAGCGATGTCGGTGCCTAGCTTGTAGCCAGCCTTTGCGATTGCCTCGGCGATTAGCTCAAGTGCAGCAGCGTTGGTAGGAAGCTCAGGAGCGAAACCACCCTCGTCGCCTAGACCGGTTGAAAGACCCTTGCTGTGTAGCAGACCCTTTAGTGCGTGGTAAACCTCAACACCCCAGCGGATTGCCTCTGAGAAGGTTGGTGCACCTAGAGGAACAATCATGAACTCCTGGATGTCAACACCGGTGTCAGCGTGTGCTCCACCGTTGATGATGTTCATTAGCGGAACAGGCAGGGTGTGTGCGTTTGGGCCACCTAGGTAGCGGTATAGCGGCTGACCGGTTGACTCGGCAGCTGCGCGAGCGTTAGCCATTGAAACACCAAGGATGGCGTTTGCGCCGAGGTTTGACTTGGTAGCGGTGCCGTCAAGTGAAATAAGAGCTGCGTCAACTAGGCGCTGGTCCTGTGAGTCGAAGCCAACAAGAGCGCCTCGTCGATGGTCTCAACAACAGCCTTAACTGCGTTCTGAACACCCTTGCCTAGGTAGCGACCCTTGTCGCCATCGCGGCTTTCGTGTGCTTCGAATGCGCCGGTTGATGCACCAGACGGAACGGCTGCGCGGCCGAAGCTGTCGTCTTCTAGAAGAACCTCAACCTCAACGGTTGGGTTTCCACGTGAGTCTAGGATTTCGCGAGCGCCAATGGCTTCGATGATTGACATGTAATGTCTCCTTATTTGGGGCGGTTTAGACGCGCCAGACGGCGCTAAAAAACGTCGTCGTAATGGTTATTAGTTTACTGAGTTACGGCTTAGTTGGCGATGTTGCGCAGCGACAAGTCGGCGAAATTCACAAACTCTTCACCGATGGTTGCGAAAGAACCGAAGCCCTGCTCGGCCATACTGTCGAGCAAGTTGTTGAGCTTCTTTGGTCGCTGTTCTAGGCGCACGCGGTAACCCGCTTCGATTGCCTGCTGTTGAACGTTCAAAGCATTGCCGATTACCGCTGGCTCAGCGCTGTCGAGCACGAGCACCAGCGACTTGCTGTTATCGACATTTGCCTCGACCAGGTCAACCGCACGTTCGAAGCCGATCGAGATTCCGACTGCAGGGGCATCCGTGCCCAGCCAACGACCAACCATGCCGTCGTAGCGACCGCCACCGCCAATCGAAGAGCCAGATTCCGGGTGCTCGATCTCGAAGATGGTTCCGGTGTAATAGCCCATGCCGCGAACCAGGGTCGGATCGAAGCGCAGACGACCAGCACCGAAGCGAGCCTCGATTGCACTGAAGATTTCTTGTAGTTCGGCAGGAATCGGAAGTTCTCCGGCGATCGCATTCATCCAGGCTGCGGCTCGTTCTGCTACGCCCGCGTCAAACTTCTCAGCTAGCTCGGCGACGACACCTTCGGCGGCGATCTTGTCTAGCTTGTCGATCGTGATCATGGCCGAACCCTTGCCAGCCTCTGGCACACCCAACTGCTCGAGCAGGTTAGCCAAAAGCACTCGGTGGTTCACGCGAATCGTCGCGTCTTTCAAACCGATAGCGGTCAATGCGTCGAGCGAGGCATTCAGAAGTTCAATTTCGGCAAGGATGCTGGCATCGCCGATGATGTCGATGTCGCACTGCACGAACTGGCGGTAGCGGCCCTTCTGTGGACGCTCGGCACGCCATACTGGCCCGGTTTGAAGCGCCTTGAACACTGCTGGCAACTTGGCACGATTGGTCGCGTAGTAGCGGGTTAGTGGCACGGTCAGGTCATAGCGCAGGCCCAGATCGGCGAGGTTGTCTTCGCCGGTGTTTGATGCAAGTGCAGATTCGAGCTCGGCACCGCGCTTCATCACGCGGAAGGCAAGCTTTTCGTTGTCGCCACCCTGACCCGAGGTAAGGCGCTCAAGGTCTTCGAGGGCTGGAGTTTCGATCTCCTGAAATCCGTGGCCGAGGTAAATGGTGGTCAAAACCTGGTCGCGACGAGTCTTCTCTAGTGGAAGGAAATCGCGCATTCCGCGAGGTGGGTGCACGTCTTTAGCCATGCATCAAGTTTGCCACATGTGCCGTGACCGCCTTGGATGTTGGCCTACTGGCGAGGCATCTTGCAAGCGGGCGTGCCGCCAGGCAACTTGTGCCGATTAGCCGCAACCCATTCATAGGCCTTCGCGCTGATTGGGTCTACTCCCGGCATAACCATGACTGCACCAAGAAACTTCAGCAGCACGTTCGGCTGAATAAGTAAGAGCTTGGCCATGCAATGGTGGCCAGCAAAGATTTTGCCGTCGGCAATAAGTTGAACTTTGTCGGCCGCATCTTGTTCGGTCAAGCCATAATCGGCAAGTTTGGCCCACTGGTAGGGCTGAATCTCGACCGGAGTCAGCGATCGCTTTTCGATCCAATTGGCAGTCGTGGTGCAGAAGCCGCAGTCACCATCAAAGATGAGAACCGGCTTGGCTGCGCTCATTGTTGCCATGATTAGTCTTCGCTCGGGACAGCAATCACGCCGGCATCGAAACCGTCTTCGATTTCAACCTCGCGAATTTCGACCTGAAGCTCGCGAACCGCTCCACGAAGGGCACGTTCCGAGTCGAAGCCGGCGGCGCGGCCGGATGAAACGATTGCCAAAAGGATGGCTCCGAGTTCGGCCTCGCTGGTGACGGTGAACGGGCCTGGAGCATCTGCGTCGAGCAGACCAATCTTCTCTGCCTTGCCAATGATCTTGTCGGCTAGAGCCAAGGCTGGCATGGCCTGAGGAATGCCGTCGAGAATCGACTGGCGCTCTGGCTTCCAAGGCTGGCATGGCCTGAGGAATGCCGTCGAGAATCGACTGGCGCTCTGGCTTCTCTTTCTTCTTGTGGTCATCCCAGTTGACCATCACGTCGTCGCCAGTCTTGGCGGCATACTTCTCGAGTTCTTCGGCGTTGCCAAAGACGTGTGGGTGGCGACCCTTCATCTTGGCCGCTGAAACGCGAGCAACATCCTCGATGTCGAAAGGTTCTCCGAGAGTGCCGGTTGAGCCCAGATCGCTGTGGAAGATTACCTGGTACAGCACGTCACCGAGCTCTTCGATGACCTCATCACGGTTTCCCGACTCGATTGCATCGAGCAGCTCGTAGGTCTCTTCAAGCAAATACTTGGTT
>JBEGKW010000059.1:0-4925 GCA_041183865.1 Actinomycetota bacterium | reverse complement strand
AGCGACGCCGCCATCGATCATCAGGCGATAGAACGCAAGGAACTCGTTTCTTGCATCCTTAGGCGCGAGGTCGGCACCGATCACCATAACGAGCCCGCTACCCAAGGCATTGCTGAGGCTGAGTGCGAGGGCAACAATCAGGAATCCGGTCGAGTCACGTGCGAAAGTAAGCGCGAATAGTGACAGCGCCATCCCGACCAACGTTGGCACGGCAGCCCAACGGCGACCAAATCGGTCTACAAGTTGACCCGAGCTATAGAACAGTGCAAAGTCCAGCGCGCCGGCAACACCAATGTCGCAGCCGTGGCAACCGGCAGGTGAATGTAGAGAGCCCAAAGCGGTAAGCCGATGGTTCGAGCGGTTCTGGCAATCGCCAAGGTTGTTGCCGCTAGACCGAGTGTGCGTAGCTTGTGTCCTTCACGTTTGGCGATGTAGAAAATACTGTAACCCTTGTTCGGGGGAGTGTCGCTGAAATTCTCTGATTTGGTGCTCAGCAGCACGACCCCAGCAAGAAGGCTGAAAATTACTGGAAGCCAGTAGACGCTCGAGATGCCCCAGAGTTCAACGACACCGGCTCCGAGTAGTGGGCCTACAAAGCCTCCACCGCGAAACGTTCCGCCGAGAATGGCAAGCGCGCGGCCGCGTTTTTCTAAAGGGACGGCTTCGGTGATGAAACCGTGACGTGCCAGCCCGAATACCGCGTGACAAGCTCCAGTTAGAAAAATACCAATCGACAACATCCAGATATTTGATGCAAAGAGGGCGAGAAGAATTCCGGTGGCAGCCATACCAGCGGCTGTAATCATGGCTTTGCGTTCGCCTAAGAAGTTCACGAACTTAACAGCCGGCACATCTGCGAAGAGAGTTCCTAGCATTCCGAGCCCGGCAATGATTCCAGCGGTCGGGATGTCGGCCCCCAAGGCTTCGGCGCTGGCGGGAATCACCGGAATGAGGCTCGCCTCACCGATTGCGAAGAGAAAGGAAGGCAGAAATACCGGGTACAGCAAAGACTTGATTGAAAACTCCGCGGTATTTTTAGGCACCTAACCATTATGAGACTCTCGCCTAGACTGGAGTGGCAATGGCAGACCTAGACCTTACTTCAGAGATACGTGAACTTCGCGCCACTTTCGGCGATATTCGTCACGTAGTCGACGAGCCAAAGCTCATCCTTGAAGTAAACGAGCTCAAAGAGCAAGCCGCCGATCCAAACCTCTGGGATGACACCGCGCGGGCCCAGTCGGTCACCAGCAAGCTTTCACACAAACAGGCGATGCTCACCAAATTGAAAGACGTTCAGGCGCGCTTGGATGACCTCGAAGTCTTGGTTGAAATGGCAAATGCCGAGGGCGATTCGGCGGCTCAAGCCGAAGCAAAGGGCGAGTTGGCGGGGCTGCAGGCCGACATTTCTGAACTCGAGATTCAGACTCTCTTGAACGGCGAGTATGACTCGCGTGCGGCCGTGATCACGATTCGATCTGGTGCCGGCGGCGATGATGCCACCGACTTCGCCGAGATGTTGATGCGTATGTATTTGCGCTATGCCGAGCGTCACAAAATGCCGGTCTCGGTTCTCGACACTTCTTACGCCGAAGGGGCGGGCATCAAGTCTGCGACCTTCGAGGTGGATGCGCCATATGCCTTCGGAACTCTGTCGGTTGAGGCCGGAACGCACCGCCTGGTTCGAATGAGTCCATTCGGTGCCGCTGGAAAGCGCCAGACCTCATTTGCTGCGGTTGAAATTGTCCCGTTGGTTGAAGTGACCGAAGCCATTGAAATCCCAGAGAACGAGATTCGCGTTGACGTGTTCCGTTCATCCGGCCCTGGTGGTCAGAGCGTGAACACCACCGACTCGGCGGTTCGAATCACACATATCCCTACTGGCACCGTCGTTAGCTGCCAGAACGAAAAGAGTCAGATTCAAAACAAGGCCGCAGCGATGCGTGTCTTGCAGTCTCGTCTGCTCGAAATTCGTCGTCGCGAAGAAGATGCCAAGAAAAAGCAGATCGCGGGTGACGTAAAGGCCAGCTGGGGTGAGCAAATGCGTTCGTACGTTCTCGCCCCCTATCAAATGGTTAAGGATTTGCGCACCGAGCACGAGCAAAACAATCCAAATGCTGTCTTCGATGGTGACTTGGATGGCTTTATCGCTGCCGGCATTCGTTGGCGCAAGCGTCAGACACAGGCTTAGGCCTAAGGCGCACAAAAGCCTAAGCAACTTAGGCTAGATGCATCATGATTCGCATCGAAAATGTCACCAAGCAGTACAAGGGTTCATCGCGTCCAGCGTTGAACAATGTCTCGCTTGAAATTGAAAAAGGTGACTTTGTATTTTTAGTTGGTGCATCAGGCTCGGGCAAGTCTTCGCTAATGCGCCTTATGTTGCGTGAAGACATCCCAACCAGTGGATCAGTCCACGTTATGGGTGAAAACCTCGTGGCTATTCCTAGTCGCCGCATTCCTTTCTTCCGCCGCAAGCTAGGCGTAGTTTTTCAAGACTTTAGACTCCTGCCAACCAAGACCGTTGCTCAGAACGTGGCTTTCAGCCTCGAAGTTATCGGCAAGTCCCAAGGTTTCATCCTTGAAGCTGTGCCCGACGTCTTGGCCATGGTGGGTCTTGAGGGCAAGGCCGATAGACTTCCCGGAGAGCTATCCGGTGGTGAGCAGCAGCGCGTTGCGCTTGCACGTGCCATCGTGAACAAGCCCGCCGTCCTGTTGGCCGATGAGCCGACCGGAAACCTTGACCCGGCTACCAGCGAGGGCATCATGGCCTTGCTCGAGAGAATCAACTTGGCCGGCACTACCGTTGTCATGGCAACGCACGACCGCGGAATCGTTGACCGCTTGCAGAAGCGAGTTGTCGAAATGCGTGAGGGTGAAATCTTCCGCGACCAGCGTTCAGCTGGTTACATCAAGACTCAGACAGACTCACACCCGGTCAAGTCATGGAATTTGGCTGTCGACCAGTCTTGGAGCCTAGGCGGCGACGAGTAATGCGTTTCGGTTTTGTAATGGGCGAAATCGGCCACGGGCTGCGCCGAAATGTCTCAATGGTTATTTCGGTCATCCTGGTGACCTTTATTTCACTCACCTTCGTCGGCACCGCATCGCTGCTTCAGCTGCAGATCGGTCAGATGAAGAACTACTGGTACGACCGCGCCCAGGTTGCCGTCTACCTATGCACCGAGGTTTCGCCTGGCGACGTTTGCCCGCAGGGGGAGGCCTCTGATGATCTCAAGGCATCGATCGAAGAGAAGCTCAAGTCTTCGGTTCTCCAGCCTTACATCAAGGAATATTTCTTTGAGAACCACAAGCAGGCCTACGACAAGTTCCAAGAGCAGTTTGCGGGCAACTCGGTTGCTAAGTACGTAACTCCGAACCAGCTCAACGAAACCTTCTGGGTGAGCCTAAAAGACCCAAGCAAGAGCCAGATCATCACCGAGAGCTTCAGCGGAGTTGCCGGCGTTGAAGAGGTGCGCGACCAGCGAAGCTACCTCGACCAGATCTTCAACATTCTGAATGCGGCTTCTTTGGCCGCCGTTGGCATCGCGGCTTTGATGTTGGTCTCGGCTGCCCTGTTGATTTCAACCACCATTCGCCTCAGCGCCTTCTCTAGACGTAGAGAGATCGGCATCATGCGCCTGGTCGGTGCCAGTAACTTCTACATTCAGCTGCCATTCATCCTTGAGGGAGTGGTGGCCGCAACCATCGGTAGCGCTCTCGCTGCTGGTGCTGTGTTGAGCGTGGTTCAGTTCTTCGTTCAGGGCTACCTGGCCACCAAGCTGCCATTCACAAGTTTCGTGAACCTTGGTGACGGTCTACTGGTTGCTCCGGCCCTTATCGCTGCGGGTATTTTGCTCTCGGCAGCGGCCTCGGGTTTCGCTATTCGCCGCTACCTGCGAATATAGAACCCTTATGCCTAAAGAACGCGGCCAAAAAGTTGTTGCCAGCAACCGTAAAGCGCGCCACGATTACAACATCCTTGACGTCTATGAGGCGGGCCTCGTGCTCACCGGACCGGAAGTTAAATCGTTGCGTGCCGGTCGAGCGTCTCTAATTGATGGTTTCGGCAGCATCGAAAATGGCGAAGCTTGGCTAGAAAACGTTCACATTCCTGAATACACCCAGGCCACTTGGAACAACCACCCAGCCCGCCGCCGCCGCAAGATGCTTCTTCACGGCCACGAAATCTATAAGTTGCAGGGCAAGATCAAAGAGTCTGGTTTGACCCTGGTTCCTCTGTCGATTTATTTCAAGGATGGCCGTGCCAAAGTCGAGATCGCACTTGCCCGCGGTAAGCGTGAATATGACAAGCGTCAAACTTTGAAGGAACAGACCGATAAGCGCGAGGCCGATCGCGCAATGTCTACCAAGGGCAAAGATTGGTAGTTTCGCCCGTTGGTGACTACTCACAGGGAACCCACAGCCTAATGTCTGTGTAATCACGTATCCTTGAAACAACCCCAAAAGACCATAGCCCAAACGTTTAGGTCAGGTCTGCGGGGAGATGGTAACTAAATATGGGGATGATCGGTTTCGATAACTGGATGAAGCGGGTCGAGAATGTAGCGTCAACTCGTAAATGTCCGCTGCAAACTATAAGTGCTAAATCATCACGCACTGACTTCGCCCTAGCTGCTTAATAGCCCCTAGCCCCGAAGTCCGTTAGACCAGGTTTGATTTCGTCCTGGACCCTAGCGTCATTTAGAAATCTTGCTGAGAAGTTATGCCTTAGGGCTTCTCGGGACTTTAACTAAGACTGGGCCCGTCGGTTATGTCGCTTCAAGCTAGCACCGGGGCCGAGTAGAACCTTATTGAAGCTACACCCGTAGAAGAGCTAGAAACTCTGTATTGGACGGGGGTTCAATTCCCCCCATCTCCACTCAGGGCGGTGTCGTAAGACGCAAGCCAACGAGTCATCCCAT
>JBEGKW010000058.1:0-5839 GCA_041183865.1 Actinomycetota bacterium | reverse complement strand
ACCAGACAGTAGCGCCGAAACATTGATCACCATGTCGATCTCGACGGCACCATTCTTGATTGCATCTGCGGTCTCGAAAGCCTTTACCGCAGAGGTAGTTGAGCCGTGAGGGAAACCAATCACCGTGCAAACGTTGACCGTGCTACCGGCAAGCGCCTTGGCGGCAGCCTCAACATCCATCGGACGGATGCAGTACGACGCGGTGTTGAACTTGAGGGCTAGCTGAGCGCCTGCTTCGACATCCGCATAGGTAAAGTCTGGCTTCAAGATGGAGTGGTCGATGGTCTTAGCGACCTGTTCGAGTGTGTATCCGCGGTATGTCTTAGTCATAACTTCAGTCTAAGTCGAGGCAAGATTAGATTTGTGCGAGTAACAGTCAAAGTCAAACCGGGTTCTAAAAAAGGGCCACTGGTTGAGACTGGCGACGACGGAAGCTTGACGCTCTTTCTTCAGCAACGGGCGGTTGACGGAGCCGCCAACGACGGTCTGATCGAGGTCTTGGCAAAGCACTACGGCGTCTCAAAATCGAGAATCACGATTGAAGCCGGGTTCACCTCGCGTATCAAGCGCATAGACGTCGACATCTAAACGAGTCGGCAAAGCCAACCTGGGTAAAAAGAAATCCCCGCCGAAGCGAGGATTACCTTTGTGGACCCGAGGGGATTTGAACCCCTGACCCCCTGCATGCCATGCAGGTGCGCTACCAGCTGCGCCACGGGCCCGTTTTGTTGCCGAAGCAACCTGACAAGTTTACAACAGATTTAAGCCTGTGTAACTACATCCAGTTTCACAACCGGCTGATCGCTGTAAAGACGCTCAAGTGAGTAATACATGCGATCTTCTTCGTGCATTACGTGACAGATGACGTCACCGAAATCGAGAAGAATCCAGCGACCGGTGGTCTTACCCTCGCGGTGAAGCAATTTGTAACCGTTCTCAAGCATCTTCTCTTCGATACTGTCGGCAATCGCCGCTACCTGTCGCTCGGTGCGGCCGGAGGCTAGCAAGAACACATCGGTCAGAGGCATAACGGCGGTAACGTCGAGTGCTACGAGGTTTTCGGCAAGCTTGTCGGCGGCTGCATTGGCAGCGATGTTGGTTACCTGAATGGCTTTAGCGGTTGCAGTCACGAGATCCTTATTTTTACTTGAAGATACCAAGCATATACGCTGCACCGCCGGCGACGGCCAAAACTCCGAGAATGATTCCAAGGATGAGCCCAACGCGAGGCTTGCGAGCGTTCAAATCGACCGCCATGCTGTGAAAGATGTCGGTAGGAGCGACCGGAGCTGCTGCAATCGGCTGCTGCCATCGGTGGCGCGGCAATCGCGTTGATGCTCGCGGTTATAGGCTCTTCGGTTTCAGCAAGCACCTCGTCATAGGCGCGCGAAGGCGCAGCCGATTCGTCGATGTTTTCCGTCGAGGTGGTTTCGGCATTCACAGCTACCGCACCGGTCAGCGGGTCGAGCAGTCCGAGGCGTTCCATTTCACGGATGCGCTTGCGGGTGAGCATTTCGCTCGCACTTGGCAGATCTTGCGCTGCCTCGGCAACTACATCCTGGTTTGGCAGGCTAATCTGACCGGTTGGTAGGTCAAACACAACTTCAGGCTTAGGAATAAGGCCCTGACGTTCTGCTTCGCGAAGTTCGCGTCGACTCTTAAATTCGGTCACTTCACTCCCCCATAAAGGCCATGCTTAGCGATGAACTGGACAATGCCGTCTGGAACCAAGTACCAAATCGGCTTACCCTCTGAAACCCTGTTTCGAATGTCGGTCGATGAAATGGCAAGTGCCGGAATCTCGAGTACTTCAATCGCACCTGCAGGTGCATCAGGCAAATCTAGAACGTGTCCCGGACGGGTAACAGCTACGAACTTGGCGAGGTCCCAAAGGTTGGCTGAATCTTTCCAGCCAGCGATTGAGGTCACAGCGTCGGCGCCGGTGATGAAGAACAGTTCGGCGTCTGGATACGCTGCCTTCAAGTCGCGAAGCGTGTCGACTGTATAAGTTGGACCTTCGCGGTCAATATCGACGGTGTTTACCTTGAAACGCGGATTAGCCGCGGTAGCGATCTCGGTCATGAGATATCGATCAGAGGTAGGAGTTACCCCGTCTTTTTGCCAAGGCTGGCCGGTAGGGACGAAAAGCACTTCGTCGAGGTCAAAGGCGGCTGCGACTTCGCTTGCGGCAACGAGGTGGCCGTTGTGAATGGGGTCGAAGGTGCCACCCATCACACCAAGTCGAAGCCTGCTCATGCTAAACGGCTAAGCGAGGCTTAGTGGTGCGCGCTGTTGTTGCTTGACTTGTGGTCGTGGCGGTTAGCAACGTCGCGGTAAGAGAAGGTCACGAAACCAAGCAAGATGAAAGTCGAGATGGCGATGATGCCAAATACGAAAGACGGGAAAGGCAACTGTAGGCCGGCTTCTTCTGCTGCGGTGATTACGTGCGAAATCATTTTTTCTCCTAAAAACTTAACTAAAGAATAACCCAGAAAACCCTGAGATTAGGCGCGAACCTGACCTGCGCCGCGAACAAGCCACTTAGTGCTGGTTAGTTCTAGCAACCCCATTGGGCCGCGGGCGTGCAGTTTCTGAGTCGAAATACCAACCTCAGCGCCGAATCCGAATTCGCCACCATCGGTGAAGCGAGTCGAGGCATTCACCATTACGGTCGATGAATCTACCTCGTTCAAGAAGCGTTCTGCGTTTTCTACGTTTTCAGTGATGATCGACTCGGTGTGCTTTGTCGAGTACTTAGCGATGTGAGCTAGGGCCTCATCCAAGTCTTTGACTACCTTCACCGAAATGTCTAAATCGTGATATTCGGTGGCCCAAGATTCATCCGTGGCTGGAACAGCTGCAAAGAAGTTGTCTTGGGTGGCCTGGTCACCGTGAATGGTCACACCCGACTCGGCAAGACGGTCTAGAACCGCCGGCAAGACTCGCTCGACCGCGTTTTCGTGAATGAGCAGGGTCTCAACCGCGTTGCAGACGCTCGGACGCTGCACCTTGGCGTTGTGGGCGATTTCGACGGCCCAGTCGAGGCGAGCGGTTTCATCGATGAAGATGTGAACTACGCCGTCGCCGGTCTGGATTACCGGAACCTTGGCCTCTTGAACTACCTGCTGAATCAAGCCGGCACCGCCGCGTGGGATGAGTACGTCGATTAGGCCAACAGCGCGCATCATCTCAACGCCGCCTTCGCGACCGAACTCGTCAACGGTTTGCACCGCGGCCGAATTGATGCCGGCAAGGTCAAGCGCATCTTGAAGTAGCTTGACCAGCACAGCATTGGTCTGCTCAGCAGCGCTGCCACCGCGAAGAACAACTGCGTTGCCGCTCTTGATAGCCAATACTGCGATGTCGATGGTCACGTTTGGTCGCGCCTCGTAGATAACCCCGATAACACCCAGCGGAACTCGAACCTGAGTTAGCTTCAAAGCGTTTGGAAGAGACATACCGCGAACGACGTCACCGATTGGGTCGGCTAGACCGATGATCTTCTTTGCAGCGTCGGCAATGGCCTGAATGCGGCTTTCATCCAAGCGAAGTCGGTCTTGAAGGCTCTCGGTCATGCCGTTAGCAGCACCATTAGCCAAGTCAATCTGGTTAGCGGCGATAATTTCGGTGGCGCGTGACGGCAATAGATCGGCGATGTTTGCCAACGCGGCGTTCTTTTGGGCAGTTGAAGCCTGCGCAAGGGCGCTAGCGGCACCCTTGGCGAGCGAAATCTTGTCTAGTGCAGTTGCCATGTCTTTAGCCTATTCTGACTCGAACCAGGTGCCTACTGCTTGACCCTCAAGAGCGGCAGAAACATTGTCGGTGCTGGTAAGCAACACGCTGACCCCAGACTCGGTGGCAAGCCTTGCGGCACCAACCTTGGTGACAGCGCCACCAGTGCCAACCGAAGATGAACTTCCGCCAACTTCAACATCTGAGAGGTCGGCGCCGAAAGCAACGGTTTCGATACGCTTCGCGCCTGGTTTGGTAGGTGGCATGTCATAAAGTGCGTCGACGTCACTCAATAGAACAAGTGCGTCGGCCTCGACCAAGACAGCAACCAGCGCGGCAAGGCGGTCGTTGTCACCAAAGCGAATTTCTGCGGTGGCAACGGTGTCGTTTTCGTTCACAATCGGAAGCACTCGAAGTGAAACCAGCTTGTCCATAGCGCTCTTTGCATTGAGGCGAGTCTCCTCGACCTCCATGTCTCCAGAGGTAAGCAATACCTGTCCGGCAACGATGTTGTAGCGCTCGAGGCTGTGCTGGTAACGAGAAATCAAACGGCTCTGACCGACCGAAGCCAGCGCTTGTTGCGTAGCTAGATCGTCTGGCTTTTCGGTGAGCTTTAGCAATGGTAGACCGGTAGCGATTGCACCTGATGAAACAAGGATGACCTCTACCCCGCGACCATGCGCGGCGGCAAGCGCGTCAACTAGGTGCTCGATCTTGCCTTCGTTGGCACCGCTAATCGACGATGAGCCAACCTTGACCACAACGCGCTTGGCTGTCGCCAACTCGCTTCTGTCTCGAAGTCCCACTTAGTCTTCCTTTTCGAAGTCCTCAGGGTTAGACCAGATTCCGGCCTCACCCTCCTTTTTCATTTCCTCGCGCAGAGCAGCCTTGGCATCCATGCGCTCGGTGTAGGTAGCGCGACGTTCCTTGGTGGTACGGCGCTCACGCATGTCGAATCGAGCATCAGTACCGCGAGGTCCAGCGATGAGCTCACCTGCAGAAGCAATGCTTGGCTCCCAGTCGAAGATGATTCCCTTACCAGGGCCAATAACCACGGTAGAACCAGCAGAGGCACCGATCTTGAAGAGTTCGGTTTCCATGCCAATCTTGCCGAGGCGGTCGGCAAGATAGCCAATCGCTTCTTCATTAGCAAAGTTGGTCTGGTGAACCCAACGTTCTGGCTTAGGGCCTAGAACGCGGAAGATCTCTTCGCCACCAACCTCTTCACGAGTAATGGTGAACTTGTTCTCGTCACGCTTAGCCTGCATCAACTGAACGCGCGGCTTCACAGGGGCACCTTCGGCATCCTTGCGAGCCTGCTCAACCAACTGGGCAAGCGCGAAGTTGAGTTCGCGAAGACCCTGGTGGCTGGCCGCCGAGATTTCGAATACGCGGTAACCGCGTGCCTCTAGGTCGGGGCGAACGAATTCGGCGAGTTCGAGACCATCTGGCACATCGATTTTGTTCAAGGCGATTAGCTGAGGACGCTCGGTGAGAGGCATCTGCCCCTCAGGCACCTCATAGGCGTCTAGTTCCTTGAGGATCTTGTCGAGGTCAGTGATCGGGTCACGGTTTGGTTCAAGAGTCGCACAGTCGATAACGTGCAACAGTGCTGCACATCTCTCAACGTGGCGCAGGAACTCGAGGCCCAGACCCTTGCCCTCGCTTGCGCCTTCGATCAAACCAGGAACGTCTGCGATTGTGAATCGGGTCTGACCGGCCTGAACAACGCCAAGGTTCGGGTGCAAGGTAGTGAATGGGTAGTCTGCGATCTTCGGACGTGCGGCACTCAAGGCAGCAATCAAAGAAGACTTGCCAGCGCTTGGATAACCAACGAGAGCGACATCAGCGACGGTCTTAAGTTCGAGGATTACATCCCCGCGCCATCCAGGAACACCAAAGAGTGCGAAACCTGGGGCCTTGCGCTTCGAGCTAGAGAGAGCCGCGTTGCCGAGGCCTCCGATGCCGCCTTCAGCGATGACGAGTTCCATGCCAGGTTCGGCAAGGTCGGCGACTACGTCACCCTTCTCGGTCTTTACTACGGTTCCGACTGGAACGGCTAAAACTAGGCTCTCGCCGTGGGCTCCGTTGCGGAAGTCACCGGCAC
>JBEGKW010000057.1:0-8838 GCA_041183865.1 Actinomycetota bacterium | reverse complement strand
TAGCCGAACGCGCTCCCCTGCGCGTCGGATTGGTTCAAACCAAGTGGCACTCTGATGCTCAGGAGCACGAGGTGGTGGTACTCGAAGGCATTCGCCTAGCCGCCGAAAATGGCGCCGAAATTGTTTTCTTGCCAGAACTTACCCTCAGCCGTTACATGGCTGACACCAGACCAACTGGTGTTCCAAACCACCTAGCCGAACAACTCGATGGCGGGCCCACCCACCTACTTGCAGCAAAGGCAGCCGCTGAAAACGACGTCTACGTGCACATCTCGCTCTATGAGCACGAAGATCGAGCAGATGGTCGAGGTTTGAATTGCGCAATCATCGTCGCGCCGACCGGTGAGATCATTGCGCGAACCCCGAAACTGCACATCCCGGTTACCGCGGGCTATTACGAGGATGAATACTTCGCGCCAGGGCCTGCCGACGGTGAGCCGTACCCCGTTTATGAGCTTGACTTCGAGAATCTTCAAGCCCAAATCGGTCTGCCAACCTGCTGGGATGAGTGGTTCCCAGAAGTTACCCGAAACTACAGCCTGCGCGGAGCCGAAATTCTGGCCTATCCAACCGCGATTGGTTCAGAACCAGACCACCCTGAATTCGACACCGAGCCACTGTGGCGTCAGGTCATCGTTGGCAACGCGATCGCCAACGGAACTTTCATGGTGGTGCCGAACCGCTATGGCAACGAAGGTTCACTTAACTTCTATGGCAGCAGTTTCATCAGCGACCCTTATGGACGAGTCTTGGCTCGTGCTGGCCGTGAAGGCGATGAAGTTCTAGTTGCTGAGCTAGACCTAGATCAACGCCGCGACTGGCTAGATCTCTTTCCGTTCTTGGCAACCCGACGCCCTGACACCTACGACATGCTCACCGAATCGGTAGTCAACCCTCGCACCGAGTCTGGCGAAGGCATCGAAGGCGGCATTGCCGGAGTCAGCTACTAATGAGCAACTGGTTTATGCCGGCCGAGTGGGCTCCGCACGAGCGCACCTGGATGGCTTGGCCATCGAGCGGCTACACCCTTGGTGATACCGAGGTAGAGGCAATGGAAGCTCGTGAAACCTGGGCTGCCGTTGCCAACGCAGTAGCCAGGTTCGAACCAGTTTCGATGCTTTGCGAAAAAGACGATCTTGAGATTGCTCGAGCCTTTCTAGACGCTGGCGTCGAACTCATCGAAGCAGAACTTAACGATGCTTGGATGCGTGACATCGGGCCAACCTTCGTGAAAGACAGTGCCGGCTCGATTGCCGGTGTGAACTGGGTCTTCAACGGCTGGGGTGCGCAGCAATGGGCAACCTGGGATAAAGACGCGAAGGTGGCGGAATTCATCGATAATCAGGTCGAAGTTGCCACGATTCATTCCCCACTGATCAACGAGGGTGGAGGCATCCACGTAAACGGAAACGGCGTCGTGCTGTTGACCGAAACGGTTCAGCTGGGCGATGGTCGCAATTCGACCTGGTCTAAAGAAGAAGTCGAGGCCGAGATTCATTCGAAGCTTGGAACCAACTCGGCAATCTGGCTAAGGCGCGGCCTAACCCGCGATTACGACGAATTCGGCACCCGTGGCCACGTAGACATCGTCGCATGTTTCGCCGATGAGAACACGATTCTGTTTCACAACCAAGAGAACCCGGATCACCCAGACTTCGCTGTGAGCCAGGAAGTTCGTCGCACTCTGGAAGAAGCCGGCGATTACAGGCTAATTCCGGTCGCTGCCCCTACCGTCCTTCGCGACGAAGAAGGTTTCGTCGATTACAGCTACATCAACCACTACGTGGTCAATGGTGGCGTGATTCTCTGCGGCTTCGGTGATGCCAACGACGGCCGCGCTGTGGCTACCTTGCAGTCTGTCTACCCTGACCGCGAAATCGTGCTTGTCGATGCCAGGCCGTTATTTGCTCGTGGCGGCGGAATTCATTGCATCACGCAACAGCAACCCGCTTAAAACAAAAAGCCCGACGAGAGAGTGTCGGGCTTTTTACTTTTTTGCTTTAGGCAAGAACCTCGGCAAGCGCCTTGAATGGAACGTCATCGAACGCTTGTTTGACGCCACCGTAGGTTACGAAACCCTCGTGGGTGTTCAGACCTAGAGCTAGCGACGCGTCAGCCTTAAGAGCTTCCTTCCAGCCCTTCTCGGCCAGAGCAATCACGTAAGGAAGGGTTGCGTTGGTCAAAGCGCGGGTTGAGGTCGCTGGAACCGCACCAGGCATGTTTGCGACACAGTAGTAGGTGCTGTTGTGAACCTTGAAGGTCGGGTTGTCGTGCGTGGTCGGCTTTGAGTTCTCGAAGCAACCGCCCTGATCGATAGCGATGTCGACAAGAACCGAACCTGGCTTCATGTTGGCAACCATCGCATCAGTAACCAACTTTGGAGCCTTCTCACCAGGAATTAGAACCGAACCGATAACTAGGTCGGCATCCTTGAGCTGTTCGGCGATCTCATACGCGGTTGAAACGCGAGTCTTTACGACTCCACCGAAACGAGCATCTAGCTCACGAAGCTTTGGTAGCGAAATGTCAATCACGGTAACGTCTGCCTGCATACCCAGAGCCATGGTGGCTGCGTGCTCACCGGCAACGCCACCACCGATAACGACTACCTTTGCCTTAGGTGCCCCAGGAACGCCACCCATAAGCACGCCAGGGCCGCCTTCGTTAGACATCAATTGGTAAGCGCCGATCTGAGCAGAAAGTCGACCCGCAACCTAGCAGAAAGTCGACCCGCAACCTCAGACATCGGCTGAAGCAATGGCAACGCGCGGTTTGGTAGCTGCACGGTCTCGTAGGCAATCGCGGTGGTTCCAGCATTGACTAGGGCATCGGTGCAAGGGCGCGAAGCTGCAAGGTGCAGGTAAGTAAACAAAACCTGGTCCTTGCGAAGCAGTGGGTACTCGGCAGCGATTGGCTCTTTAACCTTGAGCAACAGGTCACCCTTAGCCCACACTTCTTCGGCGGTGGCTAGCATCTTGGCGCCTTCGGCAACGTATGCCGCGTCGCTGAAGCCCGAACCAATGCCGGCACCGGCCTGGATGAACACCTCGTGGCCACGGCGAACTAGTTCGTGAACACCGGCTGGGGTGATCGCAACGCGGTTCTCGTTGTTCTTGATTTCGGTTGGGATGCCTACGCGCATTTCTTACTCCTTGGGTTTGTGCTAAATCTTCCTCAAGATTGCAGTATTTGCGTTACGAACGTGTAAAGATTGAATATTCTTCGGCAAATGCGTAAATTTAGTTAATAAATTCCAAATAATGAGGATAAACGGCCATGGCTTCGAAGAATCTGCACCTTGATGCTCCCCTAGACGAAATCGATCTCGATCTGATTCGCCTGCTTCAGCAGAATGCTCGCATCACCAATGCCGATCTAGCCGCAGCCGTCGGTATCGCTCAATCGACCTGCATCACGCGAGTGCGTTCGCTCGTCAGTCGTGGCGTGATTTCTGGTTTCAGTGCCAACGTTGAACCCGCGGAGTTGGGTCTCGGCTCTCAGGTGCTGATCTCGGTGACCCTACGCGCCGGGGCACGCGCTCACCTCTCCGACTTCATGCAGCAGATGCGCGAGCGCCCGGAGGTAATCCAAGTGTTCTTCTTGGGCGGATCTGAAGACTTCATCGTTCACCTCGCGGTCAAAGACTCAGATGCCGTGCGCGAGTTTGTGCTCGAATACCTTTCAAATAACGCGACTGTCGCTTCGACTCGAACCAATCTAGTTTTCGAGCACTTTCACAAGGGGCCGCAAGCCTAAAGGAAAGAAGCCTTCGCTCGTTTGGCAATCGAACCCTCGAGCAATGCAGTAGCAAGGGTCACAGAGATTGCTACCGAGGTTGTTGCTATGACTAGAGAGTTTTCGGTCAGAACCGCAAACGCCATCCAAAAAGCCATACTGGTCAGAGCTACAAGTAGCGACGGCACAGATACTGCTGTTGGCTTTACACTCGCCCGATTGAACCAGGTGCGAATCAGTTGCGGCAAACGCGAACCAGTCAGCACGATCATCGTCCAGTCGACCAAGGTGCCTGGCCCGTAGAAAACGAACAGACCGACCGCAACGCCACCAGCCAGAATCAGCAACCAATTTATGAATTTATTGCCGACTATCGCCACTACAACCAACGAAGTCGTGAAAAATGTAAAAAGATTAGAGATTGAAATTGAAGGGCTTGCAACCTTTAGCCCAAATGCTGTCCAGGCGGCAAACTGGATAATCATCAGAATCCACGGGCTTAGCGCCAACCCGTCAGCGTGCCCGAGCTTTCGAATGCGATAGACCTGAGGAAGAGCAGTTGCGATTCCGATGGTGCCGCCGATAAAACCGCAGATTTCGCCGATCGCATCCATGACAGTGCCTTTCCTCGACGAGATTTTGTTCAGTCTAGTTTGGTTGTGAAAAGCGCCCCCGGCAGGAATCGAACCTGCGACCAAGAGATTAGAAGGCTCTTGCTCTATCCACTGAGCTACGAGGGCACGCCCGCGTTGACGAGCAGCCACAAGTCTAACAAGCCGGTTTCTATGTCAACTAGTCTGTAACCATGACGACCAATGATGCCCTCGATCTAGAAAAGGCTCTCGCCCAAGAAACCCTCCTGGTGTTTGAGAAATTCGACGAAGATGATGCTTGCCAGCTAGGTCTTTTGATTCGTGAACGCAGCAGTTCACTCGGGCCAATCATCGTTGAAATCAGAAGCATCGCGAACGATTTGCTGTTCTTTGCGGCGACTTCAGGCACTACCCCAGCAAACGCCGACTGGGCTCGGCGCAAGCGCAACCTGGTCAACCAACTTGGGGTCTCAAGCTACGCCCTTGGCGCTAAAGAACGACTCGGCGACAAAACCCTCGAATTTATGGCTCTCGACCCACGCGATCACGCTGCACATGGCGGCTGCTTCCCCATTCGAGTAAAAGGCGCCGGCATGATCGCAACCGTCACGGTCTCTGGTCTACCCCAGCGGGATGACCACAAACTTGCCACCGATTCGATTGCCGAAATCCTGGGCATCGACCTCGGTGAGAATTCCTTCTGACCATTGTTCAGGGCCCCAGAATGAAAATAGTAAAGCTTCTGGCCCGACTGCTGCTAGGTGCAGGGCTCATTTTTGCGGGCATCGGTCACCTTACCTTCGCCCGAGAGACCTTTCAGGCTCAGGTGCCCCCTTGGCTCCCCCTCAACCCCGACTTCGTAGTGCTGGCATCAGGTGTTGTGGAGGTCACTTTGGGTTTGGCGCTCGCGTCGCTCCATCGCCAAGCGGCTGTAATCGGAATCATCGCGGCACTATTCTTCATCGCCGTATTTCCGGGAAACATCTCCCAATACCTGACCCACACGGATGCCTTCGGGCTCAACTCAGACGGAGCTCGATTGATCAGACTATTTTTCCAACCTCTTCTCGTGGCATCGGCGGTTTGGTCAACTGGAGCATGGAGCTATTTAAGAGGCGTAGTCTCCAAGTAGGTACACAATCAAAGGGGATTCAAATGCAGGTCAAGGGAAAAGTAGTTGTAGTAACCGGCGCGGGTAGCGGAATGGGTCGAGAACTTACTCTCGAGTTGATCAAACGTGGCGCTTCGGTAGCGGCGGTTGACATGCGTGCCGAGACCCTCGAAGAGACCAAGCAGCTAGCTGTGGCAGCCGGTGGCAAGGTCGAGACCTTTGTGCTAGACGTTAGCGATGACGCCAAAGTCATCGCTCTACCAAAACTGGTCGAAAACAAACTAGGCGTTGCCGACATCCTCATCAACAACGCCGGGATCATCCAACCGTTCGTAATGATCAATGACCTAACCGTCGAAGCGGCAGCGAAGGTCATGAACGTAAACTTCCACGGTCCGCTGATGTTGACTAAAGCATTCCTGCCAGCACTTCTCGCCCGTCCAGAGGGACACATCCTCAACGTTTCATCAATGGGCGCTTATGCGCCAGTGCCCGGCCAGAGCGTCTACGGCGCATCCAAGGCGGCCATCAAGTTGTTCACCGAGGGCCTGCGATCTGAGTTGTTGACCACCAAAGTCGGCGTAACAATCGTCTTCCCCGGAGCCATTGCCACGAACATCGCGGCAAACTCCGGAATGGCGATACCTGGCGGAGATTCAGCAGAGACTGCCAAGTTCAAAATGACCGAAGCTCCGGTAGCAGCCAAGTTGATGGTTGACGCAATCGAAAAGAACAAGCCACGACTCTGCATTGGTCAAGACGCCAAGATGATGGACATCATGTCGCGCATAAACCCGGTCTGGGCCGCAGGCGTTATTTACAAGCAAATGAAGTCTCTGCTCGGTTAGCCGTAAACTTGGAGGTATGACTAAAGTTCTTGCATCCCTCCCTGTCGGTGAAAAAGTTGGCATCGCCTTTTCTGGCGGCCTCGACACCTCTGTTGCTGTTGCCTGGATGCGAGAAAAAGGCGCCGTTCCTTACGCATACACCGCCAACCTCGGGCAGTACGACGAAGACGATATCGATTCGATTCCTTCGCGCGCGAAGATTTACGGCGCCGAAGAAGGGCGCCTAGTTGACTGCCGTAACTCACTTGCCGAAGAAGGCCTAGCGGCGATCGCCTGTGGCGCTTTTCACATCCGCACCGGCGGCAAGGTTTACTTCAACACCACTCCCCTAGGTCGCGTCGTTACCGGAACAATGTTGGTTCGCGCCATGCACCAGGATGGCGTTGAGATCTGGGGCGACGGTTCGACCTACAAGGGCAACGACATCGAGCGCTTCTACCGCTACGGTCTATTGGCAAACCCAAACCTTCGCATCTACAAGCCATGGCTTGACCAGGACTTCGTCACCGAACTCGGTGGACGCCACGAAATGAGCGAATGGCTACTTGAGCGAGACCTGCCATACCGCGCATCCGTGGAGAAGGCCTATTCAACCGACGCAAACATGCTTGGCGCGACCCACGAGGCTAAGACCCTCGAAGAACTAAACACCTCATACGAGATCGTTGAGCCAATCATGGGCGTAAAGTTCTGGGACCCTTCGGTCGAAGTCAAGACCGAGGATGTAAAGATCACCTTCCGTCAGGGTCGCCCGGTTGCAATCAACGGTGAAAGCCTCGAGAACGCTGTCGACCTAATCATGAAGGCCAACGAAATCGGTGGCCGTCACGGGCTCGGTATGAGTGACCAGATTGAGAACCGCATCATCGAAGCGAAGAGCCGCGGAATCTACGAAGCACCGGGCATGGCGCTGCTACACATCGCCTATGAGCGTTTGATCTCGGCAGCAGTGCACAACGAAGACACGGTCGCCGCCTACCACGCCGAGGGTCGCCGCATGGGCCGTCTGCTTTACGAAGGCCGCTGGTTGGACCCACAGACTCTGATGCTTCGCGAATCACTAACCAAGTGGGTTGCCTCGGCAATCAACGGTTCAGTTACCTTGCGCCTGCGCCGCGGTGACGACTACACGATCGTCAACACCGAGGGTGAAAACTTCAGCTACCACCCAGAGAAGCTATCGATGGAGCGCACCGAGGATGCCGCTTTCGGCCCGGGCGACCGCATCGGACAGCTGACCATGCGTAACCTTGACATTGCCGACACCCGCCAGAAACTCGATATGTACCGCAAGCAGGGACAGATCGAGGGCGGCCAGTTCGAACTAGCTTAAGCAATAGGAGAATCATGCACACGGCTCTACCTGTTTGGTTTGAAATCGGCTCGATGGTCATTCTGACCCTCATTTTGATTGCCGACGTGTTGATTATCTTCAAGCGCCCTCACATCCCGAGTGCCAAGGAATCTACCGCTTGGGTGGTCTTCTATGCACTTTTGGCAATCGCATTCGGCGGGGTAATCGCGTGGCTCGGCAATGCAGAGGCGGCCAGTCAGTTCTACGCAGGTTGGCTAACCGAGTACAGCCTTAGCGTGGATAACCTCTTTGTATTCGTAATCATCATGAGCCGCTTCTCGGTGCCTAAAAAGTACCAACAAGAGGTGCTCATGGTTGGCGTCGTGATGGCCCTCGTTTTGCGTGGCTTGTTCATCATCGCCGGTGCAGCTCTCATTCAAACCTTCAGCGCGATCTTCTACATCTTCGGCGCTTTCTTGATCTACACCGCCTACCACCAGGCATTCAGAACCGAGCACGACGACGAAGAATCCGAAAGCAAGCTGATCGTGATGTTGCGCAAGCGCATCACCGTAGCCAAAGACTTCGACGGCGCCAAGATTCGCACTGTGGTCGACGGCAAGAAGGTCTTTACGCCGATGATTGTTGTCTTCACTGCAATCGCACTTACCGATGTCATGTTCGCCTTCGACTCGATTCCGGCCATCTTCGGCATCACCACGGATGCGTTTATCGTTTTCGCCGCCAACGTGTTTGCCCTTATGGGTCTTCGCCAGCTCTACTTCTTGCTAGGCGGGCTACTCGACAAGCTCGAGTACCTCAAATACGGAATCGCATTCATCCTTGGCTTTATTGGCTTCAAGTTGATTGCCCACGCCATGCACGAGAACGAACTTCCATTCATCAACGGCGGCCACCACATTGACTGGGCTCCAGAAATTTCAACCAATACTTCGCTGATCGTGATCGTCGCGTCGATTTCGCTTGCTGCAATCGCCAGCGCTGTGAAGATAAAACTCTCAGCCAAGTCACAGTAATAGGTCTGTTGGTAGGAATCTCTAACGCGATTACTGGGTTAGCCTAAGTAATAACGTCTTCAAAGGGGATCATCGTGCACCGTCTCGCCAAACTAAGCCTTGCCAATCGCTCGGTAGTTGCTCTCATAACGATCATCATCGCGATTTTCGGCCTCATCTCGGTCGGTGCTCTCAAGCAAGAGTTGATTCCAAGCTTTGAGACTCCGCAGGCAGCGATTGT
>JBEGKW010000056.1:0-4698 GCA_041183865.1 Actinomycetota bacterium | reverse complement strand
GCAAAATTCCGCGGTGAATTCGAAGAGCGCCTAAAGGCCGTGCTCGCCGAGATCAATGCCGCCGAGGGTGGCGTAATCACCTTCATCGACGAACTTCACACCCTGGTTGGCGCCGGTGCCGGCGATGGCCAGGATGCCGCCAACATGCTCAAGCCGATGCTTGCCCGTGGTGAGCTCCGACTCATCGGTGCAACCACCTTGGATGAGTACCGCGAACGAATCGAGAAGGATCCGGCGTTGGAGCGTCGTTTCCAGCAGGTTTACGTTGGCGAGCCATCCGTGGTCGACACCATCGCAATTTTGCGTGGCCTAAAGGAGCGCTACGAGGCGCACCACAAGGTCGCGATTGCCGACAGCGCCCTGGTCGCCGCCGCTACCCTTTCGAACCGATACATCACCGGTCGCCAGTTGCCAGATAAGGCAATCGACTTGATCGATGAGGCAGCGTCTCGCTTGCGAATGGAGATCGACTCGGCCCCGGTTGAGATCGACGAACTTCGCCGTCAGGTCGACCGTCTCAAGCTCGAAGAGTTGGCGTTGAAAAAGGAGAAGGACCAGGCCTCGAAGGAGCGCTTGGAGAAGCTTCGCGAAGACCTAGCGGCCAAGACCGAAAAGCTCGACGAACTTAACGCCCGTTGGGCGAAAGAGCGCGCCGAGCTCAATAAGGTCGGTGAGCTTAAGACCAAGCTCGACGGTTTGCGCATCGAGGCCGAGCGCGCGCAGCGCGAAGCCAACCTCGAGCGTGCCTCTCGCTTGCTCTACGGGGAGATTCCGGCACTCGAAAAGCAGCTTGCCGAACTCGAAGCCGCCGAAAATATTTCGAGCGCCGATGGCGCTAAGCAAGACCGCATGGTGAATGACCAGGTCGGCGAGGATGACATCGCGGCCGTGGTCAGTGCCTGGACTGGGGTGCCAACCGGCAAGCTACTCGCTGGTGAAAGCCAGAAGTTGTTGAACCTTGAGACTGAATTGGGTCGTCGACTAATCGGTCAGAAGGCTGCCGTGAAGTCGGTGTCTGACGCGGTTCGCCGCACCAAGGCCGGCATCAGCGACCCTGATCGCCCGACCGGTTCGTTCCTATTCCTAGGTCCGACCGGTGTCGGTAAGACCGAGCTAGCCAAGAGCCTCGCCGAGTTCTTGTTTGACGATGATAAGGCGATGGTTCGCATCGACATGTCGGAGTACGGCGAGAAGCACTCGGTGAGCCGTTTGCTAGGTGCCCCTCCGGGTTACATCGGCTACGAAGAGGGCGGTCAGCTCACCGAAGCCGTTCGCCGTCGCCCATACTCGGTGGTCTTGCTCGACGAGGTCGAAAAGGCGCACCCAGAGGTGTTCGACGTTTTGCTTCAGGTCTTGGATGACGGTCGGCTAACCGACGGCCAGGGTCGCGTTGTTGACTTCAAGAACGTGATCTTGATCTTGACCTCGAACCTCGGTTCGCAGTTCTTGATTGACCCAGAGCTTGGCGAAGAGCAGAAGCGCGAAGGCGTGATGGCGATGGTTCGCGGTCACTTCAAGCCTGAATTCTTGAACCGTCTCGACGACATTGTCATCTTCTCGGCTCTCGACCGCAGCGAGCTCGGCCAGATTGTTGAACTCAACATCGACCGACTTTCGAAGCGCCTCGAGCAGCGTCGCTTGCAACTGGCGGTTACGCCGGCCGCTCGCGCCTGGTTGGCCGATAAGGGCTACGACCCGATTTACGGTGCCCGCCCGCTTCGCCGTTTGATGCAGCAGCAGATCGACGACAAGCTCGCCAACCTGTTGCTAGCCGGCACCATCCATGACGGTTCAGTGGTTCGCGTCGATGTCGCCCAGGATGGCGTTGCACTTATCGTGGAGCCTGGCATTCTCGAGTAAGCATTTCGCTAAACTTTGGCGTATGACTGAAAATAACCGTTCATACGGCCAGGGGGCTCAAGGCGAACTCGATGCACCAGTTGCAAAGAAAGTTAGCTTTTTAACTCGCCTGCGCTATAACTTCGACAACTCAATCGCAAAGAGCGGCACCTTCGTCGCCTACATGTTCGGCGCACTAGTCGTCATGTCGATTCTCGTTGTCTTGATCAAGTACGCGCTTTACGCGGTGCCAGCGCTTTACGCCGGCGACAAGCTTCCGGCGCCGACTTTCGAAACCTTCTGGGGTTCGTTTGCCGGACTGCTGGGCAAGGGTGGAGAGCCGACCTGGGCTGACCGCATCCTAGGAATCATCAGCTGGGCAGTAACCATCACCCTCGCCGGTAGCGTTACCGGTTTTATCGTCGGCGCGATCAACCGCACCTTCGAGCGCCTTCGCAAGGGTAAGAGCCCGGTGGTTGACTCTGGTCACACCCTCATCCTTGGTTGGTCAAACCGCGTGTTCCCAATCTTGAAGGAACTCGCGATTGCTAACGAAAACGTGCGCAAGCCGCTTGTGGTTATCTTCAGCGACAAGACCCGTGACTTCATGGAAGACGAGATTGAATCTCGCGCCGAAGGCCTCGGCAAGCTCAAGGTCATCACCCGTTCGGGTGACCCAACCAACCCGGCCGACCTGAAGCGCACCAACATCTCTGGTGCCAAGTCGATCATCATCCTGGATGAAGATGAAGCCGGCGACGCGACCATCGTTTCGACCGTGCTTGCCGTGAAGTCGGTAAACGCGAACCCGAACACTCGCATCATCGCCGAGGTTGACGACGTTCACACCGCCGAGGCTCTCGAGACCGCGACCGAGGGTCGTGTTATCTCGGTTCGCTCGCACGACGTGATCGCTCGCGTGACCGCACAGGCTTCACGTCAGCCTGGTTTGGCTGCAGTTACCCTCGACCTGCTCGACTTCGATGGTGACGAGATCTACTTCAACACCGTTCCGGCACTTGCTGGCAAGACCTATGCAGACGCCATCCTGGCCTTCAACACCGCATCGGTTATCGGTATCGTCGACGACAAGGGTGTTGCGCACTTGAACCCTAAGCAGGGCACCAAGTTGACCGCTACCACCCAGATCATCGCGATCGCCGAGGATGACGACAAGGTGGTTTACTCCGGTGTTCGCGAAGACATCGCCACCAAGAAGATCAGCGCAAAGAAGTTGTCAGCCGCCAAGGCCGAGCACCTACTTGTTATCGGCTGGTCTTCGATGGGCCGCTCGGTTATCTCTGAACTTTCGGCTTTCTTGCCAAAGGGCTCAACCGTTCACATCGTCGCTCAGAGCAAGTATGTTGATGCAACCGAATTGGTTGACTTAAAGTTTGGTGACCTAAAGGTCACTCACGCAACCGTCTCGGGTGACATTGATGAGTTGATCGCCGCTGCTTCTGCAAAGAAGTACAACGAGGTCATCATCCTTGGTTACCGCAACGCGATCAGCGAATCTGAAGCAGACGCTCAGACCATGCTGACCATGCTGCAGATGAACCAGCTGTTTGCTGCCGACGGCAATGGCGTCGAGCCGACCCGTTTGGTTGCCGAGATCCTTGACAGCCGCAAGGCCGAATTGGCTCGCGTTGCCGCCGCCGACGACCTAGTGGTCAGCGACAACTTGGCCGCCTTGCTTATCGCTCAGGTTTCTGAGAACCCAGCACTGGCTCCGGTCTTCGAAGACCTATTCGACGCCGATGGCGCTGCGATCAACGTTCGCCCGATCGAGCACTACGTGCCGGTTGGCAAAGAGATTGAATACGCCGAGTTGGTTGCGGTTGCACGTGCTCACGGCGAGTCGGCAATTGGCTATCGCGTGCTTGCTGAGGCTCCTGGTGATGCGGCTTCTGGTGTTCACCTGAACCCAGCCAAGACCACCAAGTTCACTCCGGCTGCAGGCGACGCTCTGGTCACCATTTCAGAGCTAGAGTAACTAGATGCTTGAACAAACAGTGGCCGGGGCAAAAGCTGCCCTGGCCACTTTTGTTAACCCCGAGAAGCAGGCTTTCTTTCCGAAGTTCTTCAAGGCCGGGCCGGGGCAGTATGGCGAGGGAGACATCTTTCTCGGAGTAACCGTGCCGAATGTGCGCGAGGTTGCCAAGCAGTTCGCCGGCCTGACCGAGGCCGAGGTTTATGAGTTGATGCAGTCGCCGATTCACGAGCATCGCCTGTTGGCTCTGATCATCATGGTCGGCAAATGGAAGAAGGCAAATTCCGCGAAAAGTTCTGCGCCTTCGGCGCAGCAAGAGCTGTTCGATTTGTATTTGCGATTGGTCTACGAGGGTCGGGTTAATAACTGGGACCTGGTCGACACCTCGGCTCCGTATTTCGGAATGTTTTTGATTGGCAAACCCGACTCTATGGATTTGCTTGAGCGCTTGGCGCGAAGCGAGAAACTTTGGGAACGCCGAGTCTCGATCATGTTCACCTTTGCCATGATTCGCTCAAGCAAACTCGGCAAAGGCCCAGACGATTTCGCCCCGACCCTTCATATCGCCGAGATTTTGCTGCACGATAAGCACGACCTGATTCACAAGGCGGTCGGTTGGATGCTTCGCGAAGTCGGCAATCGCGATGTCGCCGAATTGCGAAATTTTCTGAGCCGCTACGCGGCTGCGATGCCCCGCACGATGCTTCGCTATGCGATTGAAAAACTAGACGCCGACGAGCGCAAAGTCTGGATGGGCAAGGCGGCTGAAGTGGCCGGCGGATCGGCGAGTTAGTCGATGTCGACGACCACGGGAACGTGGTCACTCGGGGCTTCGCCCTTGCGCTCATCCCGGTCGATAACCGCCC
>JBEGKW010000055.1:0-7225 GCA_041183865.1 Actinomycetota bacterium | reverse complement strand
AGAACGTTGCCGTGAGCCAAACCGAAGATGCCCTGCACCAACTGGTAGCTGCCGCCGATTGCGTCATAGTGACCTTGGTCGAACGGGTTTAGCCAGGCGTCGAAGCGGTTGCTGACGTAGTCGGCGACGCGGCTGGCAACCAGCGCACCTGAGATAGCCATAGTCATACCGACCACAACATAAATCGATCGACCGGTTGCCACGTAAATCATGACGATGAAAAGACCGAAGTAAAGCAGGGAGGTTCCGAGGTCGTGCTGCAAGACCAAAACCAGGAGGCTGGCTACCCAGATCGAGATGATCGGGCCAAGCTCGCGGGCACGTGGAATGCGAACACCGAAGACCTTGCGGCCGACAATCGCGAGCGAATCGCGACGGGTAACCAGGTAGCCAGCGAAGAATACGGTCAACGCGATCTTGGCAAGCTCACCAGGCTGGAAGGTCAGCGGGCCAATGCCAATCCAGAGACGGGCACCGTTGATGCTTCGGCCGATGATCGGTAGCATTGGCGAAAGCAAAAGACCGACACCGATGAACATCGACAGATAAACGTAGCGGCGCAAAAACAGGTGGCTCGGCACGAAAATGACAACAATCGCCGCCACGGCAATCGCAAGGCAAGTCCAGGCAATCTGCTTACCGGCAAAGATATCGGTGCCCTTAATGGCAACCGTGTGTAGGTCGAGTCGATAAATCTCGGCGATACCAAGCCCGTTTAGCACCACGCCAATCGGCAAAATCAATGAGTCGGCTTCGCTGGCCCGGATGCGCAACACGAAGTGAATGGCGACCACGGCCAGAGTGAAAGGCAAGAAGTAAAGCCAGAAATCTGAGCGCAACACCTGCAACACCGAAAGCTGAATCTGGGTTAGTTCAAAGGCGAATAGACCAACTGCAAAAACCAACAAATAGGCTTCGATGTTTCGGTTGCGAGGAATCACACGGATGATGCGTGGGATGCGAACCGACTCGGTCAGGTTGGTGAAACTCACTTATTCACCACCGTCTTGGTGAGCTCGTTGAGAATGCGGTCGGCATCCTTGCGATCGGTTGCGGTGATCGAGCGTTCGACGAGATAGCGCTGGTATTCAGGCAAGTCGGCGAGTTTGAGAGTCGTGGTTTGGTAAACCGAAGAGAACTTCAACGGGCCGAGTGATTCTTTGATGCCCTTATAGATCGTGACGTAACCGTCATTGTTGGCAACGTAGTAGCGGTCTTGGCTCCAGTTGTAGATGCCAATGACTCCGGCCGCCACCGCTGCAAAGACCAACACCACGGTTGCGAGCTGACGCACGTAGCGCCAACGAATTGTGGTTCGGGTTTCGCGCAAAATCTTCTCGAGGTATTCGTCAGACTCAGGAACATAGTCGGTCGGGTCTTCGGTGCGACGCAGAATGATGTCTGGCAGGTTGAGTGGGTTAAGAATCTTGAGAATTCGACGGCCCTTGCGGTCATCGATGACCACGTCGTTGGCACCAGAGCCGACGAAACGGGCCGATGGCACGAAGTCGGTTTGGTTCTTGGCGTTGACGATGTCGACGACAACGACAGTCACGTTGTCTGGGGCTCCGAACTCGAGTGCCTCGCCGACCAGCAGCTCGGTGGCTTCATAAGAGTCGATCTTCGAAAGCATCAGGCGATCCATGACGCTCTCTGGCACCGGGCCAGAAAGCCCGTCAGAACACATCATCCAGCGGTCGCCAGGCAAGACATCGTAGGTCTCGATGTCGATTTCAGGGAACTCTTCCATGTCGCCAAGGACGCGCATGAGCACGCTGCGGCGAGGGTGAACCAGAGCCTCTTCGGCGGTGATTCGGCCGGTTTCAACCAGTCGCTGCACGAAGGTGTGGTCGTTAGTTATCTGCTTGACTTCACCATCGCGGGCTCGATAAATGCGTGAGTCACCGATGTGGCCAATCGTGGCCTTATCGCCGACGATGATCATTCCCGAGAAGGTGGTTCCCATTCCCGAAAGCTCTGGGTGTTCTTTGCAAGATTCGCGAAGCACGGCATTTGCCTGCCAAATGGTTTCGCGCAGAATCTCGCCGGCCTTTTCGGCCGAGTCGTAGATGGCGTCTGCCTGAGCAACTCGCTGCGCCACAAGTGCCGAGGCGATGTCGCCACCGGCGTGACCACCCATGCCGTCGGCAACGAAAAACAGATTGAAACCGGCGTAACCAGAGTCTTGGTTACTAGAGCGAACGCGACCGATATCGGAGGCCGCATAGCTGATCGTTTTGATGGCCATGTCTTGGCTAGCTTCGAAGCTCGAAGACGGTCTTGCCCACGCGAACCGGTGTGTTCAATTTGACCACCGCTGGCGTGCCAACGCGACTTCCATCCAGGTAGGTTCCGTTGGTTGAGTTCAGGTCTTGAATCAGCCAGTCGTTGTTGATCAGAATCAACTTGGCATGGTGGGTAGACGCATACTCGTCGTCAACGATTAGGTCCGAGTCAGGGCTGCGACCGATTGTGATTTCGCGGCGTTCAAGGCGAACCATTTGGCCGGTCTTGTCACCTTCGAGAATCACAAGTTTGGTCGCGGTGCTTCCGGTTGGTTCGCTGACCAGGGTAGGTGCGCCAAGAATCGGTGCCGAGTTGCCTACCGGTGCAGAAACCACCTCAGGCGCATTGGCAGCAGCCACGCGGCTGACCACCTTTTGACCGAATAGGTCGGCACGAATAACCGAGATGATGCTGAAAACAAATATCCAAAGGACCGCGACGAAACCGAGGCGAACGATGAATAGCGCTAACTCACTCACTGACGGTTCTCGCAATCACTCTGAACGTGAAGTCGCTGCGACCGGCCTGAATCAAGGTGTTGTCGGCGATGGCAACCTCGTCAATCTTCTTGCCGGCAACCATGGTGCCGTTCGTGCTGCGCAAATCGCGAACCGCGGCATTCTTGCCATCCCAGAGAATTTCAAAGTGCTTGCGGCTTAGACCGTTGTCGTCGATCTGAATGTCGGCGCTGGCATCGCGGCCAACCGAGGTGTGTGCCTTGTTTAGCAAGAAGCGCTTGCCGGCAACATCGAGGGTCGGCATCCACTCGACCTTGGTGTTCTGGCTGGTCGAGCGAATGGTCACCTGGCCCATGTTTAGGGTCTGATCTTCGACAAGCTTGATTGACAGCGCGGCGCCAAATTGGAAACCCTGCTTTACCGCGTGACGGGTGCTCAGTTCGGTTAGTTCACTGATTAGCGATTCGCCAAGGGTAGCCATGCGTTTGAAGTCTGGGGTGGCCAAAGAAACGCTGAAGGTGTTTGGTGCAAGGATGCGGTCGCGGCTAAGGATGCTTGCCTTCGAATCCATTTCGGCACGGATGGCGGCGGCAATTTCGACAGGCTGAATCTCGGATTTAAAGGTCTTGCTGAAAGCGCCATTAACGATGCGCTCCAAGCCCTTCTCGAAGTTCTCTAAAAAGCCCAATTTGTCCTTTTCCTGTAGCCCTGCCCTAGTTTATCTGGGCAATCAGACAACTCGGGGTAGCCCAGCAGACCAATCGTTTCGAGATTTCGGCTTGCTGTGAGAACGCTGGCAAGATGCCCAGAGCATCCTGAAATTCGGGATTCGGCGACTTCGGCTTGCCTAGATTCATTTCTGGATCCGCAATCCAACGAAAGGAAACACCATGGAAAAGAAGACTCTAAAGCTGACTGCAATTGCAGCCGGTGCAGTAGTCCTAGCCGGAGCAGCATTCGCTTCCCCATCTTTTGCATCAGCAAAACACACCTCAGTGAAGGCGGCATCATCTTCTTCAACCGGCACCACCGGCACCGCACCTACCTGGGGCGGCAAGTCTGGCGACGCAGTTGATGGCAAGTTCAAGCGCGGCCTCCCAGCCGACCGAGTTGAGTCAACCGTTGCAGCAACCATCACCGGCGTGCCAAGCACGGTAACCGATCTAGAGGTTGCCGAGCACAGCGCATTGTTCTTCGCCTATGAGTACAGCGGCACCGCGCCAACCACCCAGCCAACCACCGGCGGACACCCAGCCCGTTTCGAGGCAACCACTCTCGCTAACGGCACAGTGACCGGAACCCTCGGTTTCTTGTCACCAAAGACTGCCGGCACCTACAACGTTGCCGTTTACACCTCGAGCACCGACGCAACCGCAGACCTAGTCACCATCGTGGTTGACTCGGCCGGCAAGGCAACCGCAACCTCAGCAACCGCTTTGACTGCGGCCTATGACGCAAACGCACAGGCACTTGGCAAGGGTCCAAAGGGTCCTAAGGGCGGCGAAAAGGGCGGCAAGGGCGGTCACGGTCACGGCCCTCGCGGTGGCGAAAAGGGTGGTGCCAACGGCGGTTCAGGTTGGACCCCTCCAACCACAGCAACCCCGGCACCAACCAACTAATACCACCGCGGTTCTAGCTTCTCTCCCTGGCAAGAACCGCGAGTAACAAAAAACTCCCTCCCGGAATTGAGTCACCGGGAGGGAGTTTTCTTTGTTTAGGTTTTACTGCTTGTAAACGCGGATGCCTACGCCCTGGGTTGCAGCCTTGATCTTGTCGATTACGACAACAACGCTGGTGTTAACCAATTCAGGGTTTGACTTCACAGCTAGGTCACAAGCCTGCTGAGCAGTTGCCTTTGCTGCGTCAGCGGTAGCCGCTGAAGCCGCGTAAGCAACGCACTCAATGCTGTTGTTCTTTAGGTTTGCAAAAGCAGCGTGACGAATGTCATCGGCAGCGGTTGCACTTAGCTTCTTTGCGCCAGCCTTGATTGAAACTGGGCGAACCGGAACCTGGGCAACCACAACAGGAGCAACATACTTGATTGCGTCCTGAAGGATTACGGTGCCTGACTTGAAGTTCAGCAGTAGGTCTGCGGTGGTTCCAGCCTTACCGTTTGGAACGGTGATGGTTAGCGAGCCGGTTGCGCCAACGGTTAGGTCAAGAGCCTTGCCCGAGATCGAAGCTGAAACTAGACCGGTGAAGTCACCAGACTTTAGGTCAACCTTGCCACCAGGTGAAGTCACCAGACTTTAGGTCAACCTTGCCACCAGCGTCAACTAGTGGCTTGCTTAGTGCAGGCAGTGCTGCAACTAGAGGCTGAACGATAACCGGAAGAGGTTTGATCTGGTTCTTGGCCTGTTCTGGGCTCAGTATCGGGGCAGCTACTACTGAGCTCGACTGAACTCCGTCGATGGCTACAGTGGCACTTACGGCGTTATTCATTCCGTCATTCTCGTACCAGACGAGGAACATACCTGGACTGTTCACGACCGCCGTGGTGCAGGACATGCCGCCTCCACAGATTACCCACTTATTGAAGGTTGGCGTGATTGTAAGTGTTGAGGCACGAAGCCAAGTCGCACTCTGACCTGAAAGTGGGGTCGCCGAAAGCGGCCCACAGTCAGATGCGGCACCTGTTAGGGTTCGAGCTGCATGAGCAGAAGAGCATAGTAGCCACATGCCACTGAGGTTCTGAGTGGCGTTGAGCCAAACTCCATCCGCTCCCTTCGTTGCAACTCCGTTGCTGATGGTCGGAGTGCCTGGGGCTGTTACAGGAGTGCCTCCAGAAACGGAACCCGCATCTGTCGTAAAGAAAGCAACTGCGACAGTCGAATAAGACTTTGTGGTGTTGTCAGACTGGGTGCTTCGCAAGACGAAGTAGAACTTGTACGCGGTGCCGGCCGTCAAACCAGAAACGTTGATTAGCTGACCTGAAATGAATGAGCCACCAGGAGCCGTACTTGCTGATGTTGACCCATTTACTTCTCCCGTAGCCGGCGAAGCGTGGTCAACGACGTCGGTGGTGTCAGTTGAAGATAGGTTGGCGGCCGAAGTCGGGCGGGCAATCCACCAAAGCTTGTCACCAGTTGGTGCTGAAGCCTGGCTAAAGCTTCCACCTGTAACTGCGGTCAGGTCAGCCTGAAACTGGCCAGTGGTCTGACCGGTGTGCAAAAGGACAAGGTTAGAGATAGAGGAAGGCGCTGCCTGGGCAGGGGTAGCCGCACCGAGCGCACCGCCGAGGGCAAGCAGCAAAGCCGCGCCAACGGATACGAGTTTTTTGAGAGAGATTGAACTAGTCATAAGGTCAAGGAAACCAAAGACCGGTCTAAAAACAGGTCTAAAAAAGGGGTTTACCCCAGCAAATTAGGGCGAGTGTGTCGCTTAGCCGACCTGCTGAGCGTGACGCTTTCCACGGGTGTGGGTGTCTTTGTGCTCAGAGTGGGTTGGGTCGGCATAGCAGGTGTCGCACAGCAGCACTAGATCCTTGCAGCCAACGTTCGCACAGTTGCGGAACGAGTTGGTTGCACCGCCACAGTTTTCACACTCGCCGATGACCTTTGCTTCATCGCTGAAGTCTTGAACCATTCGGTCGTCAAAGATGTAGAGCGAGCCTTCCCAAAGGCCCTTATCTTTGAAGGTCTCGCCATAGCGAACGATGCCGCCGTCGATTTGGTAGACCTCTTTAAAGCCGCGCTTGATCATTACCGCCGAGAGAATCTCGCAGCGGATTCCACCGGTGCAATAGGTGACGATTGGCTTGTCTTTGATGTGGTCATACTTGCCAGATTCAAGTTCGGCAATGAAGTCGTGTGAGGTTTCAACATCAGGCACGATGGCGTTCTTGAACTTGCCAATCTTTGCCTCGAAGGCGTTTCTGCCATCGAAGAAGACGACCTCGTCGCCGCGCTCTTCAACCAGTTTGTTGACCTGGGCTGGCTTTAGGTGCTTGCCGCCGTTGGTGACGCCAGACTTGTCGACCTCGACTTCTTCTGGTGCGCGGAAAGCAACCAGCTCAGGGCGATTCTTGACCGAAAGACGGGGAAAATCGTTGCCGGTGCCATCTGACCACTTGAAATCGATCTTGCCGAAGCCCGGGTATTCGCGGGTCTGACGAACGTACTTCTTTAGTGCAGCCATGTCGCCACCGAGGGTGCCGTTGATGCCGTGCTCAGAAACGATGATGCGACCTTTAAGGCCAAGTGACTCGCAAAGAGTCTTCTGCCAAAGCTTCAGAGCAACTGGGTCAGCAACCGGCGCAAAGCCGTAATACAAGATGATTTTTTGTAGGTCCACAATCACATTCTAAACCCGCGCGCTTTTCTAGCGACAGGGGCGCCCATTTCGATCAAATACAGATTTAGGATGTAGGAATGAGCATGAACCCAGGCATCGACGCCAACGAACTCAACCCAGCCGTTCGCCCACAGGACGACCTATTCCAGCACGTCAACGGAAAGTGGTTCGCCGAGGTAGACATCCCT
>JBEGKW010000054.1:0-5380 GCA_041183865.1 Actinomycetota bacterium | reverse complement strand
GCAGACATCATCCTGGCTAAGCAGCGTTCCGGACCTACCGGTTTGGTTACGGTTGCCTTCCAAGGTCAGTACTCTCGCTTCATGAATATGAAACAGTAGGTACATGGCAATTAAGCAGACCCCGAGAGTCGCCCAAGCTGCACGAGCATTCGTTAGCTTGGCGGTTGGGCTCTTTCTGACCTTCAGTCAGTCGCACGGCGCCGAAATCGGTCTACTTGCCTTGGGTCTGTTCGGTCTCGGGTTCGCTGTTCTAAACGGTTTTGCCTCTGTGCTCTTTCAAAAGGGTCTTGCCGCGATTGAGAATGTGCCCCTAACCATGGTGGCCCTGCTCATCGGAATCTTCGCCTTGCTGGCACCAAATACCATTTCTGGTGCAGTTGATCAGACCTTGAATGCGGCAACCTCAGACGCGTTGGCCTTCAAGTTCTTGGTCACCGGTTGGGGCATCATCGCCGGAGCATTCGAGCTCTACCAGTCACGTCGAGCCGGGTTTAAGTCACCGGCCGGTCGTGACCTGCTGATCAACGCCTGCTTTGGCCTACTTCTGGCCCTGTTGTTCTTGATTGCTCCGCTAGACATCGTCTCGCAGGTTGGTTTCTTCGGTGCCTATCTACTCATGAGCGGTGTGCACACCGCCATCTCTGCTACTTCGCCGGCTGCGAACTCGGCCGCCACTCGCGCCGGAAAGGCTTAGGCTTTACTCATGGCAAAAAAGACCCGCAAACCTGCTGAAGCACGCTCGGCACGCACCTACATCTCGCTTTCATTCATTGCAGCGATTTTCGTGGGCGTAATCGTCTGGGGTAACAGCCGCGACCTAGAGCGCACTGCAATCTGGTCGGGTCTGAGCTTCATCGTGGTTTTGGTAACCATCGCCACCCTTGCACTTTCGGTCAAGGATGAGCCAGCCGACGAGGGCAAGCCTCGCCTGAAGTAACTACTTCTGAACGCGCTTAGCGAGTTCTTCGGCAAGACCCACGTAGGTGTGTGGGCGCAAAGTCAAAAGACGGGCCTTAGCTTCGTCGCCAATCTCAAGTTCGTTCACGAACGCAATCATGTCTTCGCCGCTCAAACGCTTTCCGCGGGTGAGCTCCTTCAGCAACGCATACGGGTCGCTGATGGTTGAGCGACCGGCGGCAACCTCGGCGCGAATCACGGTCTGAATCGCTTCACCAAGAATCTCCCAGTTGTCGCTCAGATCGATGCCGAGAACTTCGCGAGAAAGGTCGATCTCGTTTAGACCGCGGGTGACATTGTCGATTGCCAAAAGTGAGTGGCCAAAACCAAGACCAATGTTGCGTTGTGACGAAGAGTCGGTCAGGTCGCGCTGAAGGCGTGAGGTGATCAGAGTCGAAGCCAAGCTGCCCAAAATCGCGTTCGAGAGCTCGAGGTTTGACTCGGCGTTTTCGAAGCGGATCGGGTTGATCTTGTGTGGCATGGTCGATGAACCGGTGGCTCCGGGCACTGGAATCTGCTTGAAGTAACCCATCGAGATGTATGACCAGATGTCGGTGCACAGGTTGTGCAGGATGCCGTTGAATAAGGCGACGGTCGAGTAAAGCTCGGCCTGCCAGTCGTGTGATTCGATCTGGGTGGTCAATGGGTTCCAGGTAAGGCCAAGGCCGGTTACGAAGTCTTCAGACTCCTTGGTCCAGTTCACATCCGGGGCGGCAACCACGTGTGCCGAGAAGGTGCCGGTGGCACCCGAGAACTTGCCAAGGTAGTCGGCGTTCTCGATGCGCTTGACCTGGCGCTCTAGACGGTGGATGAACACCGCTAGCTCCTTGCCCATGGTTGACGGGGTTGCCGGCTGGCCGTGGGTGTGTGAAAGCATCGCCGCGTCGGCGTACTGTGCGCTTAGTTCGCGCAGCTTGGTTAGCAACTTCTCAACTCGCGGCAGCCAAACCTGCTTGACTGCGTCGCGCACGGTGATCGCATAGCTGAGGTTGTTGATATCTTCGCTGGTGCAGGCAAAGTGGGTGAGCTCGAGCAGGTCGTCGCGACCAAGTTCTGTCAGCTTGCCACGGATGAAGTACTCGACCGCCTTGACGTCGTGCTTGGTGGTTGCTTCGGTGGCGGCCAGGGTTGCAACATCCTGGTCCGAGAAGTTCAAAACGATGTCGCGCAGCTGCTTGATCTGGTCATCAGAGATCGGAGTTGAAGTGTGCAGCAGGTCGCGGTTAGCGAGGTGAATTAGCCATTCGATTTCGACCTCGATGCGGGCGCGGTTTAGACCGGCTTCTGAAAGGTGAAAACCGAGTTCAGAAACGGCGGCACGGTAACGGCCATCGAGAGGGGAAAGAGGCTGGATTGAAAGATTACTCACCTGTCTATATTGCCGTAAGTTCTGCACAGAATGGGGGCTTTCGAAGGTTTTGACTGGGTTTGGCCGATTACCTAGGTTGATGAACCAGATTGACTTCGCCCTCAGAACCGCAGAATCAAGAATTCAGCTGGCAATACCGAACCCTCAGCTTTGGTCAGGCGCGGCTGCACAGGCCTGCGCCGAATCACTCGAACGGCTAGCCTCCGACCTTCACGGCTTGCAGCATCGTCTGGCTGCATGGCAGTGGTGAGCTTTGCCTTATGAGCGCCCGACACAGCTCCAGTGACATCTCAAGTTATGGCGGCGATGCCAGAATCGTTGCCACTCGCGCCGAAATCGAGCGGGTGATGGCTGAGTTGTTTGGCATCGGTGCCTGGCTGCGCGACCAGGTTGAGTTTGAAGATTTCTTGACCGAGACGTTTCCGAGGGTTCGGCTAGCCCTCGAACTGCCCCCGATTCTCGAGCGGCTCGAGAGGATCAGGCAGGCTTGCGCCAACGCCGCCGATTCATACTTCGGCAGCGAAGCCGAAATCTCTCGGGAGCTACGCGAAAACATCGAGCTGCCGATAAAAAATATTGCGACCGGCTTCGCCGGTGCAGCGGCAGCCCTTGGCATCATGACCGAAACCCCGGTAAAGGCCAGTTTGGTAAGTGTTGAAAACTACGTCGCTCCCGCCAACAAAGTTTCGGAGTACGCTCGCCGCTTAGCGATGGTCGCAGACATAAATCCGGGTTGGATCAGAATCGAAAAATTTAACGCGCGTTACGTCGTGTACATCCCTGGGACGGAGGACTGGGCCCCCGTGACCGGAAAGAATCCACTAGACCTCACCTCAATTTCCGGCGCAATTTCAAAAACCGGCTCCGCCGGTAGTGAGCGTGCTGTGGCGCTCGCAATGGAAAAAGCCGGTATCAAACCCGAATCGAGGGTTCTGTTTGTTGGACATTCGCAGGGAGGGCTGGTCGGCGCAAATATATCGACCCGCTTCGCGGGTAGTAGATTGCTTACCTTTGGCGCCCCTATCAGCCAGTTGGGTTCCGAGCTCACCGCCGAATCAATGGCGGTCGAGCACGTCGGTGATGTGATTCCGCGCCTGGACGGCAAGCCAAACGCTATGACCCCGAACCTGGTGACCGTAAGGCAAGAGGTCGCAGGCGAAAACTGGCTGCACAAGCATTCGATGGAAACTTACCGAGAAACCGCCGAGGAGATTGATAGGGCCGACGCAGCGAACCAAACGGGTTCCGGGTTTGCTCGGGTGAGGAGCGAGATCGCCGAGTTCGCCGGATCTAGCCAGGGCCAAGCCCTTTATTTCAAGCTTGAACGCGTCGACTAGAGGATGCGAAGGACCTTGAAGATTCCGCGGGCGAAGAAGGCAAATACGCTCATGATGATCGAGCCGAGCATTGCCCATCCAAGCGAGTCAATGGTCAAACCCGCCTGCGTGAAGCCATCGATCGAGAAGATTGGGCTGTTGATCAGCTGGCTCAACCAGGCGACCAGCAAGAGGATTGCGCCGTTGATAACGAACGAGATCAAGCCGAAGGTCAGAATGTAAAGCGGCAATGCCAGAACCTTGATCACCGGCGCGACCACCGAGTTGACCAAGCCAAAGATGGCGGCAACCAGCAAATAAGACCCAGCGATAGTCCAAAAATCGGCGCCACCATAGGGCGCGAGGTGAATCGCGGTAATCCAAGTGGTGGTCAACCAAAGGCCGACTGCATTAATAACGGTTCCGACTAGAAAACGAATCATGTGTCGATTGTGCCACTAAGCGGGTAAATTGGACTAGATGAGTACTCAAGATACTTCGCGTATTCCTATGGTGCAGTTTCTGTCACCGGATGGAACGTACGGCGTGCCCGCAGAATATGCGGAATACGGAAAAATTATTGCGGACCTGAAGGAAGAAGACTTCCTCAAGTTCTACCGCCACATGTCGCGTATGCGCCGCTTCGACAACGAAGCCACCGCACTACAGCGTCAGGGCCAGCTGGGCCTCTGGGTTCCAGCCGTCGGCCAAGAAGCCGCACAGATCGGTTCGGGCCACGCAGTTGGCAAGAACGACCACATCTTCCCTAGCTACCGCGAACACGGCGTAGCCATCACCCACGATATCGACCTAATGGCCATCTTGAAGATGCTTCGCGGTGTCAACCACGGTGGCTGGAACCCAGACGAGACTCGCTTCCACCTCTACGCCATCGTTTTGGGCACCCAGGTAATCCATGCCACTGGCTACGCAATGGGCGTCAACTTCGACGGCAAGGTCGGCACCGGTTTTGCCGAGCGCGACGAGGCCGTCATCACCTATTTCGGTGATGGTGCGACAGCAGAGGGCGACATCTCAGAGTCGTTCCTCTTTGCCGCCATCAACAAGGCTCCGCTGGTCTTTTTCTGCCAGAACAACCAGTGGGCGATTTCTTCTTCGGTCGAAACCCAGACCACTGTTCCGCTTTACCAGCGCGGCGCCGGCTTCGGTGTTCCTGGAATCCGCATCGATGGCAACGACGTCTTGGCTTCATACGCCGTGACCAAGAAGCACATGGATGACGCGCGCAACGGCGCCGGCCCATTCATGATCGAGGCTTTGACCTATCGAATCGGTGCTCACACCACCTCAGATGACCCGACCAAGTACCGCACCCAAGAAGAGGTTGACTACTGGACAGCGCGTGACCCGCTCACCCGCCTAGAGAAGTTCCTTCGCCGTCAGGGCATCAGTGACTCGTTCTTCGAGAAGTGTGCCGAAGAAAACGAAATCATGGCCGGCGAAATCCGCGCTCAGACTTTCGCGCTTCAGGCTCCGCCGATCGAGAACATGTTCCAGCACGTTTATGCCGAAAGTCACCCTCTAATTGAAGAGCAGGCAGCTTGGCTAAAGGGCTACGAGGCATCGTTTGAAGCCACCACCCCGAACGGAGGTGCCGCATAATGCCTAACACCGTAGAAATGACAATCGTTAAGGCGATCAACGCCGGCATCCGCAAGGCAATGGCCGACAACGACAAGGTTTTGGTTTTCGGTGAAGACGTTGCCGCTCTCGGTGG
>JBEGKW010000053.1:0-5495 GCA_041183865.1 Actinomycetota bacterium | reverse complement strand
CAGTTCTACATGCTTCGTGTGCTTACCCCGACCCAGTGGTGGCGCCCTCACCCATTCTCGATTTCGGCAGCACCGAACTCGCGATACGTTCGCTTCACCATCGGCCGCCGCGGCGATGACACCGGTGCCCTTCAGCACATTAAGCCGGGCACACCGGTCTTGCTCGAAGGCCCATACGGCGTCTTCACCGAAGACCGTCGCACCAAAGAGCAGGTCATCTTGGTTGCTTCGGGTATCGGCATTCCACCTATTCGTGCGCTTGCCGAATCGATGGCCGCTCGCCCCGGCGATGTGACTGTGATCTATCGAGTTCGTAACGCAGCCGATGCCGCACTGCTCGAAGAGGTTCAGGTGCTCTGCCGTCACCGAGGTTTCAAGCTCGAGATCATGGCCGGCCCGCGCGCCAACCATTCATCCTGGATGAACGCCGATGGCACGGGCCGCTCTGACCTGGTTCGCCTTGCCGTGATCGCTCCGCGAATCACCGAATCTGACGTCTTCATCTGTGGCCCAACCGGTTGGACCCACAGCGTCGAAAAGTCCGTTTTGAAGGCCGGAACCCCGGCTAACCAAGTTCACGCAGAGGAGTTTGCCTGGTGAGAAAAGGTACAAAGTCTTTCATAAGCATTCTTTCGCTCGGTGTAGTCGCTGCCGGATTTGAGGTCGGCCAGGCCGCTGAGATCAGCTCAGTATTCGGTGCTTCGGCCCCTATTTCGGGTGGAGAAACGCTAGCCGCGGCTTCACCAGCCTCGACTCCAGAGGCGTCACCAGCAACTACCACTCCAGCGGCTCCGGCACCGGAATCAACTGCTGCTGCACCTTCACAGCCGGCATCGGTTTCGACCCCGAAGGCCACCGTTCCGGCTCCGGCTCCGGTCTCGACGCCGAAGGCTACCGCTGCCGCCCCTGCTCCGGTTTCGACTCCAAGCGCATCGACTAGTTCTGGCAGTTCTTCTGGCACCACTAAGACCGGTACAGCAATTCCTTACCGATTCGGAACGGTACAGGTTTCGGTTACCAAGGCCAACGGCAAGATCACCGCGGTCAACCTGCTTCAGCAGGGTGCAACCGGTGGTCGCCAGTCGGCGTTTTCATACCTGGTTGAGTACGCGATTCAAGCCAACGGAACCAGCTTCGGCAACCTCAGCGGTGCAACCTACACCGTTGACGCATTCAAGCAATCATTGGAATCAGCACTTGCAAAGTTCTAATCAACCGGCCAGCCCTTACACCGAAGTCACCTTGCCAACCAAGCGCAAATGGAAGCTAGGTGCGACGCTGTTCAGCCTCATGAGCATCGCCGGAGGTTTAGCGGTCAACAACTATCTGAACCCGCCTTCAGACACAGTTACCATCGGGGGCTCGACCGCCTCGGCTGAAAAGACGGTCACGAGCGACCAGATTCCATACGAATTCGGGTACGTCGAGCTAACGGTAACCAGCAAGGATGGCAAGCTTTCGGCGATCGACGTCGGGACTTCAACCGCTACTGATGGTCGCGAGCAGGCTTATCCATATTTGGTCGAGTACGCGATCGCCGCTCAGGGAACCAACTTCTCGAATCTAAGTGGTGCCACCTACACCACCGACGCTTTCAAAGTGGCGCTAGAGAACGCCATCTCTAAACTGGGCTAATGACTGACTTTTCGCCGGCACACTCACACCACGAGTCGAAGCCGTTCGAGCACATCGAGCTGGCAATGGGCACCGGTTTCAGTTTTCGCGGCCGCAGCCCACTCAGCGACAGTGACACCTCAATCGTCTTGAATCAGGCCTGCGCAATTTTGCATGAGGCCGATCGCATCTTTAGCCTTTACAAACCCGAATCACCACTATCGCGGTTGGCCCGCGGTGAAACCTCGGTTGCTGAATGCCCGCCGGCGGTAAATGAAATCTGGGATGCCTGCGAAGCCTGGGAGAAAACCACGGATGGTTGGTTCAGCGCATTCACACCCGAGCACACCTTTGACCCATCCGGGTTGGTGAAGACCTGGGCGGCCAACCGTGCCGCCGAGTTCGTGCTCGAGCGAGGCATCACCGACTTCACCTTAAATGCCGGCGGTGACGTAATGATTTCGGATGGCGTAACCGAGGCAATCGATTGGCGCATGGGCATCAGCAAGCCGGTTTCAATCGCCGCCGAGGATGCTGGAGTGCTGACCGTGGTCGATCTTCACCGAACTCCTTTCAGAGCAATGGCCACGAGCGGTTCGGCCGAACGCGGTGCACACATCTGGAACCCAAAGGCCGGCGGACGCGAACCGGCCAAAGAATTCGTGCAGGTGAGCGTTATCGCTCGCGATTTGGTCACCGCCGATGTTTGGGCCACCGCAGCATTTGCCGAGGGCGAGCGAGCCATCGATCACCTCAATCGAATCGCTGATATCGAGGCACTATTTGTCTACGCCGATGGCGAGCTAGCCGCGACAAACGGCTTCGTGAATCTATTTGCCAAGGCGCAATAAAGCTCCAATATCGGGCTAATTAAGTTTGCTCAGCGACCCATACCCGAAACACGCTCGCAACAACCCGGGCGTAACTTCTCACTATGGGTGAATTATTCGATCAGTATCCGATCGCTGCCAAACCCAATAAAGGGGATAAAAAGGCAGCCTTCGATGAAATGTTTGCTGCGCCTGGGAAGGTGCGACCAAGCTATCTGAAGATTCACGAGGCTCTGGCTGCGATGACCCAGAGTGAGCTAATTGGCCGAACTGAAGCGTTGGCCAGCTCCTATCTTGCTCAGGGTGTGACTTTCGACTTCGCTGGCGAAGAGCGCCCGTTCCCTCTCGACGCGGTCCCGCGCGTAATCGAACGTAGCGAATGGAACGTTCTAGACGCCGGAGTAAAGCAGCGAGTTCGAGTTCTCGAGGCATTTCTAGCTGATGTTTATGGGCCACAAAACGCGATTCGTGATGGAGTCATCCCGGCTGCGCTGGTTGCGACATCCGAGCACTTTCACCGTGCCGCCCACGGTATTGACCCGGCAAATGGAGTTCGCATCCAGGTCAGCGGAATCGATCTAATCCGTGACGAGGTTGGCACCTGGCGCGTTCTAGAAGACAACGTTCGCGTGCCATCAGGCGTCAGTTATGTGATCTCAAACCGCCGTGTCATGGCGCAGACCCTGCCGGAGCTTTTCCAGCAGATGCGCATCCAGCCGGTTGGTGAATACCCAAATAAGCTTCTCGCCGCACTTCGCGCTGCGGCACCAGGCGGGGTCGAAGACCCGACCGTGGTCGTGCTGACCCCCGGCGTTTACAACAGCGCCTACTTCGAGCACACCTTGCTCGCTCGTCTGATGGGTATCGAACTGGTTGAAGGTCGCGACCTATTCTGCTCAAACGGCAAGGTTTACATGCGAACCACCGCCGGCGCTCGTCGCGTTGACGTTATCTATCGACGCGTGGATGATGAGTTTCTCGACCCGTTGGCCTTCCGTGCCGACTCGGTTTTGGGGCCTCCGGGTCTATTGAACGCCGCCCGCCAGGGCAACGTCACCCTGGCAAATGCGGTTGGCAACGGCGTTGCCGACGACAAGCTGGTCTATACCTACATGCCCGACCTAACTCGTTACTACCTCGGCGAAGACCCAATCATCGATAACGTTCGAACTTGGCGTCTCGAAGAAGAGGGCAGCCTCGAAGAAGTTCTTGACCGCTTGGATGAGTTGGTGGTTAAGCCTGTCGATGGTTCTGGAGGTAAGGGTCTCGTGGTCGGCCCGGCGGCATCCAAGAAAGAACTGGACGATCTTCGCAAGCGCCTCATCAAAGACCCGCGAGGCTGGATTGCCCAGCCCGTGGTTCAGTTCTCGACCATTCCGACCTTGGTAGAAGGCGGCCTGAGACCTCGTCACGCCGACCTTCGCCCGTTTGCCGTCAACAGCGGCAGCGACATCTGGGTATTGCCTGGCGGTTTGACTCGAGTGGCATTGCCCGAGGGCGAGCTCGTGGTTAATTCATCGCAGGGTGGCGGTTCAAAGGACACCTGGATCGTTGGTAGCGATAGGTCGAGTGTTCGCCAATTCATGCCAACCAACTCAACGGTTTCGTCAATCGTTGCAGGCCAAACCTCTGCAGACTCGGGCTTCGGCGCTCAACAGCACGATAACTCCGGTGCCGGTTTCAAGATTCAACAAGAACAGCAGCAACAAGCGGTCGGCGCAACTCTGCCACCCGTCGCACAGGGAGGCTCCAACTAATGCTTAGTCGCATCGCAGAATCACTGTTTTGGATTGGTCGTTACGTAGAGCGCGCAGACGGCACCGCACGTCTTCTCGACGTGCACCTTCAGTTGTTGCTAGAGGACCCTTGGGTCGACGAAGACACCGCTTGCCGCTCGCTGCTTTCGGTGATTGGTTCGGATTCGACTTTTCCTCATCAACTGACCCGCCACGACTTGCTAAACATTTTGTCTGTCGATCGCAACGAGCAGGCTTCGATCGCATCATCCTTGACCGCGGCACGCGAGAACGCTCGACGCGTTCGTGAGATTGTCTCGACCGAACTTTGGGAGTGCCTAAACACCACCCGCTCGAGGATGCCACGCAAGGTTTCGATTGACCGCGCGCACGACTTCTTCGGTTGGGTGCGTGAGCGCACCGCGCTGGCCGTGGGCATCGTTGAAAGCTCAACCTCGCGCGACGAGGCCTGGACCTTCTTCACTCTTGGCCGTTCACTCGAACGAGTCGACATGACGGCCAGACTGTTGGCGACATCCGAGTTGACCGAGGCGAGTGGCCCATCTTGGACCACAATTTTGCGCAGTTGTGGCGCCTATGAAGCATACCTGCGCACATATCGCGGTGTGCCATCGGCGACCAACGCAGCCGAGTTCTTATTGCTCGACCGCATCTTCCCTCGCTCGGTGACCTTTGCACTGTCACGAGCCGAACGTTGCCTAAACGACCTGGCACCTAGCTCAGATCGAGTCGGCGTTAGTGACGCAGCGCTTCGTCTCGCAAGCCAGATTCGCACCAACCTAGAGTTCCGTTCGGCACCAGACATCCTGGCCAACCTGACACAAGAAATGGTCGGATTGCAGAACGGAGTCAGCGAAATTTCTGAGGCAATTGGCAACCGCTACTTCCCGGCCAACATCATGCCAACCTGGGTTGGTGAGATCTCATGAGCCGCTACCGCGTAGCCCACACGACGGGTTTCAAATACAGCCGCGAGGTCTCGGCCTCTTACAACGAAGCCCGACTATTGCCAGCCAGAGATGACCGCCAGTTTGTCATTGCGAGCAAGCTAGACATTCAACCGCAGAGCGCATCGCACGAATATCTCGACTATTTCAAGTCGCGCGCAGTGCAGTTTGAGATCCTGGAGCCGCACGATGAGCTTACGATTCAGGCCACCTCTCTGGTCGAAATTCGCGACTCGATTCGTGCGGTTCCAGGCCTCAACTGGGATGACCTTGCACCGGAGGTAGTCAGCAGTCTTGAGCTAACCGATGCCATCGGTCAGACTCGACGCACCCAACCGCCCGCCGAA
>JBEGKW010000052.1:0-5659 GCA_041183865.1 Actinomycetota bacterium | reverse complement strand
GCGCAAGTGAAGCCAGAAGTAGATCAGGTTTTCGGCGGTCGCTACAAGTTGATTAGCCGCATCGCCATCGGCGGTATGGGTGAGGTTTGGCTAGCCCAGGATGAAGTAATCCTGCGCCAAGTGGCCATCAAGATTTTGAAGCAAGAATACATGGGTGACCCGAGCTTCATCGAGCGCTTCCGCATCGAAGCAAAGCACGCTGCGATGGTCAACCACGAGGGCATCGCCAACGTTTTCGACTACGGCGAAGATTCTGGCTGGGCCTATTTGGTAATGGAGTACGTGCCTGGTGACTCGTTGGCACGCATCCTTGAACGTGACAAGGTTCTACCTGAAACCAAGGTCATGGATATCGTCGCTCAGACCGCCCGCGCGCTTTATGCCGCCCACGAAGCCGGTTTAGTGCACCGCGATGTGAAGCCTGGCAACCTTTTGATCACTCCGGATGGGCACGTCAAGATCACCGACTTCGGCATCGCCCGCGTTGCCGACCAGGTTGGTTTGACCGCAACTGGTCAGGTTATGGGAACGGTTCAATACCTTTCGCCAGAACAGGCCACCGGCAAGCCGGCGACCCCGTCGACCGACATCTATTCGCTGGGCATCGTGGCTTACGAGTGCCTCGCCGGTAAGCGCCCGTTCGGCGGCGACTCACAAATGATCATCGCGATGGCTCAGATCAACGACATGCCTCCGGCCCTGCCAGGTGAAATCGATGAGCGCGTTCGCAAGCTCGTGATGTCTTGCCTGGCCAAGAAGGCCAGCGGCCGACCTGAAAACGCCTTGATTCTTGCCCAGCGCGCAGAAGCACTCTTGCCTACCGCACCGCGCTCTCAGGCCGCGACCGAACTGATTCAACAGATCAAGCAGGTTACCGACCGCACGACCGAAATCGCTACCCTCACCGACACCGCACCGCAGCCGACCCAGCCAATCGTTTGGCCATGGGTTGCCATCATCGTGGTGCTCGGTCTGACCGCCATCTCGGTGGTGGTCGCGATCGTCATCGGCTCGATGCAACCGGTGCCAGTGCCGACCATCACGGTCACCCCGTCGAGCCAGCCATCCTGGTCTTCTTCTGGCGGGCCGACCGTGCCGACCCCAACCACTGTGCTGCTGACCGACATCCAAGGCCAACAAATCTCGGATGTGCTGACCGCGCTAACCGCAAAGGGTCTGGTGCCAGAGGCCGTGGCCGGAACCACCGTTCCACTTGATGACCCGAAGTCAATGACGGTCTACGACGCGACTCCGCTGGGCAACATGCCGGCCGGGTCAAACATCCGTGTCTTCTATTACGTGCCAGAAGACCCGAATGCCACGCCTACACCCGAGGCAACCCAGTAATTCACCAGCAAAATCTCAGGCTCAATAAGTAGACTGAGAGACCGGTTCGCAAGACCGATTTACGACGAAAGTAGAGCAATCTGTGTCATCAAACCAGCGCATAATTGCAGGCCGCTATGAGGTAGGAAACCTCATCGGTCGTGGTGGCATGGCCGATGTCTACGAGGGTGTCGACACCCGCCTCGGCCGCACCGTGGCAATCAAGTTGCTCAAGGCCGACCTTGCGAACGACCCAAACTTCGAAGCCCGCTTCCGCCAAGAGGCACAGGCTTCTGCGCGCATGGCGCACCCAACCATCGTTCGCGTTTATGACGCCGGCGAAGACGTGACCGTAGACTCAAACGGCAACACCAACCGTCACCCGTTCATCGTGATGGAGTATGTCAACGGCAAGCTGTTGCGCGACCTGCTGCACGAGCGTCGCCTAACTCTGCAAGAAGCAATCGACTTCGAGACCGGAGTGCTAACCGCGCTCGAGTTCTCGCACCGTGCCGGCATCGTGCACCGCGACATCAAGTCGGCAAACGTAATGATCACCGAGGCCGGCCAGGTCAAGGTCATGGACTTTGGCATCGCCCGCGCGGTTTCAGAGAACTCGGCTACCGTCGCCCACACCAGCGGAATCGTTGGCACCGCACAATACTTCTCACCAGAGCAGGCCAAGGGCGAGTCGGTCGATGCCCGCACCGACCTTTACTCAGCCGGTGTCTTGCTTTATGAAATGCTTGCCGGCCGCCCGCCATTCAAGGGTGAATCGGCCGTTTCGGTCGCCTACCAGCACGTTAGCGAAGCTGTAGTTCCACCTTCGCAGTTCGACCCAAGCGTCTCACCTGAGATGGATGCCGTCGTCATTCGCGCCCTGGCTAAAGACCGCAACGAGCGCTTCCAGAGCGCCGAAGAATTCCGCGAGCACCTGCTTGCCGCCTACGCCGTAGTGCTTGAAAACACCCCGGATGAACTGCCTGCTCACGCGCTAGCATTCGAGCCAGAGCCTGAGGTTGAGACCCCATCGATCGACCTACCGGTTGAAGATGCTATCGAAGCCGCGCCGGTCGAGACCGCCGAAGAAGCTGCCCAGGAGGCCGCCCCGACCGAAGTCTTCACCACCGGACTAGACGAGTTTGACGCCCTTCTGGCTTCAGCTGGTGCCGAGCGCGTCGAAGAACCTGTAGTGGCTGCTCCTGTGGTTCCAGCGCCGGTCGCTGAGGTTCCTGCTGTTGAGCAGACCCAGGTTTACGAGGCCCCAATCGTGCAGAAGACCGAGGTCTTCGAGGCCGCGAGCACCGAGGGTCCATCGACCAACCCGTTCGCAGAACTTGGCGTTGAGTTGCCTACCGCGGCTCAGCCAACCATTAAGTACATCCCGAGCGAGAAGCCAAAGGCCAACCTAATGTGGGCAATTGGTTCTGGCGTTGGCGTGGTTTTGGTCGGTCTTTTGGTTTGGTTGTTCACCCTCAACGGTTTCAACCTGAACATCAACCCAGGCTCATCGGGCATTTCCGTCGCCGACGTCACCAACAAGACCTACGACGAGGGTTACAACACCCTGACCTCTCAGCACCTTTTGGTGGCGAAGGTTTATCAGGCGAGCGACACCGTGCCGCTAGACACAATCATCAGCACCGACCCGGTTGCCGGCACCAAGGTTCCAGACAACACCACCGTGACTGTCGTTGTCTCTTCGGGCAAGAACACCATCAAGGTTCCAAGTTCGCTGATCGGCATGTCTGAAAGTGAAGCGACCGCAGCCTTGATGGCTGCCAAGCTAACCCTGGGCACCATTACCCAGGCCAACAGCGCGACTATTCCGGCCGGCAAGGTAATCGAGACCGACCCTGTTGCCAACGCAGATGTGGCCGAGGGTAGCGTCGTGAATCTTGTGATTTCAAATGGTCAGGTCAACGTGCCTGACGTTCGCAACCTATCTAGCTCTGATGCACAGGCCAAGGTGACCGCACCTGAGGTTGGTTTGACCTCAAGCATCGCGGTTCAGGGCGGTTCTTGCCCAGCAGGCAAGACTCAGGGAACCATCGTGGTTGAGCAGTCGATCTTGCCGGGTCTAACCCCGCAGGGTTCAGCAATCATCCTCTACGTGGGCTGTAACTAAAGCTTTTCTAGAACAAGCGTTGCGCTAGAACTAAAGCTTTACCAGCGGGCTGAGCGACTTAGCACGCTCGGCGGCACCCTTTAGGCCGATTGACTCTAGCCAGTTGCCAAGCATCTGATAGCCACCCTCGGTAAGCACCGACTCTGGGTGATACTGCACGCCATAGATCGGCAGGGTCTTGTGCTGCAGCGCCATGATTACGCCACCCTTTGAATTCTCACCTGGGATGGTGCGTGCGGTAACGATTAGGTCCTCTGGCACAGTCGAATCAACCACGGCCAGCGAGTGATAGCGAGTGGCTACGAACGGCTGCGGCACATCCTTGAAAACTAACGAGTTGTCGTGCTGAACTTCAGAGGTCTTGCCGTGCATAAGTTCTTCGGCGCTGGTCACGGTTGCGCCCATGGCTTCAGCGATGGCCTGGTGACCAAGGCAAACACCGAAGATCGGCTTACCGGTCTGCAGTGCCAACTTCACGGTCGGAATGCTCAAGCCAGCGGCGGCTGGGGTGCCAGGACCAGGGCTTAGCAGCACCGCGTCATACTTGGCCAACAGGTCAGGAAGCTCGGCCTCGGTGACGATATCGTTGCGCAAAACCTCGGTCTCTGCGCCGAGTTGCTGCAGATAACCGTTCAGCGTGTAAACGAAGCTGTCGTAGTTGTCGAGGACCAAAATCTTTGTCATGTTGATTTAAGCCTACCGTTACCGTCAATGGCATTAGAATTACGGCATGCCTGAATCATCATCACGTAAGAAGCCTGCCAAGGTTTCAAAGCCTCGCGCGCCAAAGTTGCCAACCGAGAACACCGAAGAACTGCCTAACCCGGTTTGGTTCAAGCCGGTCATGTTTGGCTTCATGATTCTTGGTCTCGTTTGGATCATCACCTACTACGTGTCAAGCGCGCAGTTCCCTCTAGGTGCGGGCACCCCGTGGAACCTTGAGAACTGGAACATCCTGATCGGCTTCGGCATCGCCATGGTCGGCTTCATGATGTCTACCCGCTGGAAGTAATCTTCTAAGAATTCAAAACGCCGATCCCAGAATGTCTGGGGTCGGCGTTTTTGTATGGTCGTGCGTCTGTTCCCCTTACACACCTGGCCGCCTGCCCTGCCGCCTGCCCTGCCGCCTGCCCTGCCGGCGAAACCCGAGCAAGCCTTTGCGAATTGTGTCTTAAGACAATTTCTGACTTGATTAGGGAGGTCTGGTCAGAATGCCGGCCTAAAAATTACTAAATGACACAATCATCAAACAAGACACTGCAATAAAAAGGCTGATTAGCCTGCAGCGAGGGTCGAGGGCCAGAGCCGAGGGCCAGAGCCGAGGGCCAGAGCCGAGGGCCAGAGCCGAGGGCCAGAGCCGAGGGCTAAGTGGCTCAGCGACTTATAGACCGAGCAGGTTGGCTCGGAAGACGGTGAGCAAAACCAGGATGACAGCAACCGACACTAGGCCTAGGCGCTGAGCCGCCTGCTGAGATAGTTGGCGGGTGTTTGCCAAGGCCAGAGCAACGACACCACCGGTAACCAGACCACCGACGTGACCCTGCCAGCTGACGCCGGATGAGACAAAACCGAAGACCAGGTTGATGGCGATTAGCCCAAGCATCTGGCTCGAGTTCTGGCCGAGCTTGCGAAGCACCACGAAGTAGGCGGCCATCATGCCGAAGATTGCTCCCGAGGCGCCAACCACCCAGCTATCCGGGCTGGCAAGCCAGAGCACGCCAACCGAACCGCCAAATAGCGAGAGTAGGTAGAGCGCTGCGAAACGGCCGCGACCGAGCATCGGCTCTAGCACCTGACCAAAGATATAGAGCGAATACATGTTCAACAGAATGTGCAGCACGTTCGATGGGTCGTGAACGAAACCGGCGGTGATCATGCGCCAAGGCTGAATTGCGGTGAGCTGTGGCACATAGGCGAACAGCTGGGTCACAAATGACCCCGGCATAATCTGCAGAAGCCAAAGGGCTACGTTGATGCCGATCAGAGTGAGCGTGATCGCCGGGCGCGGGCCCGACTGGCGAACACGTGCGGCGCGGGTGCGCCGGCGGTTGATTTGGGTAACCGTACCGCCGGCGTCATCCGGGCACAAGAATCCGACACTAGCTTCGATCTGACACTCTGGGCAGATGAAACGTTCACATCGCTGGCAACGAACGTATGCCTCGCGGTCTGGGTGTCGGTAGCAGGTCATTAGACCTTTTCGAT
>JBEGKW010000051.1:0-5914 GCA_041183865.1 Actinomycetota bacterium | reverse complement strand
CCGACCGAACTAATCACCCGTGGTTCAGTCGCTAATCTTGTCATGTATCCAGAACTCGACTCAGAAAGCCTGCGATGATCCTTGTTATCGGCGAAGCCCTAATTGACCTAATCGAAAACCGATACCAGGCTGGCGCGTTCAACGCCGTTGTCGGTGGCGCAAACGCAAACGTGGCGCTGGCTCTCGCACGTCGAGGAACCAAGCACCAGTTCTTGGGTCGAATCAGCAACGACCGTTTCGGCAAGATCATCCGTGACCGTCTCGAATCAAACGGCGTGCACCTAGAGCACAGCATCGACGCCACCGAACTAACCACCCTCGCGGTGGTCAGCATCGACTCACACGGAGTGCCTAACTACAGCTTCTACGTCAACGGAACAGCAGACTGGGGTTGGACTCCGGCCGAGCTACCAAGCGATGTAGACCTCGAAAACATGCACGCGACCGCCATCCAGTTCGGTTGCCTAACCATGGCCATGGCTCCGGGTAACGCCGTCATCGAAGAGTGGGCTAAGGCTCACTACGACCAGAAGTCGGTCACCATCAGCCACGACATCAACATGCGCCCAGCCCTTGGATTCGAGCGCGATGTTGAGCGCCAGCGCGTCGAGCGCGTGAACTCTTTCTCACACGTTATCAAGGCTTCAGACGAAGACATCCAGTGGCTTTACGGCTTGGATGAAGGTGCCGACCTAGACGGCATCGTCAACGAATGGATCGGCGATACCGGCCGCCACGTTTTCGTAACCCGCGGCGGCGACGGAACCTCTATCTACCGCCCGGGTGGCGTGCGCATCGACGTGCCTTCTCGCAAGATCAACGTGGTCGACACCGTCGGTGCCGGCGATACTTTCTGCGCCAACATGCTCGGTCAGCTCTCTGACTTGGATGCGCTCGGCTCAGATGCCTTCGACCGTCTAACCAACCTCAGTGACGAAGCTTGGCGTGAGATTGTTCACACCTCAGGCATCGCGGCTTCAATCACCTGCGAACGTGCCGGCTGTGAGCCACCGACCAAGCCTGAGCTCGAAGAAGTTCTAGCAACGCTCTAGCGTCGCGCTTATTGTCTTAGGTCTCTGAAAGACTGGTCGGAATGAGAAAAGTATCCGACGACCTTTGGGTTTACAACACGCGTGATTTGATGCGTGCATCCAGCTGCGACCACTGCACCCGATTGGCCATTGCACGAGAGCTAGATGTTCCCGGGGTCAAGGCTCTAGTTGAGCAGTTTGAGGTTCCGGTCGCCGGTCTACCGGTTACCTACGGTCAGAAATTCGAATCAGAACTCGAGGCAGAACTGTTGGCTTCGCTCGGTGCCGAAAACTTTAGACGCCCAGAGGGTTCAGCCGTCATCGCCGAAACCATCGAGTTGATGAAGGCCGGCATCCCGGTTATTTATCAAGGTTCACTCGAACACCAGATCGACCTGGTCAAGTTCTCGGGTCGCCCCGACTTCTTGGTTCGCGCCGACTACGACCTCGCCTTCGTCGAGGGCAAACTAACCGCACACCTCGCCACACATCGCGTGGGCGCCGCTGGTTACATAGCCTGGGATGCAAAGCTCGCCGGCTCCCCTAAGCCTCACTACCTTCTTCAGGTAGCACTTTACGTTGATGCGCTCGCTGCCATTGGCCTGAAGGCCCAAGGCGCACACCACGGGCTCATTCTTGGCAGTCGCACTCTGGCAACCTATGAGGAGGGCGAGATCGTTCCGGCGATGCGCCAAGCCCGCTCTTACATCCTCGATGCAATCGAAGGAATCGACGCCGCCGATTACTCACTTGACTCGCTTTCGCTGCACTGCGATTCGGCTGACCCTTGCAAGGTTTGCGAATACCCCGGCCTCTGCGACCACAACCGTCGCGAGATCGACCATCTCGTTCAGGTCGCCGGCATCAACAAGAGCCAAATCGAAAAGCTAAAGAAGTCGGGTATTGCAACCATGACCGCGCTTGCCGAGGCTGCACCTGAAGCTCGCCCAGATGGCTTTGTGCCGGCAACCTTCGACAAACTTCGCAGCCAGGCTCGTCTGCAGAATGACTACAAGGTCACGGGCTCACACAGCTGGGAACTACTCGAAGACCCTGAGATCGGTGTACTTCCGCCGGCCTCGCCAAACGACATTTTCTTCGACATGGAAGGCTTTCCATACTTCATTGAACGTGGTGGCCTCGAATACCTATTCGGTGCTGTCACTCGCGATAAGCAGTTCTATCCGTGGTGGGCTCACAACCGCGATCAAGAAGCCGAAGCCTTTACCGGCTTCGTGAAGTGGGCCTACGACAAGTTGCAGGCTGACCCAACCGCACACATTTACCACTACGCGCCTTACGAGGTGACAGCGCTCAACCGCATGGTCGCGCGTCACGGAGTGATGGCAGAAGAGGTTGCCTGGCTGCTCTCCGAAGACAAACTGATCGACCTCTACAAGGTCATCCGCGGTTCGATCATGATCAGCCAACCGAGTTATTCGATCAAGAAGCTCGAGGTTTTCTACGATTTCGCTCGCAAGAGCAAGGTTGTCGACGCCGGTTCGAGCATCGAGCAGTATGACCAATACTGCCAACTCGTTGAAAGCGACCCGACCGAAGCCGCCGACGTATTGCAGATGATCAGCGACTACAACGAAGACGACTGTGTCTCGACTCTCGAGCTATATAACTGGCTCGCCGGCATGCCTGGGGCTCACGCTAAATACGACACCTTCCGTTCGGCGGTAGCCTCAAAAAAAGCCGAGTGGGCGGCTGACCCCGAAGACGAAGACAGCGCCACCTCGAAGGCCGAGCGTGAACTCGCCGAGCTGCAGCAGGCAACCGATCACATGGCTGCCGCCTTGGATGGTTGGGCATGGGGCGAAGATGTCGAGGCAGACTATCGCGCCCGAGTCTGGCAGGCACTGATGCACTCGGTGCTGTTCTACAAGCGCGAAGAAGTTATTTACTGGCGAGAGCGACGCATTCGCCGCGATTCGACCACCGACAACTTGCATCGCGACCGCAAGGCACTCGTCATTGAGGGTTGCTATGCCGAAACCGAACTCGACTTCGAGTTAGGTCTCGACGCTCGCACCAAGATCACCGTGACCTACAACTACGACCTTGAACCAGGGCAAACCAACTTTCTCAAGTCGGGCGACTCCATCTATGTTCGCTACAACTACGGAGCCAACCAACATGAGCTTGACAAGGGCAAAATTGTCGAGATTCATGGCGGCCGAGTCACCTTTGAGCGCAAGACCACTTTGGCAAACTCCGAGTTCGCACCGAATGCCATTTTCGAAGACAAGCTGATTCCGGCGCGCGGCAAGCAGGATGCGGTGAAGGCGCACGCCCTCGCCCTTGCCGGCACCTGGGGCACTCCGGCCAAGGATGCACCTGCCGGCCACCCTGCTCTCGACCTATTGATGCGTCGCCAGCCAAGCCTGGGGTCAGCTTCGCTGCAAGAGGTTTCGGGCGATGACTATCTACCCGCGCTAATCCACGCGGTCGAAAACCTCGAGCAATCGGTGTTGGCCGTTCAGGGCCCACCGGGCTCGGGCAAGACCTACCTAGGCTCAAGAACCATTGCCCACCTCGTTGCTCAAGGCAATCGCATTGGCGTGGTCGCCAACTCACACTCGGCGGTCGAGAATCTACTGGCCGGCTGCATCGAGGCTGGAGTCTCCGGTGAAACGATTGCCAAGCAGAAGAAGGCCGGAGAAGCTGGTAAGAAAGCCTGGACCACCCCTTCTGACTACAAGGTTTTGGGCAACTGGCGAGCCAAGCAACAGGGCGGCTATGTGATTGGCGGCACCGCCTGGACCTTCTGCTCTCCAAAGGTTCTCGAAGAAGATCTAGATTTCATCTTCATCGACGAAGCCGCCCAGTTCTCGCTGGTGGATGCAATTGCCGTCGCTCAAGGCACCAAGAACCTCGTGCTGCTTGGTGACCCTCAGCAGCTGACTCAGGTGGTGCAGGCGGTTCATCCCGGCGGTGTCGACAACTCGGCTCTAGGTCACTACATGGGTGAGCAAGACATCCTGGATGCCGAACACGGTTACTTCATCGAAGTAACCCGTCGAATGCACCCAAAGGTGAATCAGCCGGTGTCTTGGCTTGCCTACGAGGGCCGACTGCACTCGCACCCGGATGCCAGCAGCCGCCAGATCGCCGGCCTGCCTCAGGGGCTCGAACTCGTGCCGGTCGAACACTTCGGAAACTCTTCACACTCTGAAGAAGAGGTAGCCAAGGTTCTCGAATTGACCCGCGAGCTCACCGCAAGAGTTGGCGCTGAAGAGGTTCTCATCGTTGCGCCATATAACGCTCAGGTAGACAGCATCCGTGATGCACTCGACGTCAACGGTTTCGATGCAGTTCAGGTCGGAACGGTAGACAAATTCCAGGGTCGCGAAGCCATGGCTGTAATCATCAGCTTGGCGGCCTCAACCGCTGAGGATGCACCTCGTGGCCTCGAGTTCTTGCTCGATCGCAACCGTCTGAACGTGGCGCTCTCACGCGCCAAAACCAACAGTTACCTGGTGCACTCGCCTGCCTTGATTCGCTCGAGATTCACGAGCGTCGAAGACGTGAAGGCAGTTAGTCGTTTGGCTGGTCTGCTGGAGTTTGCGAACTAGCAGCATTTGAAATTCGCGCAGCGGTTACCGCTCGTCGTCCGGCAGGCAAAAGCACGGCTGCGCTTACGGCCAGAATCATTGCGATTCCGCTACCAATCAAAAGACTCTCCACCGGCACAACGTCGGCCAAAGGTCCCAGCACAGACATGCCAAGCGGCATAGCCACCGAAATTACGATTCCAACAAAGCCAAAGACACGACCTTGGCGCTCTGGTTCAACGGTTTCTTGCAACATCGTCATCGCCGAGGTGAAGAACGACGGCACCGCAACACCGATAACAAAGAACAGCGCACAGAAGACGATGAGATTCGGTGCGAAGCCCATACCGATCGACAAAATGCCGAAGAAAATAGAAACGTAAATAATGATGCTGATTCGGTTGATCTTGTTGGCAAACGCGGCCAGGGCAAAACCACCAATCGCCATTCCGATACTGAACAGCACCTCAGCAACGGTTAGTTTCCAAACTTCGGTGCCAAAGTTACGCGCAATCATTAGCGGTGAGAGGTTTGAAGGAGCAACGCAAAGCAAGAAGACCACCGCGAAAATACCCATCACCCAACGAACCAGGTCGTGCGTAAAAATGTAGGTGATGCCCTCTTTGAGGTCGGTGAAATACGACGGCTTTTCATCCGAGAGTGCGCGCTCGAGCGTCGGTACCGAGATCGTCAGCAACAACGAAATTCCGATCACTGCGGTCACGGCATCGATGAAGAAGATCGGCACAATCGACCAGCTGGCATAAACCGCCGCGGCCGCAACCGGAGCGAGCAGACCCATGATCGACTGGATCGAACTGTTCACACCATTGACGCGCATGAGCTTGTCTGTAGGCACAATCTGAGGCAACAGCGCCGAAACGGCTGGCATCTGGATACCAGAGCCAACCGAGCGAACGGCCATGACCAAGAAGATCAGCCACAGGTCTTTGACACCAGCCATCATGAAGAAGGCAAGGATGAGTGTGGCCACCGCAATCGATGAGTCAGAGATGATTATCATCATGCGGCGGTTTACGCGGTCAGCCCAAACTCCCGCAAACACCGTGACGATTGCCTGTGGCAAGAAGCCGAAAATGGCAGCCAGCGCCAAGATACCGCCCGACTTGGTAGACAACGTGAGGTGCCACATAATCGCGTATTGCACCAAGAATGATCCAAACATCGAGATGGTTTGGCCAGCCATAAACGTGATTATGCGACGCTTCCAACCCGGCATCTGGTCTGAGGTCAAGCCATTCTGCGGGGCTGGCATCGCATCCATGTTTAAATCGATTCTGTCTTTGGCAAGACCTTTAGGGT
>JBEGKW010000050.1:0-6263 GCA_041183865.1 Actinomycetota bacterium | reverse complement strand
GATTCTTCGGCAATCATCATGATGCCCGGGTTGCGGCGGTAAGCGGTTGCGTTGACCTCTTGCATGAACGCAATTGCGTCCAAGTTTTCACGACCGCCGTACTGGTTTGGCAGCCAGTTATTGCCCTCGCGTGAATAGTCGAGGTAGAGCATTGAAGCCACGGCGTCGACTCGAAGGCCGTCGATGTGGAACTCTTCAAGCCAATACAGTGCGTTGGCGACCAAGAAGTTCTTGACCTCGTTGCGGCCAAAGTCAAAGATCAGGGTTCCCCAGTCAGGGTGCTCACCGCGACGCGGGTCAGCGTGCTCGTAGAGCGGTTGCCCATCAAAGCGGGCGAGCGCCCATTCATCCTTGGGGAAGTGGGCAGGAACCCAGTCAAGGATGACGCCAATGCCGGCTTGGTGCAGGCGATCAATCAGGTACTTGAGGTCATCTGGCGAGCCGAATCGAGAGGTTGGAGCGTAGTATCCGGTGACCTGATAGCCCCAAGATGGCGCGTAAGGGTGCTCGGCGAGCGGCATGAATTCGACGTGGGTGAAGCCCAACTCAAGAACGTAGGGGATTAGCTCATCGGCCATTGAACGATAGTCGAGCCCCTGGCGCCAAGAACCGGCGTGTAGCTCGTAAATCGACATCGGCGCTTTGAGGGCATCACGCTTGGTTCGAGCGTCCAACCAAGTCTTATCGTTCCACTGGTGGGTCGATTCGGTAACAATCGAAGCGGTTGATGGCGGAACTTCGGTGTGCTGAGCAAGTGGGTCAATCTTGGTGATCCAGTTGCCGTCACGAGTCAAAATTTCGTACTTGTACTTGGTTCCTGCGCCGACACCCGGGATGAAGATCTCCCAAACGCCAGATGAGCCCATTACGCGCATCGAGTGAGCGATGCCGCTCCAACTGTTGAATTCGCCGACTACGCGGACTGCTTGGGCGTTCGGAGCCCAGACAGCAAATCGAGTGCCGTGGCTCAGGCCAAGGTCGCCCTTCACCGAGTGAATGTGCGAACCGAGGGCGTTCCAGAGGTCTTCGTGTCGACCCTCGCTGATTAGGTGCAGATCTAGATCGCCAATCGTTGGCAAGTGACGGTAAGGGTCGTCTGTTGTCCAAACTGAACCGTCTTGGTATGCGGTGGTGATGCGGTAGTCAGGAACCTTCTTGCTGGCGACGTAACCTTGCCAAAGACCATTTTCAAGGTGAGAAAGCTCAACCTTTTCGCCGTCAACAACTGCTGAAACGCTTTTGGCCATCGGGCGAAGTGCTCGAATGACCCAACCCTTTTCATGCGGGTGCGCACCGAGAAGGGAGTGAGGTTCGTGGTGTGAGCCAGAGCTAACTGCCCAAACGAAATCGCTTACAACTTCAGGCAAAGTGTCTACCGACTTTTTTCTAATGGCCATGTGCTTGCTCCTTAGAGAACTTTGCCGATTTGGAAGATGTGTGCTGGCTGAACGAATGAATCTAGTCGCACATAGTTGTCGCTTGACCACTCGTATGTTTCGTCGTTCAGAAGGTCCTTGACCTCGAAGCGAGCGCCTTGCGGCAAACCGAGCTTCTCTAGGTCTAGACGAACCATGGTTTCACGAACTGCATGTGGGTCGGTGTTAACCACTACCAGGATGGTGTCTGACTTTCCTGATCCAGTGTGCTCGCTGCTCAAGTGCTTTGAGAACGCCATGATCGCCGAGTCATCCGTGTGCTGAATTTCTAGGTTGCGCAGCTGGCGAATGGCCGGGTGAGCTGCTCGAATCTCGTTCAGCTTGGTGATGAAGTCGGCGATGCTGCGGCCGCCCTTCTTCGCTGCATCCCAATCGCGCGGGCGGTATTCGAACTTCTCGCTGTCGATGTGCTCTTCGGCGCCTGGACGAGCAACCGATTCGCATAGCTCATAGCCGGCATACATGCCCCAGCTCGGAGTGCACATCGAAGCCAAAACGGCACGAATCTTGTGCGCTGCTGGCCCGCCGAACTGGAGGTATTCGGTGAGGATGTCTGGGGTCGAAACCCAGAAGTTCGGGCGGAAGAAGTCGGCGCTTTCCTGAACCAATTCACTAAGGTAGCTCTCGAGTTCTGCCTTGGTGTTGCGCCAGGTGAAGTAGGTGTAGGACTGTTGGAAGCCGACCTTACCTAGCGCGTGCATCATCGACGGGCGAGTGAAAGCTTCTGCCAAGAAGATGACATCAGGGAACTCATTGTTGATTTCACCGATAAGCCATTCCCAGAATGCCACCGGCTTGGTGTGTGGGTTGTCCACGCGGAAGATCTTGACTCCACGAGAAATCCAGAGTTTTACGACTCGCAAGACCTCGAAGTGGATTCCCTCTGGGTCGTTATCGAAGTTGATTGGGTAAATGTCTTGATACTTCTTCGGTGGGTTCTCGGCGTAGGCAATGGTGCCGTCTGCTCGAGTGGTAAACCACTCAGGGTTGGTCTTCACCCAAGGGTGATCTGGAGAAGCTTGAAGGGCAAGGTCCATGGCAATCTCAAGACCGAGGCCGTTGGCCTTCTTCACAAATGCTGCGAAGTCTTTCTCGTCGCCAAGATCTGGGTGGATGGCATCATGCCCGCCGGCCGAAGAGCCAATCGCCCAAGGTGAACCAGGGTCCTGAGGCCCTGCGGTCAAAGTGTTGTTAGGGCCCTTTCGATATGCCACGCCGATTGGGTGAATCGGTGGCATGTAGAGAATGTTGAAGCCCATCTCGGCGACGGCAGGTAGGCGCTTGGCGGCCGTCTTGAAGTTGCCAGAAGTCCAGGTTTTGGTCTTTGCGTCGAAACTTGCACCTTCTGAGCGTGGGAAAAACTCGTACCAGGCTCCCGAGCCGGCGAGTTCACGTTCGCAGTTGATTCTGAACTCATCGCTCAGGGTGACCAGCGAACGAATTGGCTGACTGATGACAGCCTTTTGGATTGCAGCGGTCTCTGCCTCGGCGAGTCGGTCTTTTGCCGGGCGCGAGGTGTCTGAGAGTTTTTCGGCGAGAGCTACAAGTGCTTTGGCATTGGCTGCCGTGCGCCCCTTTTCTGCAGCGGCGCGTGTGAAGAGTGCGACGCCTTCAAGCATCATCAGTTCTTCGTCTACGCCGACGGCTAGCTTGACGGTGGCGTTGTGGTGCCAGGTCTCGTAGTCATCGGCAAAGGCTCGAATCTGAAACTTCCAGATGCCCTGTTCATTGAGTTGAACCTTGGTGTGCCAAAGATCGCTGCCGAGTGCACCTGCGGTGAGTCTGTGAACCTGCTGTTTACCAGCAGGGTCAGTGAGTAATAATTCGACGCCAAGCGCATCATGGCCTTCGCGGAAGACGTTAGCCGTAAACGGAATCAGTTCACCCTGAAAAGCCTTTGCAGGCCATCTACCGCCTTCGACAGAAGGTTTTACGCCCAAAATAGGCAGACGCCCAATCGGGTTTTCGTGCAGGTAGCTAATTCCGTTTATTTTGCTCACACTCCATAACTTAGTGATGTTTTGCTGCCCCGATAGGCGCTTTCGCGAATGCTTTACGCAGTTGTAACTAAGTCGGCAGTGACCAGGTTAGAAGTTGCAGCGAAAAACTTGGATGGAAGTACCTGAAACCAAGGTCTTCGCCCCAGGCGAGACAGTCTCGATTTCTTCGTTCGGTTGGTCGAACGCGCTATTCCAGAGCAGTTCGTAGCGCAGAACACCATCCTGGCTTGGCAAGGTAACCTCTTGTACCTTTTCGGCACCGTGGATTAGTAGCAGAATGGCCGAACGTGAACCATCGGCTTCAAGGCGCTCCGAATACCTCTGAATGGTGCGACATTCCGAGTCATGCCAGTTCTCTTCGCTCATGATTTCGCCGTGGCTGTTGAACCAGCGAATCATATCGTGATCTTCGTTGGCCACGTTGAAGTCGCCGAAGGTCTTTGGTCTAAGCACCGGGTTCTCACGTCGCAGCTTGGTGAGGTGAGCGAAGGTTTCTTCGAAGTCGCGTTGGTGGCGCGAAAGTTCCCAGTTCACCCAGCTCATAACAGTGTCTTGGCAGTAGGCGTTGTTATTTCCGTTTTGAGTCTTAAGGCGTTCGTCTCCGGCGGTCACCATCGGAATGCCAGATGAGAAGAGCAGTGTTGCCATCAGGTTGCGGGCGGCCTTTCGGCGTTGTGCGGCAATCTCAGGGGTCGAACCAGAGCCCTCAAAGCCGTGATTGAAAGAGTGGTTCCCATTGGTGCCGTCGCGGTTACTCTCGCCGTTCATTTGGTTGTGCTTGACGTCATAGCTAACCAGGTCTTTTAGGCAAAAACCGTCGTGGGCAGTGATGAAGTTGACGCTACCAAGCGGCCCGCTCGGGCCGTCGACGATATCGCGAGAGCCCGAAAGGCGAGTTGCAAGCTCAGCAACGCCGTTCCAGTGCTTACCGCTGTTACGAGCGGCGGCCACGTCTGAAAGCCAGAAACGGCGCACGTCGTCACGGTAGCGGTCATTCCACTCGCTGAATCGATCTGGGAAGTTGCCAGTCTGCCAACCACCTAGGCCAACATCCCAAGGTTCCATGATCATCTTGGTGTCAGTGAAGGTTGGGTCGTCCACGATGGCGCGCAGTAGTGGGTGGTTTGGATCAAAGTGGTTTTCTTCGTTGCGGGCCAGGGTAGCGGCTAGGTCGAAACGGTAACCGTCGATCTGCATCTCGTTGGTCCAGTAGCGAAGGCTCTCGAGAACCATGTGCACGACGTGTGGGTTGCCAAAGTTCAGCGAGTTGCCACAACCGGTGGTGTCGTGGAAGTGACCATTGTCATCCATGCGGTAGTAACTCGAGTTGTCTAGGCCACGGTATGAATAGGTGAGTCCGCCACCGCCACCCTCGGCAGTGTGGTTGTAGACCACGTCAAGGATCACTTCAATGCCGTTGCGGTGTAGTTCTCGGATCGAGGTTTTGAGTTCTTCGATGACCGCCTGCGGTCCCTGTTTCCATGCCGAAGCGCTCGCATAGCGTGGGTGAGGGCTGAAGAAGTTGATGGTGTTATAGCCCCAGTAGTTGATCAGACCCATGCTCATCAGGCGTGGTTCAGAGATGAACATGTGAATCGGTAGCAACTCAACCGCGTTCACGCCGATTTTCTTCAGGTGTTCGATAGTTGTTGGGTGACCTAGCGCGGCATAAGTTCCGCGTAGCTCATCCGGGAGGTTTGGATTGCCGCGGGTCAAGCCACGTGCATGAGCTTCGTAAACAATAAGTTCGTCGAGTGGAATGTTTGGCTTTGAAATGCCCTGCCAATCAAAAGCATCGTCAACCACGACGCAGTGGTACTCGCGAGCGTTCTGGCGAACCACGCCACGGGCGTAAGGGTCAATCAAGAAGAGCTGGTTATTGAACGCATTGCGAGGAGTCTTAGGGCCATCTGCGCTCAGTGCATACTTGATTCCAGGGCGCAGGTGATGGCTGGTCGCGGTCCAAATCGAACCTTCAGAGCGAACCAAATCGATTGTGCGACGCACCTGGGTGACTTCATCCGGTTCAAAGATGACCAACTGAATGCTGGTTGCGTTCTCAGAATAAACACGGATGGTGCCAACACCGTCAACGACCGTTACACCCATTTCCCCCGGGGTAGGCATCACAGCAGACATAGGGGAAATCCTACTCGCTCATACATTTCAGGCTGATTAACCGACACATAAGAAATACGCTTGTAGATGTGCCAACCTATCTTGACCACGCTGCGACCACGCCGATTAGGCCCGAGGTGCTCGCTGTGTACACCAAGGCGCTTATGCAGGTGGGTAATCCTTCGGCCGTTCACAAATTCGGCCAGGAGGTCAGGAACGTTCTCGAGGCGGCTCGCGAGTCACTGGCTTCGACCGTCGGCGCAAACCGTAGCGAGGTCATCTTTACCTCCGGTGGCACCGAGAGTGACAACCTAGCGATCAAGGGTCTCTATTGGCAGCGTCAGGCTGAAGATTCAGCTCGAAACGTGATCATTACGGCCGGCACCGAACATCATGGCGTGCTGGACCCGATTTATTGGCTCGAAGATCACCAAGGTGCAGAGACTGTGCTGGTGCCGGTAAACGAGCGTGGTGTGTTTGACCTCGATTGGTTGGCGACTTACCTTGAACGCAATGGCAATCGCGTTGCTTTGATTTCACTGATGTGGGTCAACAACGAAACCGGCGTCATTACAGACATCCCAGCAATCACCTCGCTGGCTTCCAAGCATTGCGTACCAGTTCACTCCGACGCGGTTGCCGCCTTCAGTCACATACCAATTGACTTTGCCTCGAGTGGCTTGGCTGCCATGTCGATCAGTGCCCACAA
>JBEGKW010000049.1:0-6303 GCA_041183865.1 Actinomycetota bacterium | reverse complement strand
GTGGTTCGCCTAAAGGGCGGCGACCCTTACGTTTTCGGTCGCGGTGGCGAGGAGTTAATCGCTTGTGCTGAGGCGGGCATCGAGGTCGAGGTTGTCTCGGGCATCTCGAGTTCGATTTCAGTTCCGGCGATCGCCGGCATCCCGGTGACTCACCGTGGCGTGGCAACCAGCTTCACCGTGGTCACCGGCCACGAAGCGGTGCGTAACTTGGCTGGCGGTCGCGACCATACTGTGGTGATATTGATGGGTGTTAGCACGCTTGCCGAATCGGCAGATGCGCTGGCCGCTGAAGGCCGAGGCTCTGATTGCCCGGTCGCCATCATCGAGGATGGCTTCGGACCAAACCAAAGAGTCACCATCGCAACACTTGGCACCATCGCTTCGATTGCCGAAGCAACCGGCGTGAAAGCGCCTGCCGTAATCGTCATCGGTGACGTGGTCTCGCTCAGCGGGCACAAGAGTTTTTTGAAAGAAGGAACCAAATGACCAAGCAGCTTCGCGTAGCGATCATCGGTGCAGGCCCAGCCGGCATCTATGCCGGCAACATCCTGGCCGGCCAATACCCAGAGGTCGAGATCGACCTTTTCGACCAGCTTCCTGCGCCTTACGGCCTGATTCGCTACGGTGTTGCACCTGACCACCCGCGAATCAAGGGCATCGTCAACTCGCTGCACGAGATGCTGAACTCGGGCAAGATTCGTTTCTTCGGAAACGTCAACTTCGGCACCGACCTGCACCTAGCCGACATCCGCAAGCACTACCACGCCGTGATCTTTGCGACCGGTGCAATCAAGGATGCCAAGCTCAACATCCCAGGCATCGACCTCGATGGCTCTTACGGTGCCGCCGACTTCGTTTCATGGTTCGATGGTCACCCAGACGTGCCGCGCACCTGGCCGCTCGAGGCCGAGCAGGTCGCGGTTTTGGGTAACGGAAACGTGGCTCTCGACGTGGCTCGCATGCTTGCCAAGCACGCAGACGACCTGTTGAGCACCGACATCCCGGCCAACGTTTATGAGGGCCTAAAGGCATCGCCGGTCACCGACGTGCACGTTTTCGGTCGCCGTGGTCCAGCCAGCATCAAGTTCACCCCGATCGAGCTTCGTGAGCTCGGCGAGGTCGAGGATGTCGACATCGTGCTTTACGACGAAGACTTCCCTGAGGGCTGGTTCGACGAGGACGCCGAGGGTGTAACCAATCAGCACAAGGTTATGGCTCGCGTTATGGACTCATGGCTAGAAGAGAAGCCTTCTGGCGCAAGCCGTCGCCTTCACCTGCACTTCTGGCACAAGCCAGTCGCCATTTTGGGCGAGGATGGCAAGGTTGCCGGCATGAAGTTTGAGCGCACCCAGGATGCTGGTGCTGGCGCGGTTTCAGACACCGGTGTGTTTGTGAATTACCCACTGCAGGCGGTTTACCGCGCAATCGGTTACTTCGGCAGCGAAATCCCTGGCGTTCCGTTCGACGACAACTATGGAGTCATCAAGAACGACGGCGGCCGCGTAGTTGATGAGCACGGCAAGCGCGTTGACGGTCTTTATGCAACCGGCTGGATCAAGCGTGGTCCGGTGGGTCTGATTGGTCACACCAAGAGCGATGCTCTCGAGACCGTAGAGAATCTAGTCGCCGACGTTGCCGGTTTGAACGACCCAGCCGAGCCATCAACCGATGCCGTTTTGGCAACCTTCGCCGAGCGCGGCGTCGAGTTCACCACCTGGGAGGGTTGGCTAAAGCTCAACCAGCACGAGATCGCCCTAGGCGAGGCCTTCGAAGGCGTCGACCGTGAGCGCGTCAAGGTTGTTGCTCGTGATGAGCAGGTAAGCATCTCGAATAAGTAGTTCGAAAGTGAAAAACCCCGAGGAGAAATCCTCGGGGTTTTTCTTTGGCTTGGATTAGCGCGCGACAACCAGACCGCGGTTGCGCAGGGTGCGCTGACGAATCGGTGAGAACACCAGGCGCTCGATTAGAACACCGACGATCATGATGACGATGATCGAGCCGAGAACGAGAGACATGTCGCCCAGCTGGCGGCCGGTGTCGAGCATCTGACCGAGGCCCGGGCCAAGCGCTGGGCTAATCGCGATAAGCTCAGCGGCCATCAGTGAGCGCCAGGCGAAAGCCCATCCTTGTTCTAGACCGGCAAGATAGCCAGGCCAGGCGGCAGGGATCACGATGTGACGAATTGAGCTGAAACCGCGGGCACCAAGCACCTTTCCGGCGCGCAGGTAAAGCGGCGGAATCTGGTCGATGCCAGAAATCAAACCGTTGGTGATTGATGGCACGGCACCCAGAAGGACCACGGCAAAGATGGTCGCGTCAGAGAGGCCGAACCAGATGATTGCCGCTGGAACCCAGGCAACCGAAGGCAGCTGCTGAAGGCCGGTGATCAATGGGCGGGCGATGGCGCGAAGTGCCGAGTTCAGACCCAGGGCGATGCCTAGTGGGGTTGCAATCAAGAGTGAGATGGCAAAGCCCTGAACTCCCTTGCGAAGGCTGTTGAAGGCCGACTCAAACAAGATGCCTTGCGCGGCCTGGTCAACCAGCGACTGCCAAACCATGGCTGGCGATGGAAGCACCCAGACCGGCTGAAGCTGCAGCACAACGGCCGTCTGCCAAACGGCAAGGACAAAGGCCACGGCAGCCAGCGGCGCCAAAGTCTTAAGGGCGCGATTGCGGCGGCTCTTTTGTGGGGCCGCGGTGGTTTCTAGCGCGTCGAGACCGGCTGAAAGCGAGACGATTGCCTCTTTGCGAGCCTCGAGTGGCTGTGGCTTAGTTGGCATGACGACGAATCTCGTTTCTCAATCGGTCGGTAATCTCGTGAGCAAGCTCGGCAACGTTGGCCTCGTCGATGCGACGAGGTTCGTTGAAGTTGACATCCCATTCTTGGATGATGCGACCCGGCTTTGAAGACATCAGAATCACGCGCTGACCAAGGCGAACCGCCTCGCGCACGTTGTGGGTTACGAATATCACGGTCAGGCCGGTTTCTTCCCAGATGCGAATGAGTTCGTCGTGCAGCAAGTCGCGGGTGATGGCGTCTAGTGCGGCGAAAGGCTCATCCATGAGCAAAATCTTGCGGCCCTGCGAAAGTGCGCGAGCGATGGCAACGCGTTGGCGCATACCGCCCGAGAGTTCGTGCGGGCGCTGGTTGTAGGCATTCGGCAGGTGAACTAGTTCGAGTAGTTCTTGAGCGCGAGCCTTGCGGCCCTCTTTATGGTGACCGCTCAGCTTGAGAGCAAGTTCGATGTTCTTACCGGCGGTTAGCCAAGGCAGAAGGGCTGACTCTTGAAACATCAGAGTTGACTGCTCGGCAAGCTCGACCGAGCCACTCGATGCGGTGTCTAGACCCGAAAGGATGTTTAGCAGAGTCGACTTGCCACAACCCGACGCACCAACCAGCGAAACGAACTCGCCTTCGCGAACCTCGAGGTTCAGGTTGTCGATGATCACCGGCCCGTTTGAGGCGAACTTCTTGCTTAGATTCGAGATCTTCACAACAGGCCGAATAGCCCCCGAACCTAAATTCGAAGGGCTACCCAGCTGGTTGCTAGACGTCTCTGTGTTTGAGATTGTCATGATTCCTTTAGTTACTCTTTGCCGAGACCCGCGGCCGATACTGGTTTCTGCTTGCCGGCCTTCAGCAAACTGTTGAGAATTCGTAGGTCGAAGATTCCCTTCAGGTCGGCGGCACTTAGTGAACCGCTCAAGACCTTCGCGTTGATTCCGGCCACGAAGCTGGTCTTCCAGGTGCTGGCTAGTGGGTCAGCGGTGAAGGACAGTGCTGGCCAAGCTGAACCGATAACCGCATCGCTTAGCACCTTGCCGGTGCGTGCCTTTAGTTCGGCTTGAGCTAGGTCAATCGAAGTCTGCTTGTTGGCTGGGTTGTTCAAGAAGGCGATCGCCTCGTTGTTTGCCTGGAGTAAAGCCTTCACGGTTGCCGGGTACTGCTGCAAGAATTTCTGGCTGGCGATTACATCGGTGGTGATGTACTTGCCACCAGGCCAAAGGGTAGCTTCATCCAAGAAGACCTTGCCCTTACCTTCTTGCACTAGTCGAGTAGCCCATGGCTCAGGAACCCAGCCGCCATCGATCGAACCCTTCTGGAAGAGGCTCAAAGTAGTTGCGTTCTCGGTCGGCAAGATGTGAGCTGTCTCAGAACCGGTTCCCACTGCAATCGAGTTCTTGCGTAGGTAGTTGCGCAGCGCCACATCCTGGGTGCCACCGAGGCCCGGGGTTGCAAAGGTGCGACCCTTCAGGGCCTTGATTTCGGCGGGCGTTGGCTTGCCTTCGGTTGCAATCAGTTCAGGCTTGACTATGAACTTTGCGCCACCCGAAACGGCCCCAGAAACCACTTTTAGCAGGGTTCCGCGAGTGGTGGTGTAGCCCGAGATAGTAGGGCTTGGGCCGATGTAACCGAAGTCGATTGCGCCGCCTTTGAAAGCTTCGATCTCCGCGGTGCCGACTGAGAAGATACTGTACTCAACCTTGGTTGCACCGAGATACTTTTCGAAAATCTGCTTCTGACGGGCGATTAGCGCTGGTGCGTGAGTGATGTTCGCGAAGTAGGCGATACGCACTTTCTCAGCGACGCCTGAGGCGGCTTGTGCCGGCGCAACAGAAGTAGCGGCAAGCATCATCGCAACAGCCCCGGCGACGAAGCCGACACGTGTTGTTTTTGGTAGCTTGCTCATTTTCTTTTTGCTTTCTTTTCGTTAGATTAGGTATTACCACTATTCCTAGTGGGTAAGTAGAGAATAGAACGCTTCAAATTTGTGCGCATCTTTGTGACGTAATGTTTCGCCGAGTGGTTGGATAGGCACATGCAGGTTTCAGCAAAGGTCGACTACGGCATGAGGGCAATGCTCTTCTTGGCCGAAAGTTACCTTGCCGATTCTGCCCAACTGGTCAAGGGTGATGCGATTTCGAAGTCGCAGGCGATCCCGGTCAAATTTCTCGAAGCGATCCTCACCGAACTTCGCCACGCAGGCTTTGTCATCAGCCAGCGCGGAGCGGTTGGCGGTTACCGCCTAAGCCGCAACCCAGAGCAGATTTCGGTTGCCGAGCTAATCCGTGTTCTCGATGGCCCACTCGCCGCCGTTCGCGGCCAGCGACCGGAAAACGTGCACTATGAAGGCCCAGCCGAAAGACTCCAGGATGTCTGGGTCGGCATTCGCGTGGCATTACGTAACGTGCTCGAGGGCGTAAGTCTGGCCGACATTCTGGCCGGCAAATTCGCAGAGCCACTGAGTGAGTTATTGAAGGCACCCGACGCATACATCAGTCGCCCGGGCTACGAATCTAACTAACTTTCGCGCAGCGGTCAGCGCGGGCTAGACGCTAGCTGCGGCCTTAGCCGCAATCTTTGCCGTCGAGCCGATTTTCTCGATATCGGCGTCGGTGATAGCCCCCGAGACGAACCAGGCTTCGAATGCCGAAGGTGGCAGTGAAACCCCGTTTTCGAGCATCGAGTGGAAGAACGCATTAAACGCCTTGACGTTTTGCGTCTGGGCATCGACAAAATTGCGAACCGGCTTGTCGGTGAAGAAGAACGAGAACAGGTTACCGCCATTCTGGAGGCGGTGGGCTACGCCCTCGGCGGTCAATGCTTCGCCGATGACGGCAGCCACCTGCTTGGCTCGAAGGTCGAGTGTTGAGTAAAGGGCATCGTCACAAAGCTCTAGCGTGGCCAATCCGGCCGCGGTAGCCACCGGGTTGCCACTCAACGTACCAGCCTGATAGACATTTCCAACCGGCGCGAGCAGATCCATGATCTTGGCCGAACCGGCAACCGCCGCCACCGGGTAGCCGCCGCCGATCACCTTGCCATAGGTGAACAGGTCTGGGGTCCAAGTTTCGGGCACAAAGCCCTCGTCAAGGATGTGCTGCGGTGGATTCTGCACCGCGTGCCACCAACCGCCCTTGCTGATTCTGAAGCCGGTCATCACTTCATCCAGGATGAAAAACGCACCGGCGGCCTTGGTTAGTTCGGAGATCAAAGCGTTGAAGCCGATAAACGGACTGACCACGCCCATGTTGGCTGGCACCGGTTCGGTGATGACCGCGGCAATCTCGTGACCGCGGGTGGCGAAGAGCTCGCGCAGGGCATCGAAGTCGTTGTAAGGCAAGACCACGGTGTCTTGGGCCTGACCCTCGGTGACACCAGGAGAGTTTGGCAGACCAAGGGTGGCGACGCCCGACCCGGCTTGAACCAGCAAGGCATCGCTGTGGCCGTGATAGCAACCAGCAAACTTGACGATTACGTTGCGACCGGTGGCAGCGCGAGCGAGGCGAATCGCGGTCATC
>JBEGKW010000048.1:0-7718 GCA_041183865.1 Actinomycetota bacterium | reverse complement strand
ATCTTTTCGAGTGCCGATTCTGCCGACTGGAAGGCGTTGTAGAACATCGCCATTCCTTCCATCGGGTCAAAGAAGCGACGAGCATAAAGAATCGCTGCGGTCAGAATGCCGATACCCAGTGAACCGTCGATGACTCTGAAGCCACCAAACAGCAGGATGAACGAAACGGTCACCGTTCCGATCATGGTTAGACCCGGGTCATAGATTCCGAAGAGCTGAATCACCTTGGCGTTGACCGAGCGGTAATCTTCGGTGAGTTCGGCGTACTCTTTTTCGTTCGAGGTCTCTTTACGGAAGGCCTTTACGGCACGGATGCCGGTCATGGTCTCGACGAACTTCACGATCAAACGAGCCGAAGCCACGCGAGTCTGGCGGTAACGAAGCTTGGTGTTTTTCTGGAACCAGCGGGTCAAGAACCATAGCGGGATGAAGCTGACCAGCAAGATGGCGAAGCTGCCGGCATCGAGAATCACGAGTGCCGCACCAGTAAAGATCATGTAGAGCGCGCCGGCAATCATCTCGTTGCCGCCGGTGTCGAGAAGTTCCTTGATGGCGTCGAGGTCGCTGGTCTGGCGAGCGATCACGCGACCCGAGGTGTAGGTTTCGTGGAACTCGAGGCTGAGGCGCTGGGCGTGGACGAATAGGCGCTGGCGCAGGTCGAACAGCACGTTTTGGTTGGTGCGAGCGGCGAACTTCAAGAAGCTATAGGTCAATGATGCCGTTGCCACTGCGGCGAACAGGTATCCACCGACGACCAAGAACAACGGAGTCATTTCGCTGTGGATTGCCTGCGGAAGAGCCTTATCGATACCGAATGCAATCAGGGCTGGTCCGACAGCGCGGAACGCCTGACTGAAAACCACCATGGTGAAGCTCAGCATCAGACGGAATCGAATCGGGTGAATTAGCGACAGCAACAGGCGGCGCGAACGCAGCTTCATTACCTTCGACTCATCCTTGTTGAGTTCGATGCGATCTTCGTCGGTTACGCCTTGCATACTCATGAAATCATCTCCCCCGCGGCGTCGAGGCTTGAAATCACGTAGCGGTAGTGATCGTTGGTGGCGAGCAAATCGCTGTGCCTGCCGACGGCGGTAATTCGACCGTCTTGCATAAGTGCAACGCGATCGGCCAGTTGCACGGTCGAAGGTCGGTGAGCCACGATCAATGCGGTAGTCGTGGTCAAAACGCTGCGCAATGCCTCTTCGACCAGCGCTTCGGTGTCAACATCGAGTGCCGATAGCGGGTCATCGAGAACCAGGATGGCCGGCTTCGCGGCAACGGCCCGGGCAAGTGCCAAGCGCTGGCGCTGACCACCCGAAAGACTCATTCCCTCTTCACCAATCTTGGTGTCGAGGCCATCTGGCAATTCATAAACGAACTGAGCCTGCGCGATTTCTAGCGCCTGCTTCAGGTCTTCTTCAGAAGCGTCTGGTCGACCAAGAAGCACGTTGTCGCGCACACTGGCCGAGAACAGTGTTGCGTCTTCGAAAGCCATCGAAATGTGGCTGCGAAGCTCGACGCGGGTTAGATCACGGATGTCGACACCATCGAGCAGAACCGCTCCGCCGGTGACGTCATAGAGGCGAGTCGACAAGGCCGTAAGGCTGGTCTTTCCGCAACCGGTGATTCCAATCAAAGCCACCGATTCGCCAGGCTCTAACACGAGGTCGACACCGTTCAAGAGGTCCGGCTGGCCCTCTGGTGCGTCTGGGTAGCGGAAGTGGACATCCTTGAATTCGAGGCGACCGTGTGGCTCGGCGATGGTCTTTGGATGCTCTGGGTCGGCGATGTCGACTGGGGCGTCGATTACCTCGAAGAAGCGCTGAATCGCAGTCTTAGCGTCGAGGGTCATAGAAAGCAAAAAACCGACCGATTCTGTTGGCCAACGAAGAGCCGTCGTGGTTGCCAAGAATGCAACAAGGCCACCGACGGTCAACTGGCCAGTCGAAACCAGCCAGACGCCAGCGAGCAGTGAGAGGCCGACCGCGAATTCGGGGGCAAGAATCAGGTAAATCCAGATGCCGGCAATCAAACCGGCCTTCTTCACCTCGGTGCCGCGAAGGGTGTCGGCTTCGGCGGCGAACTTACCAGCGATGTGGTCGCCACGGCCAAAAGCCTTAAGAACACGGATGCCGTGAACGGACTCTTCTACTGAGGTGGCGAGGTCACCGGCTTGGTCTTGGCTCAAGCGAGCAACCGAGTGGTAGTCGCGTTCGAACTGAAAACCCTTGATCCAAATCGGAACCGAGCACGCAAAGAAGATGAGGCCGAGAACCCAGTGAAAGGTGAAGAGAATACCCAAACCCACAATGATGGTGAGGCCGTTGGCCACAAAGAGCACGAGGCCGAACGAAAGCCAGCGACGAATCAGACTCAGGTCACCGGTGGCACGGCTGAGCAACTGACCGCTCGGCCACTTGTCGTGAAAACTAACCGGCAGATCTTGCAGCTTCGAATAGATCTTTGCGCGCAGCCCGGCCTCGACGTGAGTGCCCGGAGTCAAGACCAACCAGCGCCGAAGCAATACCGCAGCACCCTCGAGCAGACCCAAACCGAGAACGGCTAGAACCGCTGGGATGAGGGTTTCTGTGGTGCCATCTTTTTGCAGAGAGTTCACTAGGTCGCGAAGCAGCTGTGGAATCGACAGGGCAAACATGTGGGCGGCAATTGCCGCGATGGTGCCGAGGATTACGCGAGGAAGCGCTCTTTTCGCGTATGGGAAAATGCGCAACAACGTTGCTAAAGTCCCTTGCTTGCTCATCCTTAAGCCCAATCCCGCGCGCTAGAAAGTTATTCCAAACGAGCGAACGCCTAGGCTAACACGGCCGAGTCAGGCGACCCAACCATGGATGTTTTTAGTGGAAGAAGTGGCGCTCACCGGTGAAGTACATGGTGATTCCGGCTGCCTCGGCGGCTGCTATTACCTCTTCATCGCGAACCGAACCACCAGGCTGAACCACTGCCTTTACGCCGCCGTCGATCAGAATCTGAAGACCGTCGGCGAATGGGAAGAACGCATCCGAGGCCGCAACCGAGCCGTTGGCACGAGACTCGGCGCGGGCGACCGCAAGCTTGCAAGAGTCAACGCGGTTTACCTGACCCATACCGACACCGACAGAGGCGCCTTCGCGGGCTAGCAAGATTCCGTTGGACTTCACGGCACGGCAGGCGCGCCATGCGAACTCAAGGTCGGCCATGGTTGCCGCATCGGCCTTCTTGCCGGTGACCAACTTCCAACCCTGAGAGTTGAACTGGCTGAACTCATCTGGCTGCTGCACCAGGATGCCGCCTGAGATTTGCTTGATCTCTAGCTCTTCGCGTGAATAGTTGGCAGGCAACTCGAGAACGCGGAGGTTCTTCTTCTCGAGCAAGATGCCAAGGGCCTCGATCTCGTATCCAGGGGCAATGATTACCTCGGTAAAGATCTGAGCAACCTGCTTTGCCATGGTCACGGTGACAATGCGGTTCGAGGCGATTACACCACCGAAGGCAGAGGTTGAGTCACACATGTGAGCCTTCGCGTGAGCATCGGCGATGACATCTGGAGTGGTCGGGTCACCAACCGCGATTCCACATGGGTTCGCGTGCTTGATGATGGCCACTGCTGGCTCGGTGAAGTCGTAGGCTGCTCGAAGAGCGGCATCCGCGTCAACGTAGTTGTTGTATGACATCTCTTTGCCGCCATACTGACGAGCCTGAGCGATGCCGGCAACCGCGCCCTCACCGGTGGTGCGATAAATCGCAGCGGCCTGGTGCGAGTTTTCGCCGTAGCGAAGCACATTGCCGAGCTGAGCCTTGACTTCGATGGTTGGCGCGAAACCAGGGTTTGAGTTTTCGCTCTCCCCCTTGACGCCGGCAGCCTTCTTCCATTCACCCTCGAGTTCAGAAGCGAACCAGGCTGAAACGGCGGCGTCATAACGAGCCGTGTGTGAGAAGGCGGCATAGGCAAGTTCGCGACGCTGGGTCAGGATGGTGCCACCCTGCTTGACTGCCGAAATGATTTCGCTGTACTTGCCTGGGTCAACCACGATTGCTACGTTTGCGTGGTTCTTGGCCGAGGCACGAACCATTGCCGGGCCGCCGATGTCAATCTGCTCGACGACAGCATCGCCCTTGGCACCAGACTGAACGGTCTGCACGAATGGGTAAAGGTTGACCACCACTAGTTCAAATGGCAACACATCCAAGGCTTCTAGCTGGGTCTCGTGCGCGATCAGGCGCATGTCAGCTAGCAAACCCGCATGGATGGTCGGGTGCAGAGTCTTTACGCGACCATCAAGGGTCTCTGGGAAACCGGTGATTTCTGAAACCTCGGTAACCGGGATTCCTGCGGCCTGAAGGGCAGCAAAGGTGCCGCCCGTAGAGATGATGTCGACACCCTCGGCTGCTAGTTCGCGAGCGAACTCGACCACACCGGTCTTATCTGAAACTGAGATGAGTGCACGGCGAACAGTAATGCGGTCGCGGTGGCGGTAGTCAGCTGGCTTGTGGTCGTTGTGCGCTGCCATGGTGGTGCCTTTCGAAGGTGAGACTCGATCGACGCTAGGCGCCAATCTGGATTTGGCCTAGGCCAGGGTAATGGTCTTCGCGGCGATCTTTTTGACAGTGTCAACCAGTAGTTCGCGCTCAACGGTCTTGATGCGCTCGTGTAGGTCGTACTCGTTATCGTCGCTTAAGACCTCGACTTCGCGCTGGGCGATGTGAGGCCCGGTATCGACACCTTCGTCGACAACGTGGATGGTCACGCCAGTAACCTTTGCACCTGCAGCCAGGGCATCGCGAACGGCGTGAGCGCCAGGGAATGCTGGCAGCAAAGAAGGGTGGGTGTTGATTAGGTTCGGGCTGAGTGCGCCAACGAAATCCGCCGGAAGAATCTTCATGAATCCGGCAAGAACAACAAGGTCAGGGTTGAAGTGCATGACGTTGTCATAGAGCACGTCTGCCCACTTCTCGCGGTTTTCAAAAGCACCAGGGGTAACCACGAAGGTCGGAACCCCGAATAGCTCGGCGTGAGCTAGGCCATCCGCTGGGTTGTCTGCGCCAACCGCGATGATTTTGAAACCATTGAGTGGGTTATTGGCGGCTTCTAGAAGTGCGCGCAGGTTCGAACCTGAACCTGAAATGAGGGCAACGACTGAGAGCATGCCTCTAGTTTAGCAGCGGGTGATCGGCGCGGTCTGGGCGGGCACTGAAGAAGGCCGCCAGGATGGAAACACCTGCGGTCTCGACGAAGACCACGACCATCAGAATCCAAGGGTTGACTCCGACATTCTCGAGTCGGCCAGGTCCGGCCGAACCAGATGCCAAAAAGGCAAGAGCGCCCATTTCTAGGGCTGCGACCAAGCCAACCGAAAGACCGAGGCTAATCGCCGCGGTCCAGGCGGAGGCAAACTCGAACCGAATCTCATCGGCATGCTTCTTGATTGCGATGGTTGCGATGAATGCTGCAATCAGCGGAACGGCAATGGCCACCAACCCTAGGCCAACTTGTCCGGCAGGGATTGCTCCAAGGAGTGGAATACCTGGCATTGGACCAACGGCAGAACCGAGTGGGCTAATCGAACTGCCGGTTCCGATTGAGAAACCGAGGCCGGTGAACCAGGCGGCACCGTAAATCACCAGGTTTGGAAGCAGAGCCAGTTCGCCGATTGTGATGGTTGACCCACCCAAAACGCTCACGTGCAAACCCTCGTATAGGCGGGTAACGGTGATCCAGTTAACCGCCAGAAGAATTGAAATCGAGAGCGCCGATACCGTTGTGAGCATTGCGACCACCGCGGTGCCTCCGCGCAGCGCAGGTGCAGCCAGGGCACGGATGGCCCAGCCAGTGTTGTTCCACTTGTTCTCGAGCCAAACCACAACGGCAGCACGCTCGCGAGATTCTTCACCGTTGCGCAGCGGGCCGGTTAGCGAGCCAATGGCCATGAACGCGAATAAAAAGATCGGCGGAAACATGGTTCCCTGCCAGGCCACCGGATAGACGGCCTTATCGAAAGCGGCGGTGCTCAGGCCGAGTGAGATTGCGCCGTAGGCAAGAACGGCTCCGAGCCATCCTGGCCAGAGCTCAGGCGCTGCCGACATGCGGCGACCGAGACGAAAACTCAGGTAGCCCAGAAAAGCTGTGAAACCGAGCGGAAGAAGTGTGACCACAAAGGCCGGAACCTGCGAGCTACCGAGAGCTCCAGCAGGAATAACTAGGTGGGCGCCCTGGGCCAACATCCAGATGTCGGCAGACGAACCAATCAATGGTTGGATCGTTTTCGACCAGCCAAATCACCGTCATCGGAGCGAGCAGTACGCCCACTCCGATGGCGGCAACCATGACAGCCTCAAAGGCTGCCATTAGAAATGTTTGACGGCGATTCAAATCGAGGTTCTCCCCCAAAAACCCAGATTAAAGGTTCTTGTAAACCTCACGCATCAAGGCAGCAGTCTCGCTAGGAGTCTTACCAACCTTCACGCCAGCAGCCTCGAATGCTTCCTTCTTGGCCTGAGCAGTACCTGCCGAGCCAGAAACGATTGCACCCGCGTGACCCATGGTCTTGCCCTCAGGAGCGGTGAAGCCCGCAACGTAAGCAACGACCGGCTTGGTTACGTTTGCCTTGATGTAAGCAGCGGCTTTCTCTTCAGAGTCGCCACCGATCTCACCAATGAGAACGATTGCCTTGGTCTCAGGGTCTGCCTCGAATGCAGCAAGTGCATCGATGTGGGTGGTGCCGATGACAGGGTCGCCACCGATACCGATAGCGGTTGACATGCCGATGTCACGAAGCTCGAACATCATCTGGTAGGTCAGGGTGCCTGACTTTGAAACCAGACCGATTGGGCCAGCGCCACAAATGTCAGACGGGGTGATGCCCGCGTTCGACTTTCCTGGGCTGATGATTCCTGGGCAGTTAGGGCCGATGAGGCGGGTCTTCTGACCCTTCTCTACGTTATAAGCCCAAGCCGAAGCCGAGTCGTGAACTGGGATGCCTTCGGTGATTGCAACAGCCAACGGAATCTCGGCGTCGATAGCCTCGATCATCGCGGCCTTTGCAAAGGCAGGTGGAACGAAGATAACTGAAACGTTTGCGCCGGTAGCCTTCATTGCCTCGGCAACGGTGCCGAATACTGGAAGCTCCTTGCCCTCAACGTCAACAACTTCGCCAGCCTTGCGTGGGTTCACGCCACCAACGATGTTACCGGTCATACCCTGAACGATGATTCGAGAGTTCTCGTCTAGAAAAATAGCCATTTCTTATTCCTTCTCTCGGGCTTAGCGGTTAGCTAGCTCGGCTGCCTTGTCAGCAGCTTCATCCATGGTGTCGACAACGGTCACTAGCGGGTGAGCAGCCTGCTCAAGGATGTAGCGACCCTCAAGAACGTTGTTACCGTCTAGGCGAACAACCAAAGGCTTGGTTGCTGAGTCGCCAAGGGTCTTCAACGCGCCAACGATGCCGTTTGCAACGGCGTCACAGGCGGTGATTCCACCGAATACGTTTACGAATACGCTCTTGACCTGTGGGTCGTTCAGGATGACGTCTAGACCAGCGGCCATAACCTCAGCTGAAGCGCCACCACCGATGTCAAGGAAGTTAGCTGGCTTAACGCCACCGTGCTTCTCACCTGCGTAAGCAACTACGTCAAGGGTCGACATAACTAGACCGGCACCGTTACCGATGATTCCGACCTCGCCGTCGAGCTTCACATAGTTGAGGTCCATGGCCTTAGCC
>JBEGKW010000047.1:0-6612 GCA_041183865.1 Actinomycetota bacterium | reverse complement strand
GTCGCTGCTACCGATTCAACCTGAAGACCTCGATTGCCCTGCATGGTGACGAAGGAAAACAAGTTTTCGTTGCCGCCGAGAAAGTAGCCAATCGCCAGAATGGCCGTAGATGCTGAAATGGCTGCCAGAAGCACGCTCAGTTTGTGTTTTGCGGAAGTGTAAAGAGCCAAAATAGCCGCTACCGGCCAAATCTTTAGCCAGGCTCCGAGAGTGAAGAACACCATTGCCAGGCGAAGTCGTTCGCGATAAATCTGCACTAATCCCAACATGGCTGCAAAGGTTGCAGCCGCATCAATGCGCCCGATCGCTACTGGGCCCAGGAGCGCAAGGAATAGCAGGTAAAAGCTTGCCGCGCGATATGCGTGCTTACCTTCACGCCCCCAATCGACGATGGCGCTCAAACCGAAGAAGTTGAGAAGGCCAATCAAAAACAACCAACCGGTCAAAATCCCATTTGCGCCTCCGATAAGTTTCGCCAGGTACATGGGAGCCATCGCAACGAACGGGTACACCCAAGGCGCTTTAACGCCTAACAATCCCCCGACTTGCGAGCTCTGGTCAACCCAAAGCCCATAGAGATTCACGTCGTTGAACGGCGCGGTCTGAGGGTTTTGATTGGCTTCGAAAATTAGCCAGAAATGAACCAGCGCAATCGCCAACCAAAGCCCGATGAGTCTCAGAAGTTTGGTACTAAGCAAGGATGTCTCCAACCACTTTTCTAACCGCTTCGGCAACATCTAGCGCGGCTACCGGCCCATCGATGGCGGCTAGATCTGCTGCCTGCGCGTGTAGCAATGCCCCAGCCAAGGCAATCTCGCCAAGCGTTAGGTGACCGCTTGTCAGGCCCGAAGCATTGGCTGCTACCAGGGCGCCAAGGATGCCTGCCAGAACATCCCCGCTACCCGCCGTCGCCAACGCTGGGTTGGCCGGTGGAGTTTGAAAGACGGTCTTATCAGGCGAGGCGATCGTCGTGACGTTGCCCTTAAGTAAGACAGTTTGACCGGTCAAGGTAGCCGCCAAGATCGCCGCTTCTCTAGGGTTCGCCTCGATTACCGGACGTGTCATGGGCGAACCAAGGCGAGCCAGTAGTCGCTCCAACTCGCCAGCGTGAGGAGTCACGATGGCAGTTGCCTTCAGGGAGTCAAAATCGACAATATCCAAAGCTCCGGCATCGATAACGGCATATTGAGCATCCGCTAACACGCCCAGCAGGTGTGTCGCCTGCTCACCAGTTTCGTCTGCCGCGATTCCAGAGCCAACAACCCAAGCTTGGGCCCTTCCAGGTTGCAAGACGACCTCTGGTCTAACTTCCAAAAGCATTTTTCCCACGGATTCTGGTCCGAGGTACCGCACCATTCCAACGCCGGTGCGAATCGCTGCAGTCACGCCAAGGATTGCAGCGCCCGGGTATTGAATCGAGCCTGTGACGAACCCGACCACGCCGCGTGAGTATTTGTCATCTACTGCGGTAGGTCTGCGCAATACCTTCGAAAGCGAATCCATGTGCCAAGGCTACCTAATAGAGTTCTAATCATGACGAAGCTATTCGAAGCCATCACCATTCGTGACCTAGCCGTTCGTAACCGGGCTTGGGTGGCACCAATGTGTCAGTATTCAGCGGAAGATCGAGACGGAGTGCCGACCGAATGGCACCTGGTTCACTATGGTTCACGTGCAGCCGGCGGAGCTGGCCTCGTGATCGTTGAGGCAACTGCCGTCTCACCTGAGGGAAGAATCTCTCCGTGGGATACCGGAATTTGGAACGATGAGCAGGCTGATGGCTGGGCATACATCCTTGATTTCATGCACGGTCACGGCGCGGCAGTAGGTATTCAGTTGGCTCACGCAGGTCGCAAGGCCTCGATTTATCGCGAGTGGTCCGGTCACGGCTCCGTGCCGATTAGCGACGGCGGCTGGCAGACCATTTCGTCTACCGATGAAGCCTTCACCGGATACGACGCACCGCGAAAGCTTGAAACGGCCGAGGTTTCGGATGTTGTCAAAGACTTCGTAACGGCAGCGCGCAGGGCTCAGGACGCGGGCTTTGATGTCATCGAAATTCACGCGGCTCACGGCTACTTGATTCACCAGTTCTTGTCGCCGCTGACCAATCAGCGCACCGACATTTATGGTGGTGAACTCGAAAACCGCGCCCGCTTGTTGCTTGAGATTGTTGAGGGCATTCGCCGCGAGGTTGGCGAAGGTATGCCGATCTTGGTGCGCTTCTCTGCGACTGACTATGTTGACGGCGGCTGGGATGAAACCCAAACCGCAACCGTTGCCAAATGGTGCGCCGAAGCGGGTGCCGATCTATTTGACATCTCGACCGGTGGTTTGGTCACTGGCGTCAAGATCCCGTCTGGGCCGGGCTACCAGGTGCCGATTGCCGAGTTCGTGGCCGAACGCGTGGATGAGCCGGTTGCCGTCGTCGGCCAGATAACCACGGGCGCTCAGGCTGAAGAGATTCTTCAACGAGGCAACGTCGATGTCATCATGATTGGCCGCGCCGAACTGCGCGACCCGATGTGGCCTTTGCGCGCCGCGCACGAGCTGGGTGTGGAAGTGGACTACTGGCCTAAGCAGTATTCGCGCGGAAAGTTCTAATCGCGACGCGTAGCGTCTTGCACTTCTCCGACTAGCTCTTCAAGGATGTCTTCGAGGAACAAGACTCCGCCAAGCTTGCCTCCCCGGTCGAGGACCTTTGCCATGTGAGAGTTCACGCGGCGCATGCTCGCCAAAGCGTCTTCGAGTTCCATGTTTGCAGACAGTGAGATCATGTTGCGAACGCGCTTCGATGGGAACGGATCATCCACCTCGTCTTCATCGAGATCGATAACATCTTTGAGGTGCAAGTAACCAACGATTTCTGAATCAGCGCCGGTTAGCGGATAACGCGAGAAGCCATACTTGGCAACCGCCTGCTCGACTTCACGAGGCGTGACCGACTCTTCGAATGAAACCACCTGTTCGATGGCAACTGCGACGTCGCGAACCTTCTTTTCGGTGAACTCGAAGGTGTTGCTTAGCGCGCCAGAGGTGTCACTCAAGACACCTTCTCGAGTCGAGTGCTCAACGATATCTTCAACCTGGTCGAGCGTGAACGAGCTGTTGGCTTCATCCTTGGGCTTGATGCGGAAGACGCGCAGGATGCCGTTGGCGGTTGCGTTCAGCGCCACAACTATCGGGCGAACCACCTGGGCCATTCCGTAAAGAACCGGCACCAAGATGAGTGCGGCACGTTCTGGCACCGAGAACGAAATGTTCTTAGGAACAACCTCGCCGAGCACGACGTGCAAGAAAGAAACCAATACGAGAGTGATGCCAAAGGCAACACCTGCCACCGCACCTTCAGACATACCAGTGGCGAGCAAGGCTGGCTCAAGCAGCGCGTGTACCGAAGGTTCGGCAATGATCAAAATCAAGAGCGAACAGATGGTCACGCCCAACTGAGTGGTGGCGAGCATCAACGAAACTTTTTCCATCGCCTTGATGGTGATCTTTGCCGGACGGCTGCCAGCTTCGGCGCGAGGCTCGATCTGCGCTCGTCTTGCGGTGATCACGGCAAATTCGGCCGCAACAAAGAACGCGTTGCCTAGTAGCAATACGAAGAACCAACCGATTCCGGCCCAAGGATTAGTCATTCTTGGTCACCTCGGTTTCGATAAGCACGGTAGGGCTGAATCGCACTCGGTCGACTCGGCGACCATCCATTCGCTCTACCTTCAAGATGCCGTCTTCGATTTCAACGGAGTCACCGATGGCCGGGATGCGGCCGAGCTGGCTCATCATGAAGCCGGCGACGGTTTCGTAAGCTCCATCGGCTGGAACTTTGATGGCCATTTCGAGAAGTTCGTCAGGTCTGGTCATGCCCGGGAAGAGAATCGAGGAATTTGCACCTCGAGTCACGCCGGCCTTGGCGCGGTCGTGTTCGTCAACTAGCTCTCCGACGAGCTCCTCGACCAAGTCTTCGAGGGTGGTCAAACCGGCAACACCACCGTATTCATCGACAACGATTGCCAACTGGAGGCCCTTGGCTCGAAGTTCCACCATTAGCGTTTCGAGGCGCATGGTTTCAGGCACACGAAGCGACTCGACCAAGATTGCGGTAACGGGCACGTTGGCACGCTTTTCACGAGGAATCGCCGCCGCTTGCTTTACGTGCACGACTCCGAGAACATCGTCCGACGAATCTTCGATCACCGGAAAACGCGAGTACCCGGTCTTGATCGATAGAGCGATTACATCTGCGACCGAATCATCCTTGTGAAGACTCGCCATACGAGTTCGTGGAGTCATCACATCGGCTGCCACGAGTTGGCTCAAGGCCAGGGTTTTGGTCAGCAAAGTTGCGGTTTGAGCGTCTAGGGCGCCGAGGCTCGCAGAGCGGCGAACCAACGAGCTGAGCTCTTCTGCGGTTCTTGCCGAGCTCAACTCTTCCTTTGGTTCGATACCCATGGCGCGAACGATTCCGTTGCCGGCAGCGTTGAGGATTGCGATCATCCAGGAGAAAACCAGGGTGAAGGCCAACTGGAAATTAACCACGAAGCGGTTTACCTCGAGCGGCAGGGTGAGCGCTAATTTCTTGGGCACCAATTCGCCAAAGAGAGTGGAGAACAAAGTGGTGATGAACATGGTCAAGACCAAGGCAACCACTGGCGAAACCTTAGTTTCGAGCATGTGCGACAAAGCCGGTTCTGCCAAGAATCCGGTGAGCATGGTGGTCAGGGTGATGCCGAGCTGGGCGCCTGAAAGGTGGGTAGCTGTGCGCTTTAGAGCGCGAATAGTGCTAGAAAGACCCTTCTCACCGCGTTCGGCACGAGCCTCAATCTCGTTTCTCTCGAGGTTCAGCATCGAAAATTCGCTGGCAACAAAAATGCCGGTACCGACCGTTAGGGCCAGCCCAAATGCGAGCATTAGCCAGTCATTCATCGAGCGACTCCGCCCGTGACACTATGGTGTGAGTTTTCCATCTTGTTCTAAGCATAACCAGCGAGAAGGTAGGCTTAAGAGGCAAATCGAACAGACAATCATAAAGAGGTGGTTTCTCTGTCTATCAACGGCGAGAATTCGAACGGCGAAAACGATTTTGGAGCCAATGACTGGCTCGTGGAAGAAATGTACGAGCAGTACAAAGTAAACCCAGACTCAGTCGACAAAGAGTGGTGGCCAATCCTCGAGAAGTACCACTCGACTCAGGGCTCAAACGCTGCACCGGCAGCCCCAGCCGCAGCTCCGGTAGCCGCAGCGGCACCGACCGCGCCTGCAACCTCGACTCCGGCAGCACCTGCCGCACCGATGGTAGCCAAGACCACCCGCATCGAACCGAAGGCTCAGCCGATTCCGGCTCAGGCACCGGTTACCGAGTCGATCGCGACCATCGCAAGCGACGATGAAGAAGCCGAAGATCAGGTAAACGTTCTGAAGGGTATGGCCAAGGCCCTCGCTTCGAACATGGATGCCTCAATCCAGGTTCCAACCGCTACCTCTGTTCGCACCATTCCAGCAAAGCTCTTGATTGACAACCGCATTGTCATCAACAGCCACCTGTCACGCACTCGTGGTGGCAAGGTTTCATTCACCCACATCCTTGGCTTCGCGCTTGTTCGTGCACTCAAGGAGTTCCCAAGCCAGAACGTTTACTACGCAGAGATCGACGGCAAGCCGTCAGCGGTCACCCCAGCAAACGTTAACTTTGGTTTGGCCATCGACATCCCGAAGCCAGACGGTACCCGCGCACTCTTGGTCCCAAACATCAAGCGCGCGCAGCGTCTGAACTTCGCCGAGTTCTTGACCGCATACGAAGACCTCGTCAAGAAGGCTCGCGACAACAAGTTGACGGCGGATGACTTTGCAGGTTCGACCGTTTCGCTCACCAACCCAGGCGGTATCGGAACCGTTCACTCGGTTCCACGTCTAATGCAGGGTCAGGGTTGCATCATCGGCGCTGGAGCACTCGACTACCCAGCCGAGTTCCAGGGCATGAACGAGGCCGCTCTTTCAAAGATGGGCATTAGCAAGACCATCACATTGACCTCAACCTACGACCACCGAGTCATTCAGGGTGCAGGCTCGGGCGAGTTCCTGAAGAAGGTTCACGAACTTCTACTCGGTCAGCGTGGTTTCTACGAAGAGATCTTCGCGTCTCTTCGCATTCCTTACGAGCCAGTGCTCTGGGTCGAAGACTTTGACCAGGATGACAACGATGACCGCAGCAAGGCGTCACGCATCCAGGAGCTAATCAACGCCTACCGCGTTCGCGGACACTTGATGGCTGACGTCGACCCGCTTGAATACCAGCAGCGTTCACACCCAGACCTAAACATCTTGAACCATGGATTGAGCCTGTGGGACCTCGACCGCACCTTCAAGACCGGTGGCTTCGGCGGCAAGAGCAAGGCTCCTTTCCGCGACACCCTAAAGATCCTGCGTGACAGCTACTGCCGCACCATCGGTGTCGAGTACATGCACATTCAGGACCCAGCTCAGCGCAAGTGGTTCCAAGACAACCTTGAACGCCCTTACGAGAAGCTAAGCCGCGATGAGCAGATGCGCATCCTGGGCAAGTTGAACGAGGCCGAGGCATTCGAGACCTTCTTGCAGACCAAGTTCGTT
>JBEGKW010000046.1:0-6840 GCA_041183865.1 Actinomycetota bacterium | reverse complement strand
GACGGAACGTAGGCGGCTACCGGCTTGGCTACCTCTGGAAGCGGGTGACCGAGCTCAATTAGGCGTGCTTCGATTTGTGACATGCAGGTTATCCTTTCGCCGCTACAGGGCGCTTGAAATAGGCGACGTTACCGCCCATCGGGCCGGTGACGATCTGGACGAGTTCCCATCCGTCAGCGCCCCAGGTGTTCAAAATTGCGGTCTCTTTGTGCAAAAGCAAAGGGGTTGTGATGTACTCCCAAGTAATCATTATGGGCATCCTCTCAGGGTTGTCGGGTAACCTTGATTCTATGTCTCGTAACAAGCCCGAATCGCTAGGCCGCGGTCTTTTCAAATTTGTAGGACTCTCGGTTATTGCCGGAGTTCTGGGCATCGCCCTGCTTGCACCGACCGTAATCATCGGTGGTTTTGCTGCTTCCGCAGGCATCTCGGTCTTCGAAAACCTACCTGACTACATCAAGCCGGTAAACGCATCCCAGGCTTCGACCCTTTATGCAACTCAGGATGGCAAGCCGGTTGAGGTTGCCAAGTTCTATCACCAGAACCGAATCTCGGTCAACTACGACGACATGTCGGCAAACATCCGCAACGCTGTTGTGGCAACCGAAGACCCACGTTTTTATCAGCACGCGGGTATTGACATCGTTTCGTTCTTACGCGCCTCATTCGGCAACGTGGTCACCGCCGGCGGTGGAGCCGGTGGTTCGACGATCACCATGCAGTACGTCAAGAACTCGCTGGTTGAGGCGGCTCAGCTATCTGGCAACCAGAAGGCCATCGATGAAGCCACTGCCCGCAGCATTGACCGTAAGCTTCGCGAAATGCGCTTGGCGGTCGCTCTCGAGCAGGTCACCTCGAAGCAAGACATCCTTGCCGGTTATTTGAACCTTGCCTTCTTCGGCCACCAGATCAATGGTGTCGAGGCCGCGGCTAACTACTACTTCGGAATTCCGGCCTCTCAGCTAGATATTCCTCAGGCCGCACTTTTGGCGGCTATGTTGAAGTCACCAAACGATTACCGCCCAGACGACCCGGCCAACCTTGACCGCGGAAAGCGTCGCCGTGACTATGTGATTCAGAACATGCTTGATGCGGGTTACATCACCGGCGAGCAGGCGCAGAACGCCAAAGACACCCCAATCATCACCAAAATCACTCACATGCCAAGCGGCTGTGAAGCCAACCAGACCGCAGCATTCTTCTGCGACTACGTGGTCTGGACCGTGCGCAACAACGCCGAATTTGGCCCTACCGCTGAAGACCGCGAGAACCTACTCCGTCGCGGAGGTCTTGAGATTTACACCAGCCTCGACCTAAAGGTTCAGGCTGCCGCTCACAACGCGAGCCTCACTTGGGTGCCATCGGATGACCCGAGCCAGGTTGGTACCGCCAGCGTTTCGGTTCAGGTGGGCACCGGTCGCATCCTGGCGATGACCGAGAACCGCATCTTCGACCAAACTTCATCAACCGAACCCGGCCACACCGCGGTTAACTACGCTTCTGACAAGGCATACGGAGGCTCGTCGGGCTTCCAGTCTGGTTCGACCTACAAGATCTTCACCCTTGCCGAATGGCTGACCAAGGGTTATCACCTAAATGATCACGTCGATGGTCGCGTGCGCACCTGGAACGGATCGGACTTCTCGGCCCGTTGTGGCGCTATTGGCGGAACCTGGACCCCAAAGAACATCACCAAGGAGCCAGATAACCCGACGGTCACTCAGGCAACCGCAATCTCTGAGAACACAGCTTTCGTCTACATGGCATCCAAGCTGGACCTCTGCGACATTCGCGATACCGCGATGCGTTTCGGAGTGCACCGTGCCGACGGCACCGAACTTCAGTACATCCCGTCGTCAGTAATCGGTGTAAACGAGCTTTCGCCATTGACCATGGCGGCAGCAGTCGCCGCGGTGAGCAACAACGGAATTTATTGCAGCCCGGTGGCAATCGACAAGGTAATCGTTCGAGCTACCCAGCAGGAACTCAAGGTTCCAACCACCCAGTGCTCACAGGCAGTTACTCCTGAAGTTGCCGCCGGTATGACACACGCGATGCGTGCGGTTATGAGCGGTGGAACCGGTGGCGCATCGAACACCGGCGACGGCGCTGCGCTTGCCGGTAAGACCGGAACCACAGACTCTGGTGTTCACACCTGGATGACCGGTTTCTCAAGCACCGTAGCCACTGCCACTTGGGTCGGAAACGTTTCTGGCTCGAAGTCGCTTTCGAGCATCAAGCTAAACAAGAAGGCCGGTAACACCGTTCGTCACGACATCTGGCGAACCATCATGCAAACGGCAAATAAGATCTATCCTCCTGGCCCACTCGCCGTGGCACCAGATTCAGTTCTTAACGCCGCCTACATCAAGATTCCAGATGTAACCGGTCAGACCCCGGATGCAGCGAATGAAGTAATCAAGACCAACCTCTTGAGCGGCTCGATCGTTGTGAAGCAGGTTGCTTCACCTCAGCCAGCCGGAACCGTTGCTTACACTCGCCCAGCCGCTGGCAAGGCCGTGCCTCAGGGCTCTCAGGTTGCGATCTATGTGAGCAAGGGTGGCGGCGCTACTGTGCCGAACGTGGCTGGCATGAGCGTTGTAAACGCTAAGGCAACCCTGCTTCAGGCTGGTTTTGCCGCGGTGAGTGAACCTCAGCCTTCTCAGACGCAGTTCTTCGTCAAGTCGACCACAATCCCTAAGGGAATGGTTGTCGGCACCGACCCAGCCGCGGGATCACCTGCTGCCTCAACCGGTGCGATTCTGCTAATCATCAGTGCCGGCCCATAGGTTTAGACATGATCTGGCTTTGGGTCATCCTTGCGATTGGCGCACTCGCGGCAATCTGGGGAATCGGAATTGAGCGCCACCTTTTTGTGATTCGTCGCGAAAGCCTGCGCGTTCTTCCCATCGGAAGCCAACCAATCATCGTGCTGCACATCGGTGATTTTCACGTTGCACCTTGGCAGAAGCGCAAGCTGGCATTCATCAAGAAACTCGGCGAGCTCTCCCCCGACCTAGTTATCAACACCGGCGACAATCTCGGCCATGCCGCGGCGATTGGCCCAACCCTGGTTGCGCTAAAACCTTTGCTCGAACGCACCGGCGCATTTGTGAACGGCTCGAACGACTATCACGCACCCGAGCCGCGCAATCCACTCGCTTATCTTGGCGGCCCATCAAAGGTGGGTCACGGCAAAAAGCTCGAGACCGAGCGTTTGATCGGCGGCTTCACCTCGGCTGGTTGGCTTGACCTGAATAACCGTCAAGGTCGCGCCGTAATCAATGGCGTGAGCATCAACTTCGTAGGCGTCGATGATGCCCACGATGCCCTAGACCGTCTCGATTCGATTCCGAGCAAGGATGACCTTGCCAGCGGCGCCGATCTTGTCATCGGCGTGAGTCACGCTCCATACCTGCGTGTTATCGACGCGATGGGGGAAGCGGGAGTTGACGTTCTTTTCGCTGGTCACACTCACGGTGGTCAGGTTTGCATCCCGGGTTTCGGGGCGTTGGTGACAAATTGTGATTTGCCTCGCAGGAACGCCAAGGGAATCAGCAGCTGGAGTGTTCCAGGCAAGACCATGATTTTGAATGTGGTTGCCGGGCTCGGGCACTCAATATTTGCTCCGGTGCGCTTCGCTTGCCGACCAGAGGTCAGACTGCTGAACCTATTGCCAAAGAACTAGTCTTTGACCGCCCAAACCTTTGGGCCAAGAGCGATGAACTGACCGCTTTCATTTTCGCAACGAGCGGCAGTGTCTTTGACCGAGCAGGTGATCGCACCCACGGTGATTTTGCTGCCTGCTGCCAGAACCTTTGCCCCGGCAGGGTCCTGCCACTGACCGGTCGAACAAACAAACCCGGCGGTAGCCATGTCAGTTGGCGTGGTGCCGAATAGTCGAATCTGGTAGCCATAGCTGCCGTTGCAGTCGGCAGGCGTTGGAATCGGCTGGTATGAGGCAGCTGCTTCGTTCTGCTCGCAAATTACCTGGTCGAGGTCAGGAGTGATGGTGCACCAGCTTGGGCCGTTGCCAACCTTGAAGACGTATGAACCAAAACCATCGTCAAAGGTTGCAGCAGAGACTGCAGTGGTGGTTTCGGTAGGTGCCGGTGGAATCAGAGCAGGGTCAGGCGTCGGTATGGACTGTGAACCATTCGAGGGGGTCGCGCCATCGGTTGAAGCGGCACAGCCCCCTAAGCCGAAAGCGAGAGTAAGCCCTAAAACAACTGAAACTAATCTCGACATATTCGCAAGGTTACCTTGCCTTAAAGCCGCTGAACCCCTAGACACTCGGGGAAACTCTAGAAAACTTTAGAATTCGCTAGCGACTAGCTCGGCGATTTCGTAGGTGTTCAAAGCTGCACCCTTGCGCAGGTTGTCGCCGACCACGAAAAGCTCGATGCTGTTCGGGAAGTCTAGTGACTGACGAATGCGGCCAACGAAGGTTGGGTCCTGACCAACCACCATTGCTGGGGTTGGGTAAAGGTTCTTCTCAGGCTCGTCGACAACCTTGATGGTTGGCTGAGCCGAAAGTACTTCACGAACCTCATCTGGGGTTAGTGGGTTAGCGAAGGTTGCGTGAACGGTTAGCGAGTGAGCAACCTGAACCGGAACACGAACGCAGCTGGCGGCTACCTTTAGGTCTGAGATGCCAAGGATCTTGCGAGACTCGTCGCGAACCTTTAGCTCCTCTGAAGAGTGACCGCCGGCCTTTAGTGAGCCTGCGAAAGGAATCACGTTCAGAGCGATTGGGTGCGCCCAAGGTGAGTTTGAAAGGTCGTTACCAGCAGCAGCCAGAGCGCCACGAACGTCTTCGGTGTTTAGACCGAGTGAGGCATCCTTGCCAACTACGGCAAGTTCTGCGGCTAGCTCGTCGATGCCTGCGGCACCTGCACCAGAAACAGCCTGGTAGCTCGAAACAACAAGCTCCTTCAAAGTCCACTTGTCGTGTAGCGCACCCATTGCGGCCATCATGGTCAAGGTGGTGCAATTCGGGTTCGAGATGATTCCACGTGGGCGGTTCTTTGCCTGCTCAGGGTTTACCTCAGGAACAACTAGTGGCACATCAGCATCCATGCGGAAGGCGCCCGAGTTGTCGACCGCGATTGCTCCGCGCTCGGCTGCGATTGGAGCCCAAACCGCTGAAACCTCATCTGGAACGTCGAACATCGCGATGTCGATGCCATCGAAAGCCTCCGGAGATAGCGCAACAACGGTTAGCTCTTCACCGTGAACGGTGATCTTCTTGCCAGCCGAACGTGGGCTTGCGATCAGACGGATTTCGCCCCAGATGTTCTCACGGCTGTTGATGATGCCGATCATTACGGTGCCTACGGCTCCGGTAGCTCCTACGAGTGCGAGATTTGGCTTTGCCATTTGATGCCTCCTGATTAAGGGTGATTTAAGTATGAAAGTTTGAATCAGCGCTGTCTAGCGCCGAGCGAGCTGAGTTTTGGGTTTAGCGACCGGTTCCGGCGTAAACAACAGCTTCAATTTCGCTGTCTAGACCGAAGGCTGTGTGCACTGCGCGAGCGGCTGCCTCAACCTGGTCATCGCTGGTAATAACCGAAATGCGAATCTCAGAGGTCGAAATCATCTCGATGTTGATACCCGCCTTAGCCAATGCCGAGAACAAGGTTGCCGAAACACCAGAGTGGGTGCGCATGCCGGCACCAACCACTGAAAGCTTGCCGATCTCTTCGTCAACCTCAACCACACGGAAGCCAAGCTTGGCCTTGTTGGCCTCAAGCGCAGCGACAACCTTCTTGGTGTCCGACTTTGGCAGCGTGAATCCGATGTCGCTAACTGCGTCGACAACATCTGAGCCGGTTGGGGTGTTCTGAACGATCATGTCGATGTTTGCACCAGCGTCAGCAACCACGGTGAATAGGTCGGCAGCCTTGCCAGGTACGTCTGGAATACCAATAACCATAATCTTGGTCTGGCCCTTGTCGACTGCTACACCTGATACGACTGACTCTTCCATGCCTGCTCCTGCTTTTCCTGAATAAACGATGGTTCCTGGGTCGGTGCTAAATGTTGAACGTACGCGTAGGTCGACGTTGTGACGACGAGCGAATTCAACGGCACGGATGTGCAAAATCTTGGCACCGGCAGCAGCTAGTTCGAGCATCGATTCGACATCGATTGCGTCTAGCTTCTTAGCACCCTTGATCATGCGTGGGTCTGAGGTGTAAACACCATCAACGTCAGAGTAGATCTCACAAAGATCTGCGCCCAGGCCGGCAGCTAGTGCAACAGCGGTGGTGTCTGAACCACCGCGGCCAAGGGTGGTGATGTCTTTGGTCTCGCGGTTGAAGCCCTGGAATCCGGCGACGATGGCGATGTTGCCAGCCTCAACTGATTCACGGATGCGCTCTGGGGTCACCTCGGCGATGCGGGCGTTACCGTGCACGCTGTCGGTGACGATTCCGGCCTGTGAACCGGTGAATGACTGTGATTTTGCACCAAGAGCGTTGATTGCGATTGCCAAGAGCGACATCGAGATGCGCTCACCAGAGGTAAGCAACATGTCTAGCTCGCGAGGGCTCTGGTATGGATCTTCGGCAACCGAGTTGGCGAGATCTAGAAGCTCGTCGGTGGTGTCTCCCATAGCCGAAACAACCACAACAACCTGGTTGCCGGCCTTTTGAGTCTCAATTACTCGGCGCGCAACGTGCTTAATCTTGTCGGCATCTCCAACAGATGATCCGCCAAACTTTTGCACGATAAGGGCCAAAATTGCACTCCTAGGATTTTTTAGGGAAGGGATTCGGGCGTTATTGGCCGATAGTCCTTATTCTACTTGACTATTCGTCGACCTTCAAAGGCGCGACC
>JBEGKW010000045.1:0-7991 GCA_041183865.1 Actinomycetota bacterium | reverse complement strand
GCAGATCGACCGAGCGACGAGCCTCGCTGATGATGTCGAGGTAGGCCAAGGCCGGCTTGACCATGATGATGTCGGCGCCTTCGGCGGCGTCGAGTTTGATCTCGCGAATCGATTCGCGGGCATTTCGTGGGTCTTGTTGGTAGGTCTTTCGATCGCCTTCGAGCTGCGATTCGACCGCCTCGCGGAATGGTCCGTAGAGGCGAGTGGCGGCTACTTGGCCGTCCATCATTCCGCTCGCGCCGAGCATGTGAGCACCGGCTTCGGCCAGAACCACGGCCATCTTCGAATAGATCTCGAGGGTAGCGTCGTTGTCGACCTCGCCATCCTCAGACAAAACGCCGCAGTGCCCGTGGCTGGTGAACTCATCCAGGCATAGATCGGCAATGACCACTAGCCGGTCGCCAACCTGTGCACGGATGTCGCGAATGGCCTTAGAAAGCACGCCGTTTGGGTTGAGAGCTTCGCTGCCCGATGGGTCGCGGTGATTTGGAATGCCAAACACCATCACGCCACCAATGCCGGCATCAAGGGCGCGATCGATCTCGGTGCGAAGTGAAGTCTCGGTGTGCTGAACTACTCCGGGCAGGCCCTTGATCGGCTTTGGTTCGGTGAGCCCCTCGCGCACGAAAAGCGGCAAAATTAGTTGCTCTGGGCGAACCTGAGTTTCGCTAACCAGATTACGAATCGCGGCGTTGGCGCGGAGACGACGAGGGCGCTGAATCATCGGTCTCCTTTCAAGAGTTCATTGACCGCAGTTGCGACCGATTTTGGGGTCGGATTCGATGGTATCGAAGCAACCGTGAGCCCCGCATCCTCGATGACTTTTGCCGTAGTAAACCCTGCGGCCACCAGCGGCATTTTCGGTTCAGGAACGAATGACAAAAAGGCACGGGCTGCGCTTGGTGATCTGAAAATCACGGCCGAAAAATCACCGGCGCGTGCGGTAGCGGCGGTCTCGGGTTCGCCATCAACCGTCACGGTCGTATAGACCAGATCACACCCTGGATGAGCTTCCAGCCGGCGGCTTCGAGTTTGTTTGGCAGGGTCTTCATGGCCAGAAGCCCCGATGGGATGATGGCGGTTTGTGAGACTTGGCCAGCAGCGCCGATGTTTGCCAGCATTTCGGCCAGCGCCGCCGAGTCTGATAACGCGGGGGTCAGAACCTCGGTTGCACCTAAATCACGCAGCGATTGGGCGGTGCGCTCGCCGACCGCGGCGAAGTTCAAATCAACGCTCGAGGCGATTGCTTTGCGCAAAACATCGGCGCCAACCAGCTCGGCAAAACAACGAATGGCATTCACCGAGGTGGCAATCAACCACTTCGACCCGGGCAGGGCAAGTTCGGCTAAGAGGCGTTGGGCATCGGCTGCATCCGGGGCGCGATCGATGCGAATGTATGGGTCGATCACGGTCTCTATGCCGAGATCGGCTAGCGCTTGGGCGTCATCCTGGTTGCCATCGGCACGGATGAGCAACACCGGCTTAGTCATTGCCGGAGCCCACATCGAGCTGCTTGGCGACCATCAGGCCGAGTTGGAAAGCCTCGTCGAGCATGGTCTCGCCATTCTCAAGCACGATCGCCGCCTCGGCGCGAGAGTGACGATTGGTGTCGCCGTCGCTCAGTTCGGCCACCAGTGAAAGGCGGTTGCCGTGGAGGGTAGCAAGTGCGCCGATTGCGGTTTGGCAGCTGGCATCCAGGCCGACTAAGACAGCGCGCTCGGCGGTTGTGATTAGTCGAGTTTCGATGTGGTCAAGCTTCTCGAGGGCCTTAGAGAGGTCGCGGTCGTAGCCACGGATTTCAATAGCCAGCGCACCTTGTGCCGGAGCCGGCAGCAGTTGCTCTGTGGTTAGGTATTCGGTGATTTCGCTCGCGCGATTTAGGCGCTTGATTCCGGCCGCTGCCAGGATTACGGCGTCGAACTCGCCATCGCGAACCTTTTGGATTCGGGTGTCGACATTGCCGCGAATCGGAGCGGTGACCAGGTCTGGTCGCAAGAAGTTAATGCGGGCGGCTCTACGCGGCGATGAGGTGCCCACCACTGCTCCGGCTGGCAAATCCATTAGACCGAGACCACTCTTAGAAATCACAACATCACGCGAATCTTCGCGCTGTGGGATGGCAACAACCTTTAAGCCGAGCAGTCTGGCCGAAGGAAGGTCTTTCATCGAGTGAACCACGAGGTCGACTTCGTTTGCGATGAGGGCATCGCGGATTGAAGAGACGAAGACTCCCGGGCGCATTGGGTTCATCAGCGAACCAGCGGTTTCGTCACCCTCGGTCGAAATCACAACAATCTCGACCTCGCACTTGGCGACTTTGCGAAGTGCATCGGCTACGTAGTTTGCCTGCCACAGGGCAAGCTTGCTACCGCGGGTTCCGAGTCGATAAGTCTTAGACACTGTAATCTCCAAACAGCGCCAGCAGCGCCTTGCGATAGTCGTCTTCATCGCCGGTTGCGGCCAGTGACTTGGCCTTGACGATCGGTTCGTGCAGCATCTGATTGGTCGACGCGGTCAGGGTGGCTCGAGCCGATTGACCGGCCGATTCGCCATCACGCTTCGTGATGCGTTCAACTTCTTCATCGATCCACAGGGCGATCTTGCCTCTGATAGCCGCCACGAAAGGCCCAAGGTTTCGCTCGTGCTTCTCGCGTTCGAACGCTTCGACACCTTCGCTAACGATGTTTTGCGCAGCCAGAATCGCATCGCCGTGTTCAACCGGTGCGTGGTGCTTGATCACCTCTAGGTTCACGAAGTCAACGTTGGGTAGTGACTGAACCTCGGGTGAAACATCGCGCGAGAGCGAAACGTCGATGACCATGAGCGGCTTGGTGGTAGTGGCCAGGGTCGCCTTGGTTAGTAGGTCACCAGCATTGCCGCTGCAGCTGATGAGTAGGTCGGCCGAGTCGATGGCCGAGGCGAGTTCGCCAGGTTCGACCGAAGTTAGGCCGCGAGAAAGCGCAAAGTCTTGCGCGCGCCCGCTGGGCGAAAACACCGAAATCTCTTCGATGCCGCTTCGCTTGAGCGCGGCAACCACGACGCGAGCGTGGGCTCCGGTTCCGATTAATAGTGCGCGTCGACCGGCGTGCGAGCCGTGACGAGATTCTAGATAATCGAGCGCGACGGTGATTGTCGAGCGACCGGCAGAACCAAGGCCGGTTTCGGTGGTCACCTTTTTGGCTACCTCGGCTGCCTTTTGAAATACCTGAACCAATGCGGTTGATGCGTGGCCGGTTGACTGTGCAGCGGTAAAGCTGCGCTTGACCTGGCCAGCGATTTCCTCTTCGCCAACCACCATTGATTCGAGGCCGGCGGTTACCGAGAACAAGTGCTGGGCGGCAGTCGCATCCGAGACGACTTTGAAAACCTGAGCGCAATAGTCGAGGCTCAGGTTAGCTTCGGTGGCGATTGTCTCGAGAGAAAGCTTGCTGGCATCGGCCGAGCTTTCGCAATCAAGGTAGAGCTCAAAGCGGTTGCAGGTGCTGAGGGTTATCGCACCCGAAATGGCTGCGCTATTTGCCAAGAGTTTGGCTTCAATGGTGTCTTTTGCCTGACTCAGTCGGTCTAGGTCTTCGAGTGGAACCTCGCGGTAGTCAGTACCGAGGAGGACGAGCGTCACTTCTCGTCAGACTCCTCAGAGTCTTCGTCGTCTTCTGCGTAAAGGTCGGCCCACTTGTCTTCGTACTCAGGCTCGTTGTCGCCAGCGAAGCCGGTCGAGGCTGGAGGAATGTGACCAATTTCTTTTTCAAGCGCGGTCAGATCGGTGTTCGGGCTGAAGTACTTCAGCTCGCGAGCCACCTTGGTGTGCTTTGCCTTTTGACGGCCACGCCCCATGGCGAGACCCCCTTACACGTGCTTGGGCGCGAATAATCGCGCGGGAACGAGTTGGAAACTAAATCAGAGGCTATTTTAGCAGGGTCAATAGAAGGAAAATTCCGGCAAGTGCAGCAAGTGCAGGAGCGAAGAAGTTTAGAAGGATGTTGAAAACTCCGCGCCAAACCTGCTTCGCCTTGAAATATTCGACGGTCTGCGCCGAGAAGGTGCTGAAGGTCGAAAGTCCACCGCAGAGGCCAACCGAGACGATCTGAGCGAGCGTGGTGTTGAACGAGAAAATGCCAAGACCCACACCCATGGCGAATGAAGCCAAAACGTTGGCCACCAGGATGCCCCAAGGCAACTTGCCAATCCAACGAGCTAGAACCATGCGAACTACCGAACCCAAACCTCCGGCTACGGCTATTGCTAGGGCAATTGTGATGTCAAAACTCTTCATTATTCGGTGACCTCTTCAACTTCGTGGCTCACGACTGCATCGTTTCCGGTGAGGCGAGAGGTTAGTGCGTGGGCACCCCAGTAGGCCAGCAAGCTGCCGGCAAAAATTGCGGCAATCAGACCAAAGAAGACCATTGGTCCGGTGCTGAAAATATCTGCGATGCTCTGTGCGCCCTGAATCAACATGATTACTCCGCTGGCCTGCAACAGGGCAACACCGCTCATGGTGGTGAAACCTCCGCTGAAGCCGACCGCCCAGAATGCGCGCTTGCCATCGCTGGCAAAACGAGGGTCGCTGTTTAGCCAACCGATGATGGCTGAACCGACGATGTTGACGATTGCCAACGAGGTCAGGTCATCCAAGTTCGAGGACGTGCCGAAACGCAACAAGGTGCCGATCATGCCGCCGGCAAATACCAGCCCGATGTTTTTCAGGGTGAGAGTCAAGGTTTAGTCCTCATCGATGCGCTTTGCGCGCACCTTGGTTACGCCGCCACCAAGCTTGTGCTTGCGTAGGGCTGGGCGGATGAACTCACCGCGACGAGCGTCACCAGGAAGTGGGCGTCGGTTTAGTGGGTTCACGTACTCTGCTGACTCTAGACGCCATGGCACCAAGGTGACCATTACGCCGCGAACATACATGAGCTGCTTGCGGATGCGGTTGGCGCGGTGGTTGTGCAGAACGTGCTCCCACCAGTGACCAACAACCAGTTTCGGCATGTAAACCGAGATGCGCTCAGAGCCGAACTCGGCACGGTGGTTCTGTAGGTACTCGACCAAAGGTGCGCCAAATTCGCGGTATGGGCTCTCGATGATCTTTAGTGGAACCTCAAGGCCAAACTTCTTCCAATCGCGCTCAAACTTCTTTGAGTGTGCTGGGTCGGCTGCCACGTGAAGCACATCCAAGCGGGTGTGACGGCTCGAAAGTGCGTAGTCGAGAGCCTTTAGCTGTGGCTTGTTTAGCTTGTCCATCAAGACGACGGCATAGTCGCCCTTGCTGCCGAACTTGATGTCTGGGTCGAGTGCGATTTCTTGGTTTACGGCCTTGTAGTAACGACCAGTTGCCCACATGACAACCCAAAGGAACGGCATGATGATGAAGACCATCCAAGCGCCGTGGGTGAACTTGGTGACCGAAACGATTACCAAAACGGCAGCGGTTAGCGAGGCGCCGAATCCGTTGATGATGCGACCCGAGGTCGCCTCCTTCTTCGAGATTGTGCCCTTCTTTAGGCCGCGACGCCAGTGCTTCAACATACCCATCTGACCGAGGGTGAACGAGGTGAATACACCAAGAACGTAAAGCTGAATCAGCTGAGTAACCGATGCTTGGAAGACCAGAATCATGGCAAGCGCGGCGAGGGTTAGTGAAAGCATTCCGTTCGAGTAGACCAAGCGGTCGCCTCGGGTTAGCAGCGCCTTAGGGGCGTAGCCGTCCTTGGCAAGCACCGAGGTCAAGAGCGGGAAGCCGTTGAATGCGGTGTTTGCGGCAAGCAGCAAGATTGCTGCGGTAGCGGCCTGCAGGATGTAGAACAAGACTGAACCGCCGCCGAAAATAGCGGTACCCAGCTGAGCGATAACCGACATCTGTGGGCCGACGATGGCGTGGCCCTGAAGCTCTGGGTCTTCGAGGTACTTCACGCCCGAGATCAATGCGAAAGCGACGATACCGACGAACATGAAGATTGCACTGGCACCCATCCAAGACATGGTGATCTGAGCGTTCTTGATCTTTGGCTGACGGAATGCTGGAACACCGTTGGCGATTGCCTCAACACCGGTTAGCGCTGCCGAACCAGAAGCGAACGAACGCAGCAGAAGCATGACAATCAGGAACGGGGTGGCCACCAGAGTGGATTCTGGAACCAGGTGATATGCGGCCGAAGGGGCAACGATGGCCTGACCGGTCATCAGCTTGAAGATACCCGAACCAATCATGATGACCACGGTGGTCAAGAACAGGTAGGTAGGAACCGCGAAGGCGAAACCCGATTCGCGAACACCGCGAAGGTTGATTGCCAAAAGCAACAGGATGAAGGCAACGGCAATTTCAACGCGCCATGGGTCTAGGCCCGGGAATGCAGAGATCAGGTTGTCGACACCAGACGCGATAGATACGGCAACGGTCATGACGTAGTCGAGCAACAGCGCCGAGGCTACGGTCAGCGCGGCCTTTTCGCCGAGGTTCTTCTGAGCGACCTCGTAGTCACCGCCACCTGAAGGGTAAGCGGCAACTACCTTGCGGTAGCTGAGGATGATGACAAAAAGAAGCAGCACAACAACGGCTGCGATCCACGGTGCGAACGCCAAGAAGCTGGCGCCACCGAGGGTCAAAATCATGAGGAGCTCTTGCGGACCATACGCAACAGATGAAAGCGGGTCGCTAGAAAAGATAGGTAGCGCGATGGTCTTCGGTAGAAGCTGGCCTTCGAGGTTCTTGTTAGAAAGCTTTTTGCCGAGGAACAGACGCTTAGGTTTCAATGAGTCAATCACGAGAGACAAATCTACTCTTAAACGCCGATGGCCTCCGCTCTTTTCAGAGGGAGACCATCGGATTACTTAGAGTGGCTTATGCCTTAGCTGCAGTTTCCTTCGCGCTCTCTGGGCGGCGACGTGCGCCCATCGAGAAAGTAGAAAGCAAACCTAGGAACAAGAAACCAGCGGCTGCCCAACCGGTGGCCTTCACGCCATCGGTGAAACCGTCGTTGGCTGCAGCCTGAACCTCGGCTGCTTGATCAGCGGTTGCGCGGGCGCTCATGGCGATCTTGCCAACTGCAGGAAGTGCTCCACCGGCAGAATCAACCACGGCGGTGGTTAGACCATCGATGAAGTCGTTCTGGATTCCGACGCTTGGCATCGATGAAACAAACGCAGTTTCCTTTAGGTGAGTCTCGGCAGCGCTCTGGGTTGCGGTGAACAACACGGTTCCAAGAACCGCGATGCCAAGTGCAGAACCAATCTGACGAACGGTTGACTGTGAACCCGATGCCTGGCCAATCTTCTCGATTGGAACCTCAACCATGATCACACCGGTTAGCTGTGCGGTAGCTAGACCGACGCCGATTCCGTATAGAAGTAGGAATGGGGCAACCGGCCACCAGCCACCACCGGTGGTTGCAACCAGAGAAATTCCAGCCACACCGATTAGCTCAAAGAGCACACCGATCTGAACGGCGCGAACCGCAGGAAGCTTGCCGCTCATTGCGCCACCGACGCCAGATGCCAAGAAGGCACCGCCGGCTAGCCAAAGCAAGACCAGACCAGATGAAACCGGGGTTAGTCCTTCGACGTTCTGCAACCAAAGCGGAATCGCGAATAGCAGCCCGAACTCACCCATAGAGATGATGAGTGCGGCGAAAGAACCGTTGCGGAAAGAGCTGATGTGGAACAGGCCGAGATCAAGCAGCACGTTCTTATGTGCCTTTTCGCGAGCGCGCTCCCAGAGCACGAACAGCACGGTGAAGACCACCGAGATGGCTAGAGAAACCGGGATGATCGAAATGCCGTCGGTTGGCCACTTGAAGTCACCAAGTTCGAATGGGTGGTTGGCGTTTGCGTTCCACCAGCCGTAGACGCGACCTTCGATTAGGCCGAAAACCAAAGTTGCAAACATGACAACGGAAAGCAGCGCGCCAACGTAGTCGATGCCACCAGCGCGCTGGCCCTGCTTAGATTCGGTAGCCCAGATGAGCAGACCGATGATGACGATGAGACCTAGA
>JBEGKW010000044.1:0-8698 GCA_041183865.1 Actinomycetota bacterium | reverse complement strand
GCCAAAGCTCATCACGGTGACCTGAAGGCGCTGAGCGCTCTCGATCGAGAACCCGTCTGAAATCTTGTTTGAAAGCTGGTGAATGTTTAGGTCGCTGGTATCGACGATAACGTCGGCAGATTCGCGCAGGCTCAGTAGTTGACGACGCTCGGCATCGATTCCGTCAAGGATGGTTCCGTTGCCCTGAAGTGGGTGTGGGCGGCGGACCGACTCGAAACGCTTCACGAGGGCTGCGTCGGTGGCTTCTAGAAACAGCACACGGAGGTTGAGATCGCGATCACGGATGGTTGCCAAGTTCTGAGAGAGTTCGGCGAAGAATTCGCCACCGCGAACATCTATGATCACGGCTAGGCGAGGCAACGGCGTTTTGGCTTGGGTGAACAGATCGGCAACTGGGCCGAGCATCTGCGGTGGAAGGTTGTCGACGACATACCATCCGAGGTCTTCGAGGGCGTTTCCAACGGTTGATCTACCGGCTCCAGACATGCCGGTAACGATTAGCAGTTCGTGCTTTTTTTCGACGCTCAAACTGAATCTCCCCTCGGCTCGTCTCTCTCGGCGTGTCCCCCGACTTGTCGGGGGTAACCAAGAGTCTAGTGCCTCGCGACACGCCGAAAGAAACTGTTAAGTTTCGAGACTGTGAACAATCTGTTGAGCAAGGATTGGGCCGATGCCAGCGACCGAGGAAATTTCGTCAGAGGTAGCGATTCTTAAACGCTTTGCCGAGCCGAAATGCTTTAGCAAGGCATTGACCCTCTTTTCACCCAGGCCGGGAATCTCGCCAAGGGTGCTGGCAATGCTCGAAGACCGCTTCTGACGCTGATATGTGATGGCAAAGCGGTGTGCCTCGTCGCGAATTCTCTGAAGCAAAAAGAGCTCATCGGTGGCACGTGGAAGGATGACCGGGAACTCGTCACCCGGCACCCACACCTCTTCGAGGCGCTTTGCTAAACCGACCACGGTTAGGCCTTCGACACCCGAATGTTTGATGGCTCGAGCGGCCGCATTGACCTGTGGTAATCCACCGTCCACAATCAACAAGGATGGTCGGTAGGCGAATTTGGTCAGGTTTTCGAGCGGTTGTTCGTCTGTACGAAGCTCCGGTTCCTTCAAATATTTCAGACGTCGGCTGAGTACCTGGTAAATCGACTCGGTGTCATCCGTGGTGTTTTCGATACTGAAGCGGCGATAGTGATCTTTCTTCGGCAAACCGTCTTCGAAAACCACCATTGAGGCGACCACGCCGGTTCCGCCGAGGTGAGAAACATCGAAACATTCGATGCGAAGCGGGGCTTCGTCGAGATTTAGTGCGCGCTGGATACCAGCCAAGGCATCGGCTCTTGCTGTGAAATCGGCGCTGCGACGCGTCTTGTACAGCATCAGGGCGTGCCTGGCATTGGTCAAGGCGGTGGCGGCCAGAGCTGCCTTGTCACCGCGCTGGGCAACTCTCAGGTCAACCCTCGAACCGCGCAGTTCGCTAAGCCAGCGGCCGAGTTCTGCCGAGTCATTTGGGATAACCGGCACCAAGACTTCGCGAGGAACTTCCTGCGGTTCGGCGCCATCAATCGGGGCGTAGACGTTTTGCAAGACGTACTCGACCAACTCTACCCAACCGCGAACACCACGGATGCGTCCTCCGCGCACGATGAACTGAGAGACCGCGGCTGCCAGCTCATCGTCGGCAATGCCGAATAGGTCGGCGTCGGTCTGGTCGCTGAACACCACTGTGCTCTTTTCGAGCACGGTCTCGAGTGCCTCGACGTCATCACGAAGTGACCCGGCAAGTTCGTATTGCTGATTTTCACTGGCCTCGTACATGCGTTTGCGCAAAACCTCGACGTGCTTGGTGTCACCACCACCCATGAAATCGACGAAATCGGCGGCAATCTTCTTGTGTTCGGTGCTGTCGACGCGGCCGACGCAAGGCGCTGCGCACTTGCCGATATCACCGAGTAGACAGGCGCGTCCGCTGGATTGAGCGCGATTAAAGACGCCCTTGGTGCAGCTGCGCACCGGGTAGACCTTGAGCAACGTATCCAGAGTCTCGCGAACCGCCCAGGCTTGGGTGTACGGTCCAAAATACTTAACGCCCTTCATCTCACGGTTTCGCGTTATGAAAGCACGAGGAAACGGTTCGCCCATCGAAACGGCAAGGTACGGGTAGGACTTGTCATCCTTGAAGCGCACGTTGAACGGTGGATCAAACTCCTTGATCCACATGAACTCGAGTTGCAGCGCTTCGTATTCGGTTTTGACTATCGTCCACTGAACGTCGGCAGCCGAAGTGACCATTCGACGAGTACGCTCATGCAGGCTATCTAGCGGGCCGAAATAGTTGCTGAGTCGAGCCCTTAGGTTCTTAGCCTTGCCAACGTAAAGCACGCGACCGGTAGCGTCGAGCCACCGGTATACCCCCGGATCAGTCGGGATCTCCCCCGTCTTCGGCCTGAACGAGAGTTCGTTGGCCATCGGCTAGAGCATTTCCTTTAGGAAGCCGCCGGTGAAGCTCTTGGCATTCTTGGCAACCTGCTCTGGGGTTCCGATGGCAACAACCTCGCCACCGCGCGAACCGCCCTCAGGTCCCATGTCAATGAGCCAGTCTGCGCACTTGATTACGTCGAGGTTGTGTTCGATGACCAAGACGGTGTTGCCCTTATCGACAAGACCGTTCAGCACTAGCAGCAACTTGCGAACGTCTTCGAAGTGCAAACCGGTGGTCGGTTCATCCAAGACGTAAATGCTTCGACCGTTTGATCGACGCTGAAGCTCGGTTGCCAACTTCACTCGCTGAGCTTCACCACCCGAAAGCGTGGTTGCCGACTGGCCAAGACGAACGTAACCAAGACCAACCTCGACGAGCGTCTGCAGATAGCGCGCGATGGCCGAGATCGGGGCGAAGAACTCTGCGGCCTCGGCGATTGGCATCTCGAGCACTTCGGCGATGTTCTTGCCCTTGTAGAGCACCTGGAGAGTCTCGCGGTTGTAGCGTGCGCCGTGGCAAACCTCGCAGGCAACGTATACGTCAGGCAAGAAGTTCATCTCGATGCGAAGGGTTCCATCGCCGCTGCAAGATTCGCAACGACCACCCTTAACGTTGAACGAGAATCGACCCTGTTGGTAACCGCGAGCCTTGGCTTCTGCGGTTTCGGTGAACAGCTTGCGAATGTGGTCGAAGACGCCGGTGTAGGTGGCCGGGTTCGAGCGTGGGGTCCGACCGATCGGGTTCTGGTCTACGTGCACGACCTTGTCGAGCTGCTCGAGGCCCTCGATGCGGGTGTGCTTGCCGGCTACTCCCTTCGCCCCGTTCAGGGCATTGGCAAGCACCTCATACAACACGTCATTGACCAAGGATGACTTTCCAGAGCCCGAAACGCCCGTGACCGCGGTCAGTGTGCCAAGTGGGAACTCGACGTCAACGTTCTTCAGATTATTTTCACGAGCGCCAACCACCTTCAGCTTGCGCTTTGGGTCGATTGTGCGACGCTTCTTCGGGGTCTCAATCTTTTCGCGACCAGACATGAATGCGCCGGTAAGCGACTTTTCGTTCTTGAGCAGCGCCTCATAGGTGCCGCTGTGGACGACCTCGCCGCCGTTGACGCCAGCTCCAGGGCCGATGTCGACAACCCAGTCTGATGCTTTGATGGTGTCTTCGTCGTGTTCGACCACAATCAAGGTGTTGCCAAGGTCTCGGAGCTTTAGCAAGGTGTCGATGAGGCGTCGGTTGTCGCGTTGGTGCAAACCGATGCTCGGCTCATCCAGCACGTAGAGCACTCCGGTGAGGCCCGAACCAATTTGGGTGGCCAAGCGAATGCGCTGCGCCTCTCCACCAGAGAGACTGCCGGCCGCTCTCTCGAGGCTCAGGTAATCGAGACCAACAGCAATCAAGAAGTCGAGTCGAGCACGAATTTCTCGAAGCACCTGGGCTGCGATCTTTACATCGCGTTCGTCGAGTTCAATGGTCTCGAAGAAGCCAACGGCTTCGCCGAGGCTAAGGCGAGCAACATCTGCAATCGACTTTTCGAACACCTTGACTGCCAGAACCTCTGGGCGAAGTCGCTGGCCATCACAGGCAGGGCAAGGAATTTCGCGTAGGAAACCCGACCACTTCGCGCGGGCATAGTCATTCTCAGACTCGAGGTATTTACGTTCGATGTAGCTGAGCACACCTTCGAAGCCGGTGGTGTAGCGAAGTTCGCGGCCGTACTTGTTCTTCCACTTGACCTGAACGTCAAAGTTATTGCCGTAGAGAACCGCCTGCTGAACCTCTTCTGGAAGCTTCTTCCAAGGGGTGTCGAGCGAGAATTCCAGGTCATCGGCTAGACCGTCGAGCATGCGTGAGAAGTAGTGAAACAAACCCTTACCCTGGGTTGACCAAGGCAGGATTACTCCCCCGTTGATGGTTTGATCTGGGTCGCCAATGATTAGGTCAGCATCGACCGCCTGCTTGACGCCAAGGCCAGAACAGGTTGGGCAGGCACCAAATGGGGCGTTGAAAGAGAAGGTGCGCGGTTCGATTTCGGTGAGGCTCAATGCGTGCTCGTTAGGGCAGCTCATCTTTTCGCTAAAGACGCGGGTCTTACCGGCTGCACTAGCCTCGACGTCTACGAAATCGATGACAATGCGACCATCGGCAAGCTTCAGAGCGGTTTCAACCGAATCGGTAAGTCGACCGACAATGTCTGGCTTTGAGACCAATCGGTCAACCACGACGGCAATGTCATGCTTGAAAGTCTTCTTGAGTGGCTTGGCTTCGGCCAGCTGAACCACTTCACCATCGACCACCGCGCGAGCGAAACCCTGGGCGTTTAGATCGCGGAATAGGTCGACAAACTCGCCCTTTTTCTGGTCGACAATCTGAGCCAGGATCTGAAATCTGGTTCCATCTGGAAACTCGAGAATCTGATCAACGATCTGCTGTGGGCTCTGCTTGATGATTTTCTCGCCACACTCGGCACAAAATGGCACGCCGATTCTGGCCCAAAGCAGGCGCAGGTAGTCGTGAATTTCGGTGATCGTACCAACGGTTGAGCGAGGGTTACGGTTGGTAGATTTCTGGTCAATCGAAACTGCAGGGCTCAGACCCTCGATGAAGTCAACATCCGGGCGGTCTACCTGCCCCAAGAACTGGCGCGCATATGCAGACAACGACTCGACGTAGCGTCGCTGCCCCTCGGCGAAGATGGTGTCGAAAGCCAAGGATGACTTGCCCGAACCGCTCAAGCCGGTGAACACAACCATCGAGTCGCGCGGAATCTCGAGGTTCAGATTCTTTAGGTTGTGAACGCGTGCGCCCTTGATGATGAGCTTGTTTTCTTGGTGGATCTGACTAATAGACACTGTGAAAGTTTAACCCTGCTGTTTAGCGCCGAACGCCTAGACGTGACCGGCTTTTTCCATTTGGCGAAGCTCGTGCTTCAGTTCAGAAATCTCGTCGCGAAGGCGAGCAGCTAGCTCGAACTTTAGTTCGGCCGCCGCTGCCTTCATTTGCTCATCTAGGTCAACCACAATCGAAAGAATCTCGTCGTAGGCCATACCAGCGATGCCCTTGCGGCTCTTGATCGGAACCACGCTCTTGCCGTCGCGAGTCTTCTTGTTCTTGGCTTTTTCTAGAAGTTCGGCGGTGTCTTGCTCTTCGCGCAGAATCTGGTCGGTGATGTCGGCAATTTTCTTGCGCAGCGGCTGCGGGTCGACACCCTTTTCGAGGTTGTAAGCAACCTGCTTTGCGCGGCGACGATTGGTTTCATCGATGGCTCGAGCCATCGAGTCAGTGACGTTATCGGCATACATGTGCACTTCACCGTTGATGTTTCGAGCCGCGCGACCGATGGTCTGTATCAGCGAGGTCGAAGAACGCAAGAAGCCTTCTTTATCGGCATCCAAGATAGCCACCAGAGACACCTCAGGAAGGTCGAGACCTTCACGTAGCAGGTTGATACCAATCAAGACATCGAATACGCCTGAACGAAGCTCACGGAGGAGCTCAACGCGTCTCAGGGTGTCGACATCGCTGTGCAGGTAGCGAACTCGAACGCCGGCCTCGGTCAAGAAGTCGGTAAGTTCTTCGGCCATCTTCTTGGTGAGCGTCGTGACGAGCACGCGCTCATCCTTGCCGGCACGCACTCTGATCTCTTCGAGCAGGTCATCAATCTGACCCTTGCTCGGCTTGATTACGATTTCTGGGTCGATCAGTCCGGTTGGGCGGATGATCTGTTCCACAACCCCGGCGCCGAGATTCATCTCGTACTTGCCTGGTGTTGCCGAAAGATAGACGGTCTGGCCGACTCGCTCTAGAAACTCCGAGAACTTCAACGGTCGGTTATCCAGTGCCGAAGGTAGGCGGAATCCGTATTCGACCAGGTTTCGCTTGCGGCTCGAGTCACCTTCGTACATCGCCCCGATTTGAGGAACGGTAACGTGCGACTCGTCAATCACGGTCAAGAAGTCTTCTGGGAAGTAATCGAGCAGACAAGCTCCGGCCTCGCCTGGTCCGCGACCATCGATGTGGCGTGAGTAGTTTTCAATGCCGCTGCAGAATCCGAGTTCTTTGATCATTTCAAGGTCAAAGGTGGTGCGCATCTTTAAGCGCTGAGCCTCGAGCAGCTTGCCTTGCTGTTCGAGCTCTTTCACTCGCCAGACGAGCTCTTCTTCGATCGCTTCCATCGCCTTTGCCATGCGTTCGACAGGGGCCACGTAGTAAGACGCTGGATAAATCGCCACGGTCTTTTCTTCGCGTTCGATTTCGCCGGTTAGCGGCGAGAGTAAGTAGATGGCTTCGACCTCGTCACCGAAGAATTCGATGCGGGTGGCCAGTTCGTCATAAACCGGGATGATCTCGATGGTGTCGCCCTTGACGCGGAAGTTACCTCGCGAGAAATCGATATCGTTGCGCTTGTACTGCAGGTCAACGAACTTGCGAATCAAATCATCGCGATCGATGCGGTCGCCCACCTGAATGGCCACGCTCTGGTTTAGGTATTCGGCCGGGGCGCCGAGGCCGTAGATGCAAGAAACGGTGGAGACCACGACCACGTCGCGACGGCTCAGCAGGCTCATGGTGGCCTTGTAGCGCAATCGTTCAACTTCAGAGTTGATGGACGAGTCCTTCTCGATGAAGGTATCGGTCTGGGCTACGTAGGCTTCTGGCTGGTAGTAGTCGTAGTAGCTGACAAAGTATTCGACGGCATTATTAGGCAGCAGCTCACGGAATTCGTTCACTAGCTGAGCGGCAAGAGTCTTGTTGTGCGCCAGAACCAGAGTCGGTCGCTGAACCGCTTCGATAAGCCAGGCGGTGGTTGCCGACTTACCGGTACCGGTGGCACCGAGTAGAACGACGTCCTTCTCGCCCGCTTTGATGCGCTGTGCGAGGTCGGCAATCGCGGTTGGTTGGTCACCCGAAGGTTTGTACTCGCTGATCACCTCGAAAGGCGCAAAAGATCTAGTGGATTCCATCAGTTAACCTAAGCCGAAAGCTTCTCAAATGCTTCCCGCTGGATGCGCAGCCAGAGCGAGTCGGCATCCTTGAGTAGCAACGCCAAATCTTGGTTTGAATTGAGAATCACGTCGGCTGCATTTGCCCGCTGTGCCGGGCTCGCCTGCGAAGAAACGCGCTTGGTCGCCTCGACCTCATCCATGCCTCGGTATTTCTTTAGGCGCTCAATCTGCTCTTTAGCGGGTGCCTCGACGGTAACCACGAGGTCGAAAGGTAAATCGACCGATGCCTCGACTAAAAGCGGCACGTTGTAGATGGCAATGGTGTTATCTGGAAGGGCATCGACGATCTCGCGCGCTCGAGCCTTTACCAGTGGATGGATGATGGCTTCGAGGGCTTCTCTTCGTTGAGGGTCACCGAAGACGATTGAACCGAGCTTGGCGCGATCTAGCGAGCCGTCGGCCTGAAACACCTCGGCACCGAATTCTTCGCGGATGGCTGCCGCCCCCGGAGTGCCGGCCTCAACCACTTCGCGAGCCAATTGGTCGGCATCGATTTCGATGCCACCCTGAGCAGCCCAGTGCTTCGCGACGGTCGATTTACCCGCTGCGATGCCTCCGGTTAGCCCAACTAAATACATGGCTCTAGCCTAAAACCAACAACAGACTAAATGCTCCGGTTAAACAAAAGAGGCCGCACCCGAAGGTGCGACCTCTTTTTGAGAGTTATTACTCTGCGCTCTTTAGCTTGTCGCGAAGTGCTGCAAGTGACTCGTCTGAAGCAAGGGTTCCCGCTTCGGTTGATTCGCTTGAGTAGCTTGCCTGAGCTGCTGGCGCTGAGCCTGCGTCTGGAAGGTTCGCTGCTGCCTCGTTTGCGGCTGCAACCTGCTTCTTGTGCTCTTCCCAGCGGCTGTGAGCCAAAGCGTACTCTGCCTCCCACTTGGTGCGAGCCTCTTCGAAGCCTGGCTTCCACTCGTTGGTGGTTGCGTCGAAGCCCTCTGGGTACTTGTACTGGCCGTTCTCGTCGAAGTCGGCAGCCATACCGTAAAGCGATGGGTTGAAGTCGGTGCCACCAGCGGTGACTTCCTCGTTCGCCTGCTTTAGCGATAGTGAGATGCGACGACGGTCTAGGTCGATGTCGATTACCTTGACGAATACGTCCTGGTTGACAGCAACAACCTGCTCAGCAAGCTCAATGTGCTTTGAAGAAAGCTCTGAGATGTGAACTAGACCCTCGATACCGTCTGCAACGCGGACGAATGCACCGAAA
>JBEGKW010000043.1:0-15095 GCA_041183865.1 Actinomycetota bacterium | reverse complement strand
ATCCCCAGACCTGGTGCTAAACACTAACTAGGAGCTATACATGAGCGCATTCTCAACCAAGAAGGGTCTAGGCCTTGTTGCAGCAGTTGCAGCAACCGCCCTAGCCTTCGGCGTTGCTCTGCCAGCGCAGGCAGCAAGCGACGACAAGACCCTCCGCATCGCAGGAATCATTCCTCTAACCGGTGGTCTTTCATTCCTTTCACCACCAGAAGTTGCTGCAATTCACCTTGCAGTTGACGAAATCAACGCAGCAGGTGGCGTCCTTGGCAACAAGGTTGTACTAACCATTGCTGACTCAGGCGACGGCGACACCCTTCAGATTGCTGACCAGTCAGCAACCAAGGCAATCGCTGCTAAGGCTGACGTTGTTATCGGTGCTGCATCTTCAGGTGTAACCCGTTCGATCATCAACAAGATCACCGGTGCAAAGATTGCCCAGATCTCGATGTCAAACACCGCTCCAGACCTTTCAACCTGGAAGGACGGCGGCTACTACTTCCGCACCGCTCCGTCTGACCTACTACAGGGCAAGATCATTGCTAACCAGATCCTTCAGGATGGTAGCAAGAACGTTGCAGTCATCTACCAGGACAGCTCATACGGTAAGGGCCTTTCAGATGTTGCATCTGGCGTTCTAACCAAGGGCAAGGCAACTGTTACCAACTATGCATTCCCTGAGAACGAGACCAACTTCGCATCGATCGTTGACAAGGCTCTTGCTGCAAAGCCAGACGCTGTTCTTCTGATCTCATACGACGAGGCAAAGAAGGCTATCCCAGCTCTAAAGGCAAAGGCATTCGATGCAAAGAACCTTTACCTTGTTGACGGTAACCTAGCTGACTACAGCAAGGAATCATTCTCTGCTTACCTAAACGGTGCAAAGGGTTCACTTCCTGGCAAGGCAACCGACAAGTCATTCGCTGCAAAGCTAAAGGCTAAGTACAAGAAGGTAACCGGCAAGGAGCTCACCGAGCTTGCTTACGGTGCTGAGACCTACGACGCAGTTATCCTTGCAGCACTTGCAGCTCAGGCTTCAGGTAAGGCGACCGGTACTGGTATCAAGTCACAGATCACCAACATCTCGCTAGCTGGTGCTGGCAAGACCAAGGTGACCAACTTTGCAGCAGGTCTAAAGGCTCTAAAGGCTGGCAAGAAGATCAACTTCGATGGTCAGTCAGGCCCTGTTGAGTTCGACAAGAACGGTGACCCTACCGGTGCATTCATCGGTATCTACCGCTACGGTACCGAAGGTACCTACGCAGGCAACCTAGTAAAGGTTGTTGCAGGTAACACTGTTAAGTAATCCTCTCTCTAGCGTTCGCTAGACAGACAAAGCCCCCGGTCCATTTGGATCGGGGGCTTTGCTTTGTCCTGCTGCCTGCGGAGCCATGTTCGCAAATGGGCGGGCAGCCAAGCCCAAAAAGGAACCCCGCAGCTAGTGCTGCGGGGTTCCTTGGGGTTTAGACAGGCTTATAGCTCGGCTAGGTTACCCAAGTAGAGTTCAACCATCTTAGGGTCATTTAGAAGCTCACGACCGGTGCCAGTGTGTGCATCCTTTCCTTGGTCAAGCACGTAGGCGCGGTCACAGATCTGAAGGCAACGACGTGCGTTCTGCTCAACCATGATCACAGTTACGCCGGCCTTGTTTACTTCTTTGACTCGCAGGAAGGCTTCATCCTGGCGAACTGGTGAAAGGCCGGCAGAAGGTTCGTCTAGAAGCAGTACCGACGGGTCGATCATCAGTGCGCGTCCCATCGCAACCATTTGACGTTCGCCACCAGACAACGAACCGGCCTTCTGAGCGCGGCGCTTGCCTAGGTCAGGGAAAATCTCGGTGACGAACGCGAATCGTTCATCGAAGCGCTTAGGGGTCTGGAAGACACCCATCTGCAGGTTCTCTTCGATCGTCAGGCTTGGAAACACGTTGTTGGTCTGAGGAACGAATGCAACACCCTTAGAAACCAACTTGTTTGCCTTCAGATTGGTGATGTCTTCGCCGTTCAACCAAACCTTGCCCTGACGAACATTTACCTGACCAAAGATCGACTTCAAGAGAGTCGACTTTCCAGCGCCGTTAGGGCCGATGATGCCGATGAGTTCACCCTTGTTGGCGACCAACGAGCAGTCGTTGAGAATGTTGATGCCAGGCAGATAGCCGGCAACAAGGTTTTCTGCGTAAACAACTGGAGTTTCAGACATTAGTTGCCTTCCTTTGAGTCGCCGATGTTTACATCGCCAAGGTCGCTGTTAGCGTGTGCACCAAGGTACGCGTCGATAACGGCAGGGTTCTTCATTACCTCTGCCGGAGGCCCTTCGGCCACAACCTTACCTTCGGCCATAACCACAACCCAGTCTGAGATGTGGCGAACCATGTGCATGTCGTGTTCAACGAAAAGCACCGTGGTTCCGCTTTCCTTGAGCCCCTTGATGTGCTCCAGTAGGCTTTGGGTCAACGCAGGGTTAACACCTGCCATCGGCTCGTCGAGCATAACCAACTTAGGGTCGCTCATCAACGCACGCGCCATTTCGAGAAGCTTGCGCTGACCACCCGAGAGGGCTGCCGCGTAGTCTTCGCGCTTGGCGTCGAGTTTGAAGCGTCGGAGAAGTTCATCTGCTTTTGCAGTGATCTTGGTCTCGTGGTTCTTCCAGATCGGACGAAGGAATGAAGCCAAGAAACCTTCGCCAGGGTTCTTCTGGTCACCCAGACGCATGTTGTCGATCACAGTCAGAAGGCTCAGTGCCTTGGTTAGCTGGAAGGTGCGAATCATGCCCAAGCGCGCCACCTTGTAAGAAGGCACTCCGGCTAGCTGGTGGCCATCAAAGATCCACTCACCAGTGTTTGGTTTGTCAAAACCGGTCAACAGGTTGAACATCGTGGTTTTGCCGGCTCCATTAGGGCCGATAAGCGCCGTGATTTGGCCGCGAGGAATCTCGAGGTGCTCAACGTTCACTGCGGTTAGACCGCCGAACTGGCGGGTAACGTTCTTGGCAACAAGGATCGGGTCGACCTTCTTGCATCCTGGTGTTGGCTCACCAACAGAAATCTGATTAACCATTGAACTGCAGCTCCTTCTTGTTACCGAAGATGCCCTGTGGGCGGAAGATCACGAGCAGCATCAGAACGAGTCCGACGAGCAAGAAGCGAATCTGACCGACCTGAGCGATGTCTAGGAATGGTAGCCAGCCAATGTTGACCAAGCCTTCCATGATGCCCTGGGTAAACATCAGCAGTGCGAAGAAAGTCATACCGCCAACGATTGGACCGAGGATGGTTGCCGCGCCGCCGAGAAGCAGAACGGTCCAGATCATGAACGTGAAGTTGGTTCCCCAGGTCTGAGGCTGGTTGGTCTGAGATGACATCACGAACAGCATTCCGCCGAAGCTGGCAATCGAACCACCAATAACCAGCGACTGAATCTTGTATGCGAATACGTTCTTGCCCAGCGCGCGCGCTGCGTCCTCGTCTTCGCGAATGCCCTTTAGCACGCGACCCCATGGGCTGCGAGTAAGTACCAGCATCACCAAGGCTGCGATCGCAACTAGAGACCAGCCGACGATACGAATCCAAATTTCCTTTTCCGAGAAGTCGAGCGCACCAATGCTGTATCGACCCTCTGGAATTGGATTGTAGTTATAGAAGTCTTCACCAAACTGGCTCAGACCGTTGGCGCCACCGGTCACCTTGTCGTACGCCGAAGTAGCGAAAGCGAAGCGCAGAGCCTGTGCTGCCGCGATAGTCACGATTGCTAGATAGTCGGCGCGAAGTCGAAGGGTTGGAATACCCAGCACAACCGCGAATGCGGCTGAGCAAAGTAGACCGAACGCAACCGAGCCCCACATGTTCCACCCGAAGGTAAGAGTCGCAATTGCGTAACCGTATGCACCCAGGGCGGCGAATGCTGCCTGTCCGAAGTTCAACAATCCGGTGAAACCGAAGTGCATCGCTAGACCGAGTGCACAGAGCACGTATGCGGCGGTGTACGCACCGATCAACTCACCACCGGTGAGGTTAAGAATGTTTAGCCAATCCATCGTCTACTCCTTAGCCGATTCTCTGCTTTTTACCGAGAACACCCTGAGGGCGCACGATCAAAATGACGATTAGAACTACTAGCGCTGCCGCGTACTTGAGCTCGTTTGGAATGAACATCGACGAAACCTCGACGACCATACCGATGATTAGAGCTCCAACGGTTGCGCCGAGAGCGGTTCCGAGGCCACCCAAAGTCACCGCTGCGAATAGTAGAAGCAGGATGTCAAAACCGGTGAGCCAGTTGGCTTGGAACTGAAGGCCATAGAGCACACCAGCAAGACCGGTTAGCGCTGAGGCGACGATCCAAACGATTCGAATGATGCGCTCGACGTCGATACCGGTAGCTGCCGCAAGAGACGGGTTGTCGCTAACGGCTCGGGTTGCCTTGCCGATTCGTGTGCGGGTCAAGAACAGGGCCACACCGGCCAATGCAATGACACAGATGAACAAGCTAACGATCGCGATGTCGCTGGTGTAGATAGGTCCGAGCTGAACGATGTTTCCGCCGCCGCCGATGTCTTTGGTGTCACCGCCAAACACTAGAAGCAAGATGTAGCGAGCGACGATCGAGAAACCGATCGAAACGATCATCATCTGGTTCAAACCCATGCGACGCTTGCGCAGCGGCTTCCAGATTCCGGCGTCTTGGAACAGACCAAACGCCGCCGCGATCACAATCGCACCCAGAGCTGAAACGAAGATGTTCAGGTTCAAAACTTGGTATAAGACCCACATAAACAAGGCTCCAACGGTGACCATTTCACCGTGCGCGAAGTTGTTGAGACCAGTCGTACCGAAGATTAGTGAAATTCCAATGGCTGCAATCGCAAGTAGAAGCCCAAAGTTCATTCCGGCCCAGACGCGAACGGTGAGCTGGTCGCTAAAGCTCTGAGCCTGAACTGTTGACTCGCCAAGCGAGAATAGTACGGCTGCAAAGTCGGTCTGAGTTAGGTCGGCCTCGCTGACCTCTCCGCCCTTGTCGGTCATGTTGACGCCTGCGGGAAGGGTGCTCACATCGAGCGTAACCTTATAGATTCCCTGCTTCGGGACGCGGATTTCCCACTCGCCCCACTCGTTGGTAATCGATGAGGCGGTGAAGTCATCAAGGGATGCGGTTATTTTGACATCCTTGACTTCCTTGTCGTCGTTCAGGATTGTTCCTGCAATCGAGTAAGGGTAGGTCGAAGGATCATCGGCGGCGTGCGCCGGAACTCCCGCAAAAAGAATGGCGAACAACATCGCAACAAGCCCAAGGAATACCCCGGCTTTGCGACCTGCTCGAATGTTTAGCTGGCTCAAACCAACCTCCGTTTTATCGCGTGGCACGAACCTCGCACCTTTGCAGTATCGATAGATGAGATTACAGCAGATTTCGGTAACCTCTAGCAAAAAGTTCTATTTCTTTATTGCTTCGTGATTACTTTAGAACGGCTCTGTTTCAGTCAGATTTCGAGCGCCCGCAGTCCATGTTTCTATTCCTTTATCTATGGGGCGCGCTAGAGGGTAGAATTACTAAATGACTGAACACGATCCATTCGGCTTTGTTGGCCTTACTTATGACGACGTCCTTCTACTTCCGGGCGAATCAGACATCATGCCTTCTGGTGTGAACACCAAGACCAAAATCACAAAGCGCATCGAGATCAACGTTCCACTGCTTTCATCGGCCATGGACACCGTCACCGAAGCTCGCATGGCAATCGCTATGGCTCGCCAGGGTGGAATCGGTGTTCTGCACCGCAACCTTTCGCTCGAGGCTCAGGCCAGCGAGGTTGACCTAGTCAAGCGTTCTGAAGCCGGCATGATCACTCACCCGGTTACTACTACCCCGTTTGCCACCATCCAAGAAGTTGACGACCTTTGCGGTCGCTACCGAGTTTCTGGTCTGCCAGTCGTCGACGAGGATGGTCGCCTGCTCGGCATCGTGACCAACCGCGACATGCGTTTCGTGCTCGACGTTCAGCGCACCACCACCCTGGTCAAAGACGTCATGACCCCGATGCCATTGATCACTGCTCCATACGGAATCAACCCGGATGAAGCAATCGCAATCTTTGCTCAGCACCGCATTGAGAAGTTGCCTCTGATTGACGGCAACAACAAGCTCAAGGGTCTAATCACCGTCAAAGACTTCGACAAGTCTGAGAAGTACCCATTGGCATCGAAGGATGCAAACGGTCGCCTATTGGTAGCCGCTGCAGTCGGCGTTGGCCAGGATGCCTGGGAGCGCTCAATGGCTCTGGTTGAGTCGGGTGTAGACCTTCTTATCGTTGACACCGCTCACGGTCACAACCGTGCGGTTCTCGAAATGATCGCCAAGCTGAAGGCAGAACCATTCGCCAAGCACGTCGACATCATGGGCGGCAATGTGGCAACTCGCGCCGGAGCACAGGCTCTGATCGACGCAGGCGCCGACGCAGTCAAGGTCGGTGTTGGCCCAGGTTCAATCTGCACCACTCGTGTGGTTGCCGGTGTCGGTGTGCCACAGGTCACCGCAGTTTACGAAGCTTCACTTGCTGGCAAGCCTGCCGGTGTGCCAATCATCGCCGACGGTGGTCTGCAGTACTCAGGCGACATTGCCAAGGCCCTGGTTGCCGGTGCAAATGCCGTAATGCTTGGCTCGCTTCTTGCCGGAACCGATGAGGCTCCTGGCGACATCACCTTCGTCGGTGGCAAGCAGTTCAAGACCTACCGCGGAATGGGATCGCTTGGTGCGATGCAGTCTCGCGGCCAGGCCAAGAGCTACTCGAAAGACCGTTACTTCCAGGATGACGTGCTGCGCGAAGACAAGCTAGTGCCAGAGGGCATCGAAGGGCGTGTGGCTTACCGCGGCTCGGTTGCCTCGGTTACTCACCAGCTAATCGGTGGTCTTCGTGCCTCAATGGGTTACGTCGGTGCCGAAAACATCGAAGAACTGCAGGCTCGTGGAAAGTTCGTGCGCATCACCGCAGCCGGGCTAAAAGAAAGCCACCCACACGACATTCAGATGACTGTCGAAGCTCCAAACTACGGATCTCGCTCATAGCGGTTAGGGAACTAAGACATGACTGAAATCGAAATCGGTCGCGGCAAGCGCGGCAATCGTGCCTGGGCATTCGACGACATCGCCATCGTGCCAAGCCGTCGCACCCGTGACCCGCAGGATGTATCAACCGCTTGGAAGATCGACGCCTACACCTTCGAACTACCGGTTCTAGGTGCACCGATGGACTCAGTGGTTTCACCAGAGACCGCGGTTCAGATCGGCAAACTAGGTGGCCTAGGTGTTCTAGACCTCGAAGGTCTATGGACTCGCTATGAAGACCCAAGCCAGCAGCTGGCCGAAATCGCCAAGCTTTCACCTGCTCAGGCAACCCGTCGCATGCAAGAGATTTACAGTGAGCCAATCAAGGCAGAACTCATCCGTGACCGAATCGCACAGATTCGTGCCGCTGGCGTGACCGTTGCCGGTGCACTTTCACCACAGCGTGCAGCTGAGTTCAGCGACACCGTAATCAAGGCTGGTGTTGACCTGTTTGTGATTCGCGGAACCACCGTTTCGGCAGAACACGTTTCGCGCACTCACGAGCCGTTGAACCTAAAAGAGTTCATCTACAAGCTCGATGTGCCAGTTATCGTCGGTGGCGCAGCTACCTACACCGCCGCACTGCACCTAATGCGCACCGGTGCCGCCGGTGTTCTAGTTGGTTTTGGCGGCGGCGCTGCGTCAACCACTCGCAAGGTTCTCGGCATCCACGCTCCGATGGCAACCGCAGTTGCCGATGTTGCCGGCGCTCGCCGCGACTACATGGATGAGTCTGGCGGCCGCTATGTGCACGTAATCGCCGACGGCGGTTTGGGAACCTCGGGCGACATCGTCAAGGCAATCTCGGTTGGTGCCGACGCGGTCATGCTCGGTTCGGTTCTAGCTCGCGCATCAGAGGCACCTGGCCAGGGTTCGCACTGGGGCCAAGAGGCATTCCACGCAGAACTGCCACGCGGCCACAAGGTTGAGGTTGGCACTTCGGGCACTCTCGAAGAGATTCTGCTGCCCTGCGTCGCGCAATGGCAACCACCGGTTACTCAGACGTCAAGGAGTTCCAGCGCGTTGACGTTGTCGTGGCTCCGTACCACGCCTAAGTTTCAAGATGTCAAACAAGGCCCCAAACTTCTTCAGGGTGGCAACTCGCCCGAAGTGGATTGGGGCTTTGTTGCTTTCGCTCATCTTCAGGGTGGCAACTCGCCCGAAGTGGATTGGGGCTTTGTTGCTTTCGCTCATGGTGGCGGCCATTTTCGCGGGCCTCGGCCAGTGGCAGCTCGACCGTGCCTTCACCAAGGATGAACCGAAGACCAACTCGACGAGCGCATCCGAGAGTTTGGTAGAAAAGCGCCTAATGCTTGACCCGGCTCACACCTACATCGTTGACGGTCGCTTGCAAAACGGCGTCACCGGTTACTGGCTACTAATGAATGCCAGAGACGAAAAGTTGGTGAGCACTACCATTGCCCTCGGCTGGGTCGAAAAACTCGAGGCAGCCAGCCGAAAAGCTTCGGTCGAATCTTCTGCAGTTAGTGCAGGCGGAGGCATTCTTGCCGGTCTCGGGCTACCTATTGCCATCCGAGGCGCCTCAGCAAATCGACTCGACAAAGCCATACCTGTTGCACTCGGTCTCTCTGGCACAACTTGTGAACCTCTACTCGCCAGATGTTGCCATCAAGTCATCTCCTGAATACCTAGCGCTCTCGGCAAACTCGGTGAAGTTCAGCGATGAATCTTTGAAGCCGATTCAGTTCACCTATCGTGAAGCCGAAAAGATCAACTGGTTGAGCGCTTTCTACTTCTTGGAGTGGATGCTGTTCGCCGGGTTCGCGGTGTTCCTCTGGTGGCGCCTGGTTAAGGACGAGATCATTCGTCTGACCGCCGAAGCCCAAGCCGACAAAAGGTAAACTAGACCAATGACTTCAACCCCACAAACCGAGCAGGTAGCCACCATCCGTGGTGTCTTGAAGTATTTCAAGGCCACCTCTTATATCACCGGCATCTTCTTGCTGGTCATCATGATTTTGTGGGGCATTCGCCTAAGCGTGCACGCCGACCTCTGGTTGGGTGGGCCGAACGGGCTGATCAGCCTGGCCTATTACTCGGTCGATGCTGACGACAACAAGGTGGGCTATCCAGATTCAGGCCTAAACCTGACCTCGATTTCGCTTATCGTGCACGGATGGCTGTATGTCGCCTACCTATTCGGCGACTTCCGTCTTTGGACTCTGATGCGCTGGAGCTTCGGACGCTTCTTGCTAATCGCACTCGGTGGCGTTGTGCCGCTGCTTTCTTTCTTCACCGAAAACCACTTCGCCAAGGTTGCCGAAGCCGATCTGAAAAAGGTTGTCTAATGACCCAATCAACTAACGCTCGCCCGGTTCTTGTCGTCGATTTCGGTGCGCAGTATGCGCAACTTATCGCTCGTCGCGTTCGCGAAGCATCTGTCTACTCAGAGATCGTGCACCACAACGTGACCGCCGCCGAGGTGGCCGCCAAGAACCCATTGGCAATCATTCTTTCTGGTGGCCCTTCTTCGGTTTATGACGCGGGTTCACCTCAGCTCGACCCAGCCATCCTTGAATTGGGTGTGCCGGTGCTCGGCATTTGCTACGGCTTCCAGACCCTGGCCAACGCGCTCGGCGGAACCGTAGAGCCAACCGGAATTCGCGAGTATGGCGCTACCGAGCTAACCGTTAAGGCTGGTGGCGAGATTCTCGACGGTCAGCCGGCATCGCAGATTTGCTGGATGAGCCACGGCGACCAGGTCACCAAGGCTCCGGCCGGATTCGAAGTTTTGGCAACCACCGAAATCACCCCGGTCGCAGCTTTCGCAAACCACGAGAAGAAGATCTACGGAGTGCAGTGGCACCCAGAGGTCAAGCACTCTGAGTATGGCCAGAACGTGCTCACCAACTTCTTGCACAACGCTGCCGGCATCCCTGCCGACTGGAACTCGGGCAACGTAATCGCCGAGCAGGTCGAAAAGATTCGCGCTCAGGTTGGCGACGCTCGCGTTATCTGTGGTCTTTCTGGTGGTGTCGACTCTGCAGTTGCAGCCGCTCTAGTTCACAAGGCCGTCGGCGACCAGCTGGTCTGTGTCTTCGTAAACCACGGTTTGCTTCGCCAGGATGAAGCCGAGCAGGTTGAGCGCGACTACGTTGCCGCAACGGGCATTCGCTTGGTCACCGTAAACGTTGAAGAGAAGTTCTTGAACGCTCTTGCTGGCGTCAGCGACCCAGAAACCAAGCGCAAGATCATCGGCCGCGAGTTCATTCGCACCTTCGAAGAGGCACAGGCTGCCCTTTACGAAGAGTCAAAGGCCGACAACCGCCCAATCAAGTTCTTGGTTCAGGGAACCCTGTACCCAGACGTGGTCGAATCTGGTGGCGGCGCAACCGCCGGCATCAAGAGCCACCACAACGTTGGCGGTTTGCCTGACGACATCGAGTTCGAGCTAGTCGAACCGCTTCGCACGCTATTCAAGGATGAGGTTCGCGCGATCGGTGCCGAGCTTGGCCTTCCGGCCGAAATCGTTCAGCGACAGCCTTTCCCAGGCCCTGGCCTCGGCATTCGCATCGTTGGTGAAATCACCAAGGAGCGCCTAGATCTTCTTCGAAAAGCCGACGCAATCGTTCGTGCCGAACTAACCGCCGCTGGTCTCGACGCGGAAATCTGGCAGTGCCCGGTTGTGCTGCTTGCCGACGTTCGTTCGGTTGGTGTTCAGGGCGACGGTCGCACCTACGGTCACCCAATCGTGCTTCGTCCGGTGTCTTCTGAAGACGCCATGACCGCCGACTGGACTCGTGTGCCTTACGACGTACTGGCAAAGATTTCGAATCGCATCACCAACGAGGTTGACGGCGTCAACCGCGTAGTGCTCGACGTGACCTCGAAGCCACCTGGCACCATCGAGTGGGAGTAACCCAAGTGTTTAGCGACATCCAAAAGCGTCCTCTTGTCTTCGGGCATCGGGGCGCTTCTGGCTATCGTCCCGAAAACACCCTCGAGGCTTTCGAGCTCGCCTTCGACCTCGGCGCCGATGCGATTGAGTGCGATTTGTTGCCGACTGCCGATGGCCAGCTGGTGATCATCCATGACCACTATTTGTCTTCGACCACGGATGTCGCTTCGCGCCCGGAGTTTGCGCACCTAAAGCGCATGGGAACCGTCGGCTGGCAGACCGAACGTGAGGATTGGTTCTGCGAAGACTTCACGGTTGAGCAGCTCAAGACCCTGCGTGCCAAAGAGCGTCTGCCAGAACTTCGTCCAGGCAGTGCCAAGTTTGACGGTCAGTTTCAGTTACCAACCCTGGATGAACTGCTGACCGCAGACTTTGCCGCCGGCAAGCACCTCATCCTTGAAGTGAAAAATGGCGGCTACTACGCGGCCAAGGGAATTCCAGTGGCGGCCATCCTGGCTCGCAAATTGAACGACATCGATTGGCGGTCGCGCGGCATCACGCTGACCATCGAGGCCTTCGACTTCAAGGTGCTCGAGCAGTTGCAGCGAGTTTGTGGCGAGGTGGGCGAGTACGTCTATCTCGTTGACACCTGGAGTGACCCTGCCCTAAACGCCAAGGCTGCTGAGGTTTTTAATGGCATCAGCTTCAATGCCGAGCTGGTTTGGGAAAGCGACGTGATTGAACTGGCTCACGCCCGCGGCCTAAAGGTTTTCGTCTGGACGGCTCGTGCCGAAGAAGCCGAAAACACCATCGAGGAGTATTACGCGAAGTTCATTTTGAGCGGCGCCGACGGCATTTTTGCCGACCAACCCGACCTGCTCGCGGCTTGCGTCCGCGACATGTCGTAGGGCTGTCCTAGGATTACTTGGTTATGTCAGAACTAGACCTTTTTGCCCACCTGCCAAATGTCACCGGCGCTAACGCCGACGCACTCGTCGAGGGCTTGAACCCTCAGCAGCGTGCTGCCGTCGAATACCGCGGCAAGGCGCTGCTAATCGTGGCCGGTGCGGGCTCTGGCAAGACCCGTGTTCTGACTCACCGCATCGCTCACCTCTTGGCCAAGAAAGAAGCCTGGCCTTCGCAGATTTTGGCCATCACCTTCACCAATAAGGCCGCCGCCGAAATGCGCGAGCGTGTGAAGCACCTGCTCGGCGAGAGCGCTGATGGCATGTGGATCAAGACCTTCCACTCAGCCTGTGTTGCAATTCTTCGCCGCGAGAGCGAGCGTCTCGGTCACAACTCAAACTTCACCATCTATGACTCGGGTGACAGCCGCGCGATTCTCAAGCGTCTGATCAAAGACATGGGTGCCGACATTCACAAGCTCACCCCGGATTTCGAATGCCAAGAATGAGCTTGCCGACGCCGAGTCTTACGCCCGCAACATCGATCAGGCTGACCCGGTGGCCCGCATGATCTCTGAGATCTTCTCGCGTTATCAGGGCGAGTTGCGTCGCAACAACGCTTTCGACTTCGACGATCTAATCGGCGAAACCGTTCACCTGTTCCGCGCCTTCCCCGACGTTTTGGCTCAGTATCAGCACAAGTTCAAGCACATCCTGGTCGATGAGTATCAAGACACCAACCACGCCCAGTATGCGTTGGTGCGTGAGCTGGCTCAGACCGCATCCTTGACCGTGGTGGGTGACTCAGACCAGTCGATTTATGCATTCCGCGGTGCTGATATTCGCAACATCAGCGAGTTCGAAAAAGACTTCGTCGGTGCCAAGACCATCCTGCTCGAGCAGAACTATCGCTCGACCCAGAACATCCTTTCGGCGGCCAACGCGGTTATCTCAAACAACTTCGACCGACCGAACAAGAACCTATGGACTGACTCGGGCAACGGCGAGGCAATCGTAGGTTTCACGGGTTACTCGGCCCACGACGAGGCGCAGTTCATCGCCGATGAGATCAACAAGCTGCACCACGAAGGCGTCAACTATCGTGACATCGCGGTTATGTACCGCACCAACTCGCAGACCCGTGCTCTCGAAGAAATTTTCATCCGTGCCGCGCTGCCTTATCGCGTGGTCGGTGGCACCAAGTTCTACGAGCGCGCCGAAATCAAGGATGCCTTCGGCTACCTGGTTGCGATCAACAACGAGCTCGATGACTTGGCCACCCGCCGCATCTTGAACGTGCCAAAGCGTGGCATCGGCGATGCGTCAGAGACCCAATTGGCCAACTACGCCGAGCGCAACCAGCTTTCGATGCGTCAGGTCTTAGCTCACGTCGGCGACCTAGGTTTTGGCCCAAAGATCACCGGGGCGATTAATCAGTTGAGCGATCTGCTCATCGAGCTCGAGGCAATGGCCCGCACCGAACCGGTTGATGTGGTGCTTCGCGCAGTGCTTGAGCGCACCGGTTTGATCGAGAGCCTGCGCAACAGCCGCGACCCACAAGACGAAGCTCGCGTCGAGAACCTCGAAGAACTTGTCTCGGTGGCCCGAGAATTCCAGCGCAATAACCCCGAGGGCCGTTTGCCAGATTTCTTGAACGAAGTTGCCTTGGTAGCCGCCGCCGATGAAATCGACGACGAATCCGGAACCGTTTCGCTCATGACCCTGCACACCGCCAAGGGCCTCGAGTATGACGCGGTCTTCTTGACCGGTCTCGAAGAGTCACTCTTGCCGCACCGAATGTCATTCATCACCCCGGGTGGCCTGAATGAAGAGCGACGCCTGTTTTATGTGGGCATCACTCGTGCCCGCAAGAAGCTGCACCTAAGCCTCGCGATGACCCGCACCACCTTCGGTGAATCGGACGCCTCGACTCCGAGCCGTTTCTTGAGCGAAATTCCGACCAACCTCATCGAATGGCGCGAATCGGGTGCCACGCGTGCCATGGCCAGCTCACGCTATCGCTCTTCGATTGCCGATGACCAGGGCTACGGTCGTTCCTCGAGCGATTACGGTTCATCCGACTCGGGCTCAGGCTACGGCGGCACCCCGTCGGCAAAGCCAAAAACCGAATGGAAGGGCGCAATCTCATCCGTGCGCAACAACGAGGGTCTGCAGTTGGCTGTTGGTCAATTTGTCATGCACTCTGACTTCGGCAAGGGCAAGGTCGTCACCGTCGCCGGTGAAGGCAACCGCCAAACCGCCGAGATCCACTTCGGCAGCATCGGTGTCAAGAAGCTGCTGGTGAAGGTTGCGCCGATCACCGTGCTTGAGGACTAACAAAAACCTTGTTGTAACCCCCGTTTCTGGGCGAATCGAGGTGCTCGTTGGGCGTAGACTTTAACGGTTGCCCACTCCAATATGAACGGAAATCACAGTGGATTTATTTGAGTACCAAGCGCGCGACATGTTCGAAGCGCATGGAGTTCCAGTACTACAGGGTCTCATTGCAGACACCCCAGAAGAAGTAGAAGCAGCAGCTGCCAAAATCGGTGGCGTAGTTGTCGTAAAGGCCCAGGTTAAAGCCGGTGGCCGCGGCAAGGCTGGCGGTGTAAAGGTAGCGAAGTCTCCAGCGGAAGCGAAGGAGCTTTCGGAGAAGATCTTCGGCCTAAACATCAAGGATCACATCGTCAAGCGCGTGATGGTTGCGCAAGGTGCATCAATCGCCAAGGAGTTCTACTTCTCGGTTTTGCTTGACCGATCAAACCGCACCTTCCTTTCGCTTTGCAGCGTTGAGGGCGGTATGGAGATCGAGCAGCTAGCCGAAGAGCGCCCAGAGGCACTTGCCAAGGTTCCTGTTTCAGCAACCAAGGGCATCGACCTAGCCGAGGCATTGAGCATCGCCAAGAAGGGTGGCTTCGACGACGAAACCGCCGCCAAGGTGGCTCCTGTTTTCGTGAAGCTATACGACGTCTTCGTAAAGGAAGACGCGACCCTAGTTGAGGTCAACCCTCTTGTTCTAACCAACGACGGCGAGATCATCGCCCTAGATGGCAAGGTTTCGCTAGACGACAACGCAGAGTTCCGTCACGAGCGCGAGACCATGGAGCGCGACCAGCTTGACCCACTAGAGGCCAAGGCTAAGGCCATGGACCTCAACTATGTGAAGCTCGACGGCGAGGTCGGAATCATCGGTAACGGTGCCGGTCTAGTTATGTCGACCCTTGACGTAGTTGC
>JBEGKW010000042.1:0-8439 GCA_041183865.1 Actinomycetota bacterium | reverse complement strand
ACACAAAGTTGAGTTGAAACCCGGTCGGTATCAATTCGTTAGATTCGGATTGCGCTTTCGCGTGAGGTCAAAATGCCTGGGATTAGCTTGCGCTTTGGCTCCGCAGTGGCTAGACCTTCGATTTGGCTGAGTAGTTTTGTGAGCAGGCCAGCGCCAACTAGGTCGAACTGCTGACGAACCGAAGTCAAGGCAGGTTGTATGTATTCCGACTCGGCTGAGTCGTCTACCGAAACCAGGCTGACGTCCTCTGGTACTCGAAGTCCCGCTTCGCTCAGGGCTCGAAGTGCACCGATTGCCATGGCGTCGTTCGCCACGAAAATCGCGGTGAATTTTTCTCCGGTCAGAAGCTCTTTCGCCGCTTCGTATCCCGACTTTGGTGTCCAGTCACCCTGAGCAATAGCGATCTTCTTGAAAGAATGCTTGGCCATGGTGGTCAAGTAACCGCTTTTGCGTCGGTTCGCGGCCAACCAATCCTGGTTGCCGGCAATGTGGGCGATCTTCTGGTGTCCCAACTCGATTAAGTGTTCGGTTGCCGCTTTCGCAATGCCAACTTGGTCAACATCGACCATTTCGAATGGTTCGCGGTCTTGGGTTTCGGTGAAGACGATTGGCACTCGAGTTTCAACGGCAACCTTTGAGTCGGCTTCAGAACTGCGAGGAGCAATCACGATAATTCCATCGACGTTGGCGCGCGAAAGCGTTGCGATGCCAACACTGATTTCGGAGTTAGACAGGTTGTCTACCGAGTTCAGTACGACCTGGTAACCAGCGTCTCGCGCAGCAACCTGAATCGAGTGCAGCATCGCCGTCGGGCCATAGAGAGTCGAGTCATAGCTGAGAACGCCGATGGTGTTGGTGCGGCCGGTAGCCAGAGCCTTGGCTGCGAGGTTCGGTTGGTAACCGAGTTCCTCGATCGCGGCCAGAACCTTCTCGCGAGTCTTCGTGCTGACGCTTCCGGTGCCGTTGACCACGCGCGAAACCGTCTGATGTGAGACCCCGCAGTGGTCTGCCACATCAAACATAGAGATTCTTCGGTTCACAGATAAACCTTAACTTCTAGCCGACCTGGCGAGAAAACTCGGACGCCCGACGCACCTGGTCCGCGGTCAATTGAACACCCGTGTAGGTGGCAAACTGCAGCGCGGCCTGAAGCGCGATGACCTCGGCGCCAGTGATCACGCTCTTGCCCGAGGCAGTGGCCGCCTTGATTAGGGGAGTCTCGACCGGAAAAGCGACAACGTCGAAAATAGTCTTTGCCGTTGTGATTAGCCGCGCGCCGAATGACAAATCTTGTTCGTTTTCACCGGCCATGCCGATTGGAGTGACGTTCACAATGACATCAAAGGTCGCGCCAGCGTCCTCCAGCTCAGCGTCGCTTAGGTAGGCGAAGCCATACTTGCCGGCCAGTGCAGAGCCGGCCTCGCGATTGCGGGCGACCACGGTTAGTTGTGTGAAACCCGCCTCGCGAAACGCTGCAACCACGGCCTTGGCCATGCCGCCCGAGCCGCGAACCAAAACTGACTGGTCGGTAGGCGCATTACGCTCCCGAAGCAACTGAAGCACTGCCTCGAAATCGGTGTTCGACGCAGTCAGCACGCCGTTGTCATTGACCACGGTGTTTACCGATTCGATGGCTAGGGCCGAAGGGGCCATGACATCAACCAACGGAATGATCGCCTCTTTGAACGGCATCGAAACCGAGCATCCGCGAAAATCGAGAGCTCGAATGCCGCGAACGGCGCCCTCGAGGTCATCCGTGGTGAAGGCCTTATAGATAAAGTTCAGGCCTAGCTCGTCATACAGGTAGTTGTGAAAGCGAGTGCCCAGATTGCTCGGGCGAGCGGCGAGCGAAATGCACACCTGCATGTCTTTGTTCAGTATCGGCACGTTGCCATCATCCCACAGCTAGCGGTTGATGCGGCCAATCCCGAGCGCGTGCAACAGTGGGGCAATCGAAACTGCAAGCAAAACGTAGCTGAGAGTCTGGTCGCGGTCACCAACGACGATTCCGCCAATCAGCAGACCCAGAAAAAGCACGGATGAGGTCGCTCGACGCACACTTGAATCTAGGCTTCTGGTTCGGCGTTCGAGTTCAGGGTTGCGAACTACAAGTTCTCCGCGTTCGATGCGACTGGTGATTTCGTCGAGGCGCATCGGTAGGCGGGCGAGCGTGTTGAGAGTCTTTAGGGCATCGTTGCCGAGGCGCTTGAGAACGCTAGAACCGCTGCCGTTGAGCAGGCTTCGGGCGAACGGGTCAACCGCATCCCAGATGTTGAAATCGCGGTTCAGTTCGCTGGTCACACCCGAAATCAGCGAAAGCGCGCGAATCAAGAACAGGAAGTCGTTCGGTAGCTTGAATGGAAGGGTGCGAATCAGGTCGCTGAACTGCAGGGCAAAGTCGCGAAGTTCACGAGGGTCGGTTTGAATCAGTTCGCCGACGCGCACACCACCGAAGCGGTCGAATAGTTTCGAAACAGCATCTTCGAGAATCACCGAATCGGCAGTCGGCAAGAGCACGCCCAGTTTCTGACAGGCGTTTACCCAGGCTCGGGCATCTCGCGAAGCTACGGCAAACAAGAAGCTCTGCAGATTAGCGCGCATCTCTGGGCTGATCTGGCCCATCATGCCGAAGTCGATGTAAGTCAGGGTGAAGTCGATGCCCGAATCTTCTTCGGCCTTCTTGATGAAGATGTTGCCAGGATGCGGGTCGGCGTGAAAGAAGCCGGTGACGAAAAACTGCTCAAAGGTAACTCGGGCAAGTTCGGCAGCCACAGCGTTCGGGTCGATGTCGGCTTCGATAAGCGCATCGATGTCGTTGATCTTGATGGCGCTGACATTGCTCAGAGTCAGAACGCGTCTTGCACTGCGTTCCCAGATAACCGAAGGTGTGCCGATGCGCTGGTCACCGGCATAGTCAGCGGCAAAACGCTCTAGGTTGCCGGCTTCGTGCAGGTAGTTGACTTCTTCGAGTGTGGTCGTGGCAAACTCTTCGACGAGTGCAGGGGCATCGGTGCGACGCGATACCAGCTTGACTCGAGAAAGCCATCTGCCAACCTTGCGCAACGCCTTGAGGTCGACGTCGACGATGTCTTCGATACCCGGGCGAAGCACCTTGATGATCACCGAGTTATAGCCCAGGTCGGCGGCCAGACCAGCCGAAAGTTTGGCATGATAGGCCTGTCCGAGCGAAGCGGCGGCGATTGGGTCTTGGTCGATCTCGGCGAAGGCCGCCTCGACCGGCATGCCGAGTTCGGTCTCGATTGACTTGGCGATTAGCTCAAAGGGTTGCGGGGCAACTTCATCCTGGAGGCCAGAAAGTTCGCGCGTAACCGATTCGGGCAGAACATCGAAGCGGGACGACAAGAACTGGCCAACCTTGACCATCAGGCCGCCGAGGTCGGCGGCTAGGTCGTGGAAGTTTCGCGCCATTCGGGTGAGGCGACGAACGCGACCCCGAGCCCCTAGTTTGGCAAGGCCCACCTGAGGCAAGGCAAGCTCAAACCACCAGAGTTCGGCAAGAGTGAGCGACGCGAATCGAAGAATTCTTCGATAGCGTGCTTTGAGGGCTGGGTCTTGGTTCAAGTTCTACTTTTCGGCGAGAATCGCGTGCATCTTGTCGCGAGTTTCGGCCAGCAAGACCGCGGCGGCAGCCTGCTGAACCTTGGTGCCGGTCTTGGCCATGTCGAGCATTACTGGGGCAAGGTTCTTGGCGGCACGCTTGAACTCTGGAGTCAGGTTGATTCCAGCCATGTTGGCCAAGTCGGCAAACGAGTTGAACTTGCGGCGACCTTCATCGCTCGAGTTCGATGTCGACGCACCAGCGGTAGAGGCATCCTTGAGGCGAGCCTTGCCAGCTTTGGTAATTGAGTAAACCTTGCGGTCGCCGTCGACCTTGGCATTGGCTAGTTTTTCGGTGGTCAGAGTGGTCAGGGCTACCTGAATCTCGCCCGAGGTCGGGTTCCACGCGCCGGCGCTGGCCAGCGTCAGAACGCGAGTGATCTCAGCGGCATTCTTAGGCTCGTCGGCGATTGTCGAAAGCACAGCTTTCTGCACCATGGCCGCATCCGGCTTGGTTACCGCGTTGGCGGCATCCTTGGCGCGGTCTTTGATTAGGCCGATTAGATCGCCGGCCAACTCGCGTAGGTCAATGTTTTTCGATGCGGTGCTCATGAAAATCCTCCGTGCAACTTGAATGCTTCAACAGGGTCAAGCGCCTTCGGAGGGTTTTCATTCCGGCTATGCAGAGGTGATGCGGATTTCCTTGAACTTGTCTAGATAGCGAGTGGTCGAACCGTCGGCCAATGGCTCGTCGACCCAAACCAGGTTCGGCTCGTCTGCGAATTTCCAAGATGCCAGCTCGGGCAGAATTCCCTTCAAGAAAGCCACGGTTTCGATTTCGGTGATGTTCTGGCCGAGGCAGCTGTGTGGGCCGAACCCAAAGGCGATGTGGGCATTGCGTTCACGCTCGAAGTTGATCTCGGCCGGGTTTTCGAAGCGCTCCGGGTCGTGATTGGCCGAGACAAAACCGAGCAGCACATACTTTTCGGTGTCGCGGCTGGCGTCGTCGCCGACGGCATACTCGCGCGGCACACGCTCCATCCTTGGCAGTGGGCTTAGGTAGCGAGCCATCTCTTGAATCGCTGGCCTAAAGTGCTCTTCTGATTCACGGATGAAGTCGGCATCGCTCGGTTTCTCGATTAGATGCCAAACGAAACCCGAGAGCAGTTTGATCACGGTGTCTCGGCCACCGGCCAACAAGACGTTGGCGATTCCCTGCATCTCTTTGCGATCAACCGGTTGCTCGTCGATGACCAGGCCGGCAACAAAATCCCAGATGTCGCGCTCTTCTTCACCAGCGGCAACGCGCGCCTCGGCTTCGTCAAAGACCTTGTCTAGGTATGCCTGTAGGAGCTTGCCGTCACGCGGACTGACCGCGTTGAAGTCACGGTTTCGGTGAGCCTCTTCGGCCGCGTGCACATCATCGCCGCGTTGGTATGCGGCGGCATTCCAGACATCCGGACCCCAAGAACGCCATTCGGCATAGTCTTGCGGGCGTTTATAAATAATGGCCAAGCAGCCGATGACGTAGGGGATGACCAAGTCTTCAAGAACCTCAAACGACCGCTTGGCCTTCAGTTCGCCGACCAGACGCTTGGCTAACGCCTCAAAGTCAGGGGCAAGTGGGCGCAGAGCGCCGGGGCTAAATACCGGGTTGAGTGCCATTCGAAATTTGGTGTGACGCGGAGGGTCGGCCTCGAGTGGAAGTTGCCGATAGTCGCGAACGTCGCGATCTCCCAATAGGTCACTCGAATAGGTTTCCCAGTCTCGAGCTGCTTCACGAACTTCGTTGTAACCGCGAATCTCTTTGCGCATAGCCCTATTCAACGGCCTGTTTACGCCTTGGTCAAGCAGGCTTAGGCCTTTGTCGCGACCTTGATCATTCCTAGACCCACGATGCCGCCGACTAGCTGGGCAAGGATGAACGGCAGCACTGAGTCCCAAGCGATTCCGACATAGGTATCGGTGAATGCGCGACCTAGAGTCACGGCTGGGTTGGCGAAGCAGGTAGACGAGGTGAAGAAGCAGGCTGAGTAAACCCACGCAGCCACGGCGAATGGAACGAACTTGTTGTGACCGCGCCTACTGAGCACACCTATTACGGCGATTAGTCCCGCAGTTGCAACGACTTCGCCAATCAGGGTGCCGGTGGTCACCCGAGCGTGATCTGAAAACTGCAGTGCGGGCAGGTCAAACATGACATTCGCAAAGATCGCGCCGACGATGGCCCCAGAGAGTTGGGCCAGGATGAATGCCAGCGTCTGTCCGATGCTCTGAGTGCGGTTCACCAGCTCCACGAGCGACACGACGGGATTCAACTGAGCGCCGCTAATCGGTCCGACGACGACGATGATCAAAATAAGCGCCAAGACAATTGAGCTGATGTTGATTAGCAGTTCTACGCCACCATCTGGGCTGAGTTTGACCGCCTGGATTCCCGATGCCACGACAACGCAAACCAGCAGGGCAGTGCCGATGAACTCGGCTAATGCCTTCTTGAGAGTGGTTGGCAACGTTGGCCCCTTTGATTGCTCGATTGAACTAAAGAGTAACTTACTCATCGCACAGAGCTAGTCGCGTTAGAGTCTTCTCGAAGCCTTTTTATGTTAATTATTTTCGCTTCACTCAAATCAATAAATCGAAGAAAGTGAAGAAACATGAATGAGGAAAAGAAGGCAAAAAACCTTCAAGAAATGAGCGAGTGGGTCGAGCTTCGTGACTCGTGGACCAGAAAGCGTTTTGATTACCAAGAACGCTGGCATGGTTGGCGATCACCGTTCGGCTTGGGCTTGGGTTTCGTCTTGCTGAGCTCTGGACTGTTCCTGCTCAGTTTGGCGTGGACCAACCTAGTTAATTAAAGCGAAAGACCCCCGATGAAAGTCGGGGGTCTTTTCTTTAGCCTTAGTCGATTGTTCTGACGTACTTCACGAACTCCGAGAGTTCGGCTACCGAGTCATAGAGTCTGCGGGCGGTTGCGTTGTGGTTCTGGGTTTCCCACCAGACCTTGCGCGACCCCTCTTCGCGAGCAATTTCATCCAAGCTCAAAATAAGCGCCTTGCCAATGCCCTGGCCTCGAACCGACGGGTCGACGAATAGGTCTTCGAGATAGAGGTCTTGGTTCTCTGCCCAAGTTGAGTGTGTGAACGAAAAGTGGGCTAGACCGACCAGGCGGCCATCGACCTCGGCGACCAGCCCGTTTAGTCCGTGCTCGTCATCGAGCAAACGTTGCCAGGTCAGCTCGGTTTGTTCAGGAGCAAGTTCGGTTTTGTAGAACTCGAGGTAACCGGCCCAAAGCGCATCCCAGCCGGCGCGATCGTCGGCGGCAACCGAGCGAATAATCGCGGTCACGATTAGCCCTGAACGTGCTCTGGGTTCATCCAGAACAGATCCCAAAGGTGGCCATCAAGATCTTCAAAGCCCCAGCTAAACATGAAGCCCATGTCTTCGGCTTCGTTGATCTTGCGTGCACCTAGAGAGTGGGCCTTGGTCGCAAGTGCAACTACCTCATCTTTCGATTCGCATGAGAAGGCAAAAATCGCCTCGGTCGAGGTGCTTGGCGCTATTGGCTTGTCTATGAAGGCAGAGAACTTCGCGTGTTCAATGAGCATTACGTAAACCTTGTCGTTGACAATCATGCAGGTTGAGGTTTCGTCGGTGAACTGTGCGTTGAAGGTAAAGCCAAGTTCGGTGAAAAATGCAACCGATTGCTTGAGGCTAACTACTGGCAGGTTCACAAAGATTGAGTTCAGCATGAGCACAGTCTATGAAGTATTTCCGCGCCGTGTGATTAGTCTTTTTGCATGAGTGATTTCGAAGTAATTAGTGTTGGCGCACCGAATCTTTGGAGAGACTACTTCGGCGGCTTTCGCCCTGAAACCTCTCGTTTCGGAAGGCGAGTGGTAGATCGAGAATTGAGCTCTAAATTCATCGGGGTTGGCGTCGCACGAACCTGGCGTGCTACTCCAGATAGCCCAGAACAACTCCAATACCTCTGCATCAGAGCCGGTGGCGACCCGGTTCCACACATCCCCGATGATGCCGAGCGCGACGAAGTGACTCCTCGTCCTTGGTAGCGCAGTTAAAGGTGCGAACGCTCCCATGCCTGTAATCCCGATGTTTCCACTGGGCAGCATCCTCTTGCCCGCGATGCCGCTTTCGCTGCGCATTTTCGAAGAGCGCTATCTCAAGCTGCTCGGCGACCTAATCACTGAGGATGAGCCCGAGTTCGGCGTTGTTCTGATTGAACGCGGAGCCGAAGTCGGCGGGGGAGACAAGCGTTTAGAAATCGGCACGATTGCCTCGGTTACCGACATCGGAACCCTCGACCAGTTCTATGGCATCGAATCGGTTGGCGTTCAGCGTTTTAAAGTGAACGCTTGGTTGCCAGACAATCCATACCCGATGGCAGACGTTGACTTTTTGCCCGATTTGATCTGGGATGACTCGCTCATGCCATCGCGTGTTCACCTCGAAACCAAGGTGCGCAATCTGCTGGCCTTCGCATCCGAGTTCGGCGACCTTCAATACGGACCAGATACCGATCTAAGTGATGACCCCATGGATGCATGTTGGCAACTTGCCGGTGTTTTACCGGTCGGTCCGCTCGATCAGTTTGACCTGCTGCAGTCGCAGTCGGCCGAAGAACTAATCTCAAACACCTACGAGCTCGTGAATGCCTTGGGCGAGGCGCTCAAGAAATTGAGTTAGCTCGCCACTCGGGCCTTGCGGAGAATATGGGATTCGAACCCATGAGGGCTTGCACCCAACACGCTTTCCAAGCGTGCGCCATAGGCCACTAGGCGAATTCTCCTGAATGTGACGAACCCAAGTCTACCGACTTCTGGTGGGCCCGTCATCGGACTGCGCCTGATAGTGAGAGCA
>JBEGKW010000041.1:0-8568 GCA_041183865.1 Actinomycetota bacterium | reverse complement strand
AAGGTCACCAAAGAGATTCGCACCCGTGGCGACATCATCACCTTCATCGACGAAATTCACACCCTGGTTGGCGCTGGAGCTGCCGAAGGTGCAATCGACGCTGCCTCGATCTTGAAGCCGTTGCTAGCTCGCGGTGAGCTTCAGACTATTGGTGCCACCACCTTGGATGAATACCGCAAGCACTTCGAAAAGGATGCCGCGCTAACCCGCCGCTTCCAGCAGGTAATGGTCAACGAGCCAACCCTGCCGATGGCAATCAACATCCTCAAGGGTCTTCGCGACCGCTACGAGGTTCACCACAAGGTTTCAATCACGGATGGCGCACTAGTTGCCGCCGCCCAGCTTTCAGACCGCTACATCACCGACCGCTTCTTGCCAGACAAGGCCATCGACCTGATCGATGAGGCCGGTGCCCGCCTGCGTCTTTCGATTCTTTCTTCACCACCTGAGCTTCGCGAAATCGAAGAGCAGATCGTTGCAGTCAAGGTTGCCAAAGAGAAGGCAATCGAAGACCAAGACTTCGAGTTGGCTGCAACCAAGCGCGACGAAGAGAAGAAGTTGAACATCGAGCGCGTGAAGCGTGAGAAGCAGTTCCGTCAGGGCAACGTGGCCGCTCAGGGTCTAGTTGACGAGGGTTTGATCGCCGAGGTTCTTGCTCAGGCAACCGGCATCCCAGTGTTCAAGTTGACCGAAGAAGAGAGCGCCAAGCTCATCTTTATGGAAGACGAACTACACAAGCGTGTCATCGGTCAGGAAGACGCCATCGCGGCGATCTCTAAGTCGATTCGCCGTCAGCGTGCCGGCCTAAAGGACCCAAACCGTCCTTCTGGTTCATTCATCTTCGCCGGCCCAACCGGTGTCGGAAAGACCGAGCTTGCCAAGGCTTTGGCAGAGTTCTTGTTCGACGACGAAGGCGCTTTGATTTCGCTCGACATGTCTGAATACGGCGAGAAGCACACCGTCAGCCGCCTATTCGGTGCTCCTCCGGGCTTCGTGGGCTTCGAAGAAGGTGGCCAGCTAACCGAGAAGGTTCGCCGCAAGCCATTCAGCGTGGTCTTGTTCGACGAGATCGAGAAGGCTCACCCAGACATCTTCAACTCTCTTCTTCAGATTCTTGAAGAGGGTCGTTTGACCGATGGTCAGGGTCGCGTTGTCGACTTCAAGAACACCATCATCATCATGACCACCAACCTCGGTACCCGTGACATCTCGCGCGGCACCATGGGCTTCGCACTTGAGGGCGACACCGCCAACGAGTACGAGCGCATGAAGGGCAAGGTCAACGAAGAGCTGAAGAAGAGCTTCCGCCCTGAGTTCCTAAACCGCGTCGATGAGACCATCGTGTTCCCTCAGCTAACCAAGACCGAGCTAGTTCAGATCGTTGATCTGTTCATCAAGCGTCTTGCCGTTCGCCTAGAAGACCGCGACATGACCATCGAGGTTTCGCAGGCTGCAAAGGATCGCCTAATCGAGATCGGTTTCGACCCGACCCTCGGTGCACGTCCGTTGCGTCGTGCCGTTCAGCGCGAGGTAGAAGACAAGCTCAGTGAGCAGATTCTGCACGGCCAGCTGTTGAACGCGAGCCACGTGAAGGTCGACTTCGTCAACGGCGAGTTCGTCTTCGAAAACGCGGCTCACGCACAGGTAACTGTGCCACCGATTCAGGCAATCGAAGCGCCTGACTTCGGTGACACCAGCGAGTACTAAACAAAACGACAAGCGCCCCCAATCGTGAAGTTTGGGGGCGTTTTCGTTTACCTCTATCCTTAAACCATGACTCACAGCACAATTCGCGTTCGCCCGGCTACTACCGGAGACGTTAAGCAGATTCAGGCAATCCGCCAGTCGATCGAAGGATCACGGGTTTTGCTTGGCCGCGAATTGGTCGACCTTTACGAGCACGTGCCAGAGTTTTTGGTTGCCGTCGACGAGAACGACTTCGTGGTTGGCGCCGGTGCGCTGCACGTGATGTGGGAAGACCTGGCCGAAGTGCGTTCGGTGGTCGTTGCCGACCACATGCGCGGCCACGGCGTCGGAAAGGCGATCGTCGCCGCCCTTCTAGAGCGAGCGGAACTCATCGGCACCAAGAGAGTTTTCTGCCTAACCTTCGAGGTTGAGTTCTTCTCTAAGTTCGGCTTTCAAGAAATCTCGGATGTTCCGGTTGACACCGAAACCTACGCCGAGATGGTTCGCTCAAACGATGATGGTGTTGCCGAGTTCCTAGATTTGGCTCGCGTCAAGCAGAACACTTTGGGCAACACGAGGATGCTTCGCACTCTCTAGGGCCGCACCTAGTTAACCTAGGTTTATGAGCACGCAACGAAACCGAACGTCAGCCACCACCTATCGCAACCGTCGCATCATCGCACTCGCGGTGCTAGCCATCCTGGTTGTAATCGTCTGGAATGTTGTAGCCGGAATCGTCGGCTTTGTCTCGGGCATTTTTAACCCGGGTCAGGCAAAGCCAGCGGCAACCGCCTCGGCCCCGGCTACCCCTGGCGTTCTTGCTGACTGCGCACCTGGCACCGTCGCGATTCAGGCAAATGTTGGAATCGACTCGGCCCCGCAGAGCGTCTTTGCTGCCAAGGTCAAGCCTTCGTTCTGGTTCACTGTGACCAATACCGGTTCGGTAGCCTGCAACTTTAATGCGGGCAGCAAGGTGTCATTCTTCACCGTGACCAGTGGCAAGGAAGTCATCTGGGATAACAAGGATTGCAAGACTCGCGCAACTTCAGACACCGACTACATCCTTGCTCTTCAGCCTGGTGCGCCGATCGCGGCAACGCCATCGGTGTGGGATCGAGTTTCATCAAGCTCTAAGGGTTGCGACGCAACGACCGAGAAGACCGTCGCTGGCGGAGGAGCCTCGTATCACCTGGTCGCGACCGTCAACGGCGTGAAGTCGCCAGACGTGCAGTTCATTTTGAACTAGATAATTCCCATCTCTTTGCCAACGGCTACCGCTTTTTGGCGGGTGTTAACGCCGAGCAATTTGAATAGACGAACCGCCTCTTGCTTCACGGTTGATTCGCTAACATTGATGGCCTTCGCGATCTGACTGTTGGTCTTGCCGATTGCCATTTCATCAAGCACCTGAAGCTGTCGCGCGGTGAGTGCGGTTGCCCACTCGAGGTCATCTGAAGAATAGAAATTATTGGCCAGCAAGCCGGTTGCGCGCATTTTGGGAAGCGAATTCACAGCGATAAGTTCTGACAGCAATTGCAGTAGTTCGACTTCGGCTTTAGGAAACTTCGGTCTCGTTGGGCTGTTTCTAAAGGTGACTCCAAGCGCGCCGAGTGCCTCGCCGTTTGGGCTGAACGGAATCGCGATAAAGCTTTGATCGCTCGAACCAGCGAGTTGATCGACTTCGACAAGCTGCTTTTCCTGGATCGCGGCCGATAGCAGTTCAAGTTGATGCCTATCTCGATCGCTTTCGCCCGCTTCGGGTTTTAGTTGGCCGTAGGCTCCCACGCTGCGCAGTCGATTTTGATATTCAGCCTTCACCATCACCGATGAAATGGCCTGACAATCTCTGAGTGCAACAACGGCGACAAAGCGACAAAAATCGCTCGCATTCTGGCTGATCGCAAATGCTAGAAGCAGAGCCCGTGCTCTATCGGTAAGCAGGATATTTTGATCTCGCATTATCTGACTCCGATTCTGCGCCCCCAGCTCATGACCCCGATTCGGGTTCTCTTCTATGAAAAGGTAAGGCTGACCGCAGACAATGAGAAAACCTCAAAAAATGTCCGATATTGTCCGAACTTTGCCCGATATTGTCCGATTTGGACACCTGGGCGGCTGATCAACGTGTGGTGTTTACCAGTTCAGGCCGAGGCTGAGAGCCGCGCGCAGGTCGCCGACCTCTGAATCAACCGAGCGGATGAAGCCGAGTCGAGTTGCCTCGCTAGCGCGAATCTTGCCGTTCGAAACCTTGCGAATTTCGCCGGCCAAACTGATTTCGCCGAACGCAACCAGGTTGTGTGCGATTGGTTTGTCTTGAACCGCCGAGGCGATGGCCAGAGCGATGGCCAAGTCGGCCGCAGGTTCGGTGAGGCGCACTCCGCCAACTGTAGAGACGTAGACATCAGAATCACCCAGCCGGAGGCCCGCACGGCGCTCGAGAACGGCCAAAAGCATGGCAACGCGAGCCGAGTCGACGCCGTTGGTCACGCGGCGCGGTTGAGGCGTTGATGACTTTACGACTAGCGCTTGAACCTCTGCGATTAGTGGACGCTTGCCTTCGACCGTTACGGTCACACAGGTGCCAGAAACCGGCGCATCGCCGCGCGACAAAAACATTCCGCTAGGGTCGCTTACCTGGTTGATGCCCTCGCCGGTCATTTCGAAGCAGCCAACCTCGTCGGTTGGGCCAAATCGGTTCTTCAGTGAGCGTACGAAACGCAGTGAGGTCTGCCGGTCACCTTCGAAGTGGCAAACCACGTCAACCAGGTGTTCGAGGGCTCTAGGGCCAGCGATAGACCCATCCTTGGTGACATGGCCAACCAGGATGACCGGCAGCGAGCGTTCCTTGGCCACGCGAATTAGGTTGGCGGCAACCTCGCGAATCTGCGAAGGCATGCCGGCTGCACCGTCAATTTCGTTGGCGGCGATGGTCTGCACCGAGTCGACCACCAAGAGTTCTGGGTTCACGGCATCGATTTGACCGAGCACGGTTGAAAGATCGGTTTCGGCTGCGAGGTAGAGATTGTCGGTGAGCGCTCCGGTGCGTTCGGCGCGCAGCCGAACCTGACCAACCGACTCTTCGCCGGTTACATAGAGAACTTTTTTACCCGACTTGGCTGTGTTGGCGGCAACCTCGAGCAACAGGGTCGACTTGCCGACGCCAGGTTCGCCAGATAGCAACACCACGGCTCCCGGCACTAGCCCGCCGCCGAGAACACGGTCGAACTCGCCAACCTGGGTAGACCAGGCGGCCACTCGGGCGGTAGACACATCCGTGATTGGTTTAGCTGCCGATGACTCGACCAACTTCACTGCGCGAACCTGCTTGCTAACCCCGAGACCGCGGCCACCGCCGGCGGCACCCTCTTGCATCGAATCCCACGCCTGGCACTCGCCGCAGCGACCGACCCACTTCGGGGTCGACCAGCCGCACTCGGTGCAGACAAAAGTTGATTTCGGGTTAGCCATAAGTCAAAACTATCAACCGCCACCGACAAATGCCCTCGCCTAAACTGAGAAGGTGAATATCAACCGCATCGCAATACTCGGCTCAGGTTCAATGGGCGGAGCCATCCTGGCCGGCCTGCTCAAGTCGGGTTTCGACCCCGAGCACATTTCGGTGAGCACCAAGAGTGCCGTCAGCGCCGAGAAACACATCGATGAGCTGGGCGTTCATGCCTTTGCCATCGAAAATGGTGTCGACGCAAACGCCATGGCCGTGGCTGGCGCGGATGTGGTTTTGGTTGGCGTGAAGCCTGCCTATGTAACCGAGGTTCTCGCCGAGATTGCCGACACCATCAACGACAACGCCTTAGTGATTTCGGTTGCCGCTGGCGTTACCACAGCATCGATGGAGGCAGTGCTTCCGGAGGATGTCGGTGTGGTTCGTGCGATGCCTAACACCCCGGCAATCGTAGGCCGCGCGGTTACCGGAATCGCAGCAGGCGAGCGCGCCACCGATTGGGCCGTCGAGACCACGGTTCAGCTCTTCGAAACCGTAGGCAAGACCATCGTCTTGGATGAAGCCAAGATCGACGCGCTCAGCACCATTTCGGGTTCGGGTCCGGCCTATGTTTTTTACCTAATCGAGCAGTTAACCAAGGCCGCCAAGCATCACGGATTTAACGATGCCGATTCGGCTCTGTTGGTCAACGAAACCTTCTTGGGTGCCGCTGAGCTTTTGGTTGCCTCTGAGAAAAGCCCTGAGGCGCTGCGCAAGCAGGTAACCAGCCCGAACGGAACCACCGAGCGCGCGATTGCTCGAATGGCCGAGACCGATCTTGAGTCGATGTTTGTCGAGGCAACCGACGCCGCGTTGGCTCGAGCCCGAGAGCTCGCTGCCGGCAAGTAGTTCTTAGACGTTCAGCTGGTCGTCAAGGATGAACAGGCCGCCGAACGCACTCAACATTGCCTGATTCCACTCGTGGTCACTTACCGGTGAAGTGTCGATCTCTGCAACGATTCGGCCGTGTAGCATTCCCAAAATCATCACCGCTGCCGCGCGGGGCGACAGGTGGGGCTTGAGCATGTTTCGGTCTTGAAGCAGCTGCATAACCTCGGTTAGCTGTTCGGTCAGGCCGTGCTGAACCTCGGCTAGTGCCGCTCGCAAGAGTGGGCGTCCCGTGGTGTTGCCAATGATGTTGGCGCGCTTGTCGGCTGGTACGTGCTTGAAGTGGTCGACCAAGAAAGCGATCATCTCGTCATAGTGCTCAGCGATTTCTTTGGTGCTGTGCATCTTGTTCATGAACCGCTTGGCGCGCGCGATGTCTTCTTGGATGTTGGCGGCGAAGTTGTGAACGTAGGTGGCGCGGATAAGCCCATCGCGGTCCCCGAAGTGATGGTAAATCGAGCCGATTGAGACTCCAGTTTTGGCAGATATCTCTTGGATGCGTACCGAAGATTCGCCACCGGTTTCGATTGCCCGGTTGGCTTCGGCAATCACGACACTAACGGTGTCTTTGGCGCGAGCCTGTTTCGGCTGTGGCATGCTCTTTACTCTTGGCGACACTTGGCTACCCCTTTATTTCTAGAAAGTATGTCAGGAATATTCCAATAACGAAACCTAGAAAGATAACGGTTTGGGTGTCAAAAACTAGTTTTTAGCGTCGATTTCTGCGATTAGCGCTTCGATGTGCTGGCGAATCTTGTCGCGAATCGGGCGCACTGCCTCAACACCTTGCCCGGCAGGGTCATCCAAGACCCAGTCGAGATACTGCTTGCCAGGGAAGAATGGGCAAACGTCGCCACAGCCCATCGTGATCACGTAGTCAGATGCCTCGACGGCTTCGTCCGTGAGGATCTTAGGGGTGTTGGCGCTGATGTCGATGCCCTCTTCGAGCATGGCGGCAACGGCCGAAGGGTTTACCTCGTTCTTAGGTGCGCTACCGGCTGATCGAACCTCAACTCGGTCTCCGGCCAAGGCCTGAAGGTAACCGGCGGCCATCTGCGAGCGGCCGGCATTGTGAACGCATACGAAGAGAACTGAGGCTTTTTTTGTCATTTGACTATTAAAGCAGAAGGCCCCGATCTAAACCGGGGCCTTTTAGTTTGTTCATAAACTGTTTTACTTCTTGGCAACCTTCTTAGCCTTGTTTGGCTTCGCGGTGAAAACCATTAGACCGATGATGCCGGTGAGCATCCCGACGAGCTCGGCAACGATGATCCAACCAGTGACTGCAATCGGCTGACCGGTTAGCAGTAGGCCGATGGTGACCGCAGGGTTAGCCTGCGCGCCACTCTGGGTGAACGAAGCCGATGAGAAGATCCAAAGACCAACTGCAACCGGGATGATGTTTGCGCGCTTGGTAGCCACGAGGAAGCCGATCAAGAAGACCAAGCCACCGGTGGCAACCCATTCGCCCAGCAAAACGGCAAGGCTTGGGGTGTTGCCAACCGCGAGTGGCGAGATGCTCTTGCCCCAAAGCTGTAGGCCGATAAATGCGCCGAGCAAACCGCCGCCGATCTGAGCTAGAACGTATAGCAAGAAGTCGCCAAGCGAGATTTCTTTGCGTGAGTAGAAGAACAGTGAGACTGCAGGGTTTAGGTGACCGCCGCTGATGCCGCCGGTGATCAGAATCGCTAGACCAAGGGTCACGGCCAGTGATAGCTGTGGAACAGCAAGCGAGTGTGAAACGCTGCCAACGATTGCGATGAGGAACAGGGTTACGCCAAGAAACTCGGCTACGAGCTTCTGCAGGGTTGCGTTGATTTTCATCTACTTGACTTTCTTTAGGTTGATTAGTGCTTCATTGCTCTTTAGGAAGCCAGGCTTCCAAGGTGGATCAAATCTTGCCCAGTATAGGTTTCCGACTGGCTCAAACCCCAGAAGCCCTACCGCTTTAAGTAGAAGTTCACCTTCGCGGCTAAACCGCGTTTCGTTCCAGCCGCCACTGAATTTGCGCACGCCAGTGAGAGTCTCGGGCATTGCCTTGATGGAGACTCGTGAGTTTGCCGGCACCGGCACATCCTTGGGGTCAGTGCCATTTGGCATTACAAAGCTGACCAGATGGGTTTCGGCGCCGGTCGGTTCTTGAATAACTGGGGCGGTCATTGCGATCTTCTGGCGTTCGAGGTTATTGCCGCTGATGTAGCTAATCAGTGGGCCAAAGCCGACGTTGCCGGCGCGCATGAAGTCACCTTCGACCTCAACCTGCATCAGCACGTGAGCTGGGTAGCTTCTCAGCTCAAAATCTCCATAGTCACGAACGAGCGTAAACTGCTGTTTTTCGGTCATGGTCTGAGTGTAGACTGGAGTAATCGTTTTGCCTCTGGTCCTTCTGATCAGATGGCATCCAAAATCTGTGAGGTCCCTATGGGTTCAGTAATTAAGAAGCGCCGCAAGCGTATGTCGAAGAAGAAGCACCGCAAGTTGCTTCGCAAGAC
>JBEGKW010000040.1:0-8592 GCA_041183865.1 Actinomycetota bacterium | reverse complement strand
TTTTGCAAGGGCAAAATGTGGTGGTTATGAAGTCCGAGCGGCATAAAACTCAATCAAAAAGCAAGGATGATGACACCCACTGTTTTTTGACAAAAAGGTCTCCCTGAGGGGCGTATCAAAATCCACTCACACCTAAGACCAAGTAGCAAACGGTAATGAAATCCCGATTGCAAGAGGCTAAGGGATAATTGAAGTTCTATGACTAACCAGCACCCGGAATATCATGCGGCGCCACCGAGCAATGTGGCCCGCGGTTTCGCGCTGTATGTCGGCGTGGATGAGGCAACCGCAAAGGCTGCCGGCACCACCCTGGCCGAGCTGGTTAACGCACTGCGCGCAAAGGTAATCGAGTTGGTTCCATCGGCACACGACGAGACATACGCCGCGGTTGCACTAGCCCCAAAGAACATCGGCGGCAAGAACGTCGACATCGTTCGAACCGCGCTACGCGACCCTCGCGCCCTCGACAAACTGGTTAGCAAGGCCGAAGAAGAAGAGACCGCAAACAAGGGCATCCTGATTGACTTCAGCCGCAAGAAGGTCTTTGCCAACGGTGAAAACGCCGAACTGACATATAAAGAATTTGAACTGCTCAGCTACCTGATCAACCACGAGGGTGAAACGGTTAGCCGCGAAGAACTTATCGAGTTGGTTTGGGCCGGCGACGAGGCCAATGCGCCGAGCGACCGCACCATCGACGTTCACATTCGCCGCCTTCGCTCGAAGATCGCCGGTTACGAAGACATCATTCGCACTGTTCGCGGCGGCGGATACCGCTTCGACAAGCACCCTGACGTGCACGTCGAGGATTACTCGATCTAATCGTGTTCGATCAGCTGGAGGTCATTGCCGATCAGGTTCTCGAACTGATTGACTCTGGCACGCCGACCCCAATCATCCTGGTCGATGGCCGCACCGGTTCGGGCAAGACCACATTCGCCGCAGCACTGCAAAACCGCCTGTTTCAAAAGGGCGAATCGGCACCTCGCGTGATTCACATGGATGACCTCTACGAAGGCTGGGATGGCCTACAGGCCGGCGTCGACTACTTGATTCGTCAGGTGTTGAGCCCACTTGGTCGCCGCGAAGGCGCCAGTTGGCAAGAGTATGACTGGGCCGCCGGTGAACGCTCGGGAACCTGGCGCGAGTTTCGCGGTGGCACTCCCCTGATCATCGAAGGCGTCGGTTCACTTAGCCGAATCGCAGCCGAGCAGGCGGACATCACGGTCTGGCTAGAAGCAGATCAGGCAGTTAGACAGGCGCGCATCGCCGACCGAAAGGCTGAGGGCGATGGCGACGGCTCTTGGTTTGCGATGTGGTCGGCTCAGGAAGCCGATTTCTATGCTCGTGAAAAGTCGAGCGAAATCGCCGACTTCACGATCAGCAACTAAGCAGCTTTGCGGTTTTTCAACCAGGTGCGCACACCGGCGACAACCGAAGCCAAGATGAAGAACGCGGCGATGCCGTAAGACGCACTCTTTACCGCCGGAATTGTGGCGGCGTAATAGCCGGCCAAGGTGAGGCCGGTTCCCCAAGCCAAAGCACCAACCGCGTTGGCACTAAAGAACTTGTAGTAGTTCATCTTCGAGATTCCGGCGATGGCTGGCACGAAGACGCGAGCCCAAGGCATGAAGCGTGAAATAACCACGGCCCACCAACCCCATCCGAGGTAGAACTTCTCAGACTTGGCAATCGCCGAGTGCAACCAGGCACCCTTGCGTTTGTCTAGGTATGGGCGACCGTAGTGGCGACCGAGCGTGTAACCAACCTGATCGCCGAGCCAGGCCGAGATGCCGACGCCGATGGCCATCACCCAAATATTTACCTGACCCTCGGTGGCGTGAGTGCCGGCGGCACCGGCGGCAACCAGACCGGCAGCAAAAACCAGTGAGTCACCGGTGATGAATGGAACGAATGCGCCGACGAACAAACCCGTGCCAGCAAAGACCAAAGCCCAAACCACGGCATAGAACAGGATCGGGCCGGTCTGGACATACCAGCCGCTGATCTGATCAGAAATTGATGCTTGGATGATTGGGGTCATGACTCAAGCCTATGCTGTGAAATGACTGCGACTTCTGCGAATTTGAGATTCACGGGCGTAACATCAAAGTGAAGGTCAAGAAACCTTCTTAGGAGGTGTCAAATGATCCAGAACAACTCATGCAACTGCGGTGACAACTGCAAGTGCTCGGGCAAAACCGAGAACAAGGGCTGCAACTGCTAAGTCACCCAGCCTAAAGAAAAACCCCCGACCATCACTGGCCGGGGGTTTTTCCTTATCTGGCTGCGCGTTACCGCGCAAAATCCAAAACCTTATGCAGGCAGACCGTGCAGAACGATGTCAGCTAGGTCGACGCGGGTGCGTGGTGCGATCTCGCGCTCGTGCAGTGGGCCCTCAAGCTTGTCGGCCGGAGCCAACTTGCCGATTGCCACAACGGTGATGATCTCCATGTCTTCGTGAAGGTCTAGAGCAGCAGCGGCAGCAGCCTTGTCTAGGCCAGCCATCTGGTGGGTGTAAAGACCAAGTGACTGAGCCTGGATGACTAGGTTGCCGACCTGTAGGCCTGCGTCATACTGAGCGAAAACGGCTGGGCTGCCATCCTGGTTGACCTTGCTGACTGAAACGACGATCAGAGCTGAAGCGGTTGGGCCCCAGGCTGCGTTCCATGAAGCAAGTGCAGGAGAAACTGCAGCGTGAAGTTCGGTGCCGCGAGCTAGAACTGAGAAGCGCGCAGGAGTTGAGTTGTTTGAAGTGGTTGCCCAACGAGCAGCCTCAAGAACTGAAACGATTTCGTCCTTGGTAAGTAGGTAGGTCTCGTCGAATGAACGAGGTGACCAACGCTCTGCCAAGACTGGCAGGATTGGCGCTGCGGTGATTGCAGTTTTTGACATGCTTTTTATACCTTTTGTCTAGAGGGGGTTTACTAAGCATAGCAGGTAGGCTGGCAAAATGTCACGCAGAGGTTTCCTTTTATTTCTTGCCATCGGTCTAGCCTGGGGAGTTCCGTACTTCTTTCTCGCAGTGGCCGGCAAAGACTTTTCTACCCCGACCGTAATCTTTAGCCGAGTCACCATCGGTGCTTTGATTCTGGTTCCGTTGGCCATCAAGCGCGGCGCACTAAAGCCGGCGCTAAAGGCGTGGCCTTGGGTCTTGTCATTCGCGGCAATCGAGATGATCGGCCCTTGGTTCTTGCTAACCGAAGCGGAGCGTCACGTTCCATCTGGCCTTGCCGGTCTGATGATTGCAACCGTTCCGATCTTCGGCATGCTGATCGCCTACTTCTTTCAGGGCGACAAATCGGTTCGCCACCCGAAGACCCTCGCCGGTCTTGCCATCGGTTTCGCCGGTGTTGTCTTGCTCGTCGGCATCGACTCGCTAACCGGAACCTTCGAACCGATCTACTTGCTCATGCTGGTTTTGTCAGCGCTTGGTTATGCGATTGCCCCAGCCATCGCGAATGCAAAACTCAAGGATGTGCCGACAGTCGGCGTCATCGGTCTTTCATTGACCATGGTTGCTGTGTTCTACGCGATTCCGGCACTGACCGCGCTGCCTGGAGAGATTGCCGCCGGCCCCGCCTGGACCTCGGTCGGCTCACTGGTTGGTCTCGGCGTGATTAGCTCGGCGCTAGCCTTCGTTTTGTTCTTCGACCTTGTCCAGGAGGTCGGTTCAGCGCGAGCCACCTTGGTCACCTACCCGAACACCGCTTGGGCCCTGCTGTTGGGAATCGTTTTCTTGCACGAACCGATCACCATCGGATTGCTCACTGGCTTGCCGCTGGTTGCGCTCGGTAGTTACCTAGCGCTGCGCAAGCACTAGGCGCCACACGCGCTAGTTCAGAAGTTCGTCGACAATCGACTGGATGTTGGCGCGGCGGCCGTAGAAGAAATACTCGTCGGCAGGGTTTCGCAAGTCATCGATTCCGGCAACCAGTTCGGCCGCAGTGTCAAACGCCGAGGCGTATCCCCCGTCGATCAGCGGGGCGAGGTGCTCCCATCCTGGCAGCTTGATGATTGCGACCTTGGCACCCAAACCGGCAGCTTCAATTAGCGCGGTTGAGAAGACACCGACCGAGATTTCGGATTCGGCGATCACCTCTAGCGAAGACTTTTCGAACTGCATGAGCGTCAGGTTGCTCGGTGCCGAACCAGGTAGACCGGCAAGGTAACCGGCGAACTCGTCGATCTCGTTGCGCGGGTGCAGCTTGAAAATCACCTTGAGGTCTGGGCGGGCGGCAGCGAAATCAACCGCAGCCTTCAAGATGTCGAGTCCGATAAGAGGCTGCGAAAGCACAACGACCTGACCGACCACCTTCGGAATGTGACGCTCGCGAATCGACTCGAACTCTTCGGTTGAACCGATCACGCGAACCGACTGACCACCGGCGCGCTCGATGCCCGAGGTCCAGTAGTCACCCCAGGTCCAGATTTCATCCGGGATGTATTCGATCTTGGGCGAACCCGGCCACGAGAACTGCAGCGAATACTTCGAGAAGACTCCGCTCTGAATCTCGATGACCTTCATGCCGAGGCTCTGGGCTGCGGCCTGAAGCGGCATGCGGGCCGCGTTGACGGCAAACACATACTTGGCACTGGTGCGCTTGAAAATCTTGCGGTAGCCATGTTTCTGGATGAAGAAGATGCGCAACATCCAACGCGGGAAGTTGCGCAGCGGGTCGAGGCTGAAGCCGGTCTGGGTCTCGAGCGCCTTGACCACGCGGGCATACTTGGCCAGGTCGGCCTTCTTAACGCCGAGGCGCACGATAACGGCGGCCGGGTAGTGCCAGCGGCGGTTGAAGTAGCCGTTTAGGTCTTCGACGCGAGGGCGGTTGGTGATTTTGTCCCAGGTGCCAACGCCAAGGATGAGCCCGCGATCACCGAGCGCATCGATAACCGGCTGGGCAAACTTTTCGATGTGCGGTTCGTTGCCATCGCGGGTGGCAAACGGCACGACGATGGCCTGCTTTGACTTGAGGTTGCGGTAGTCAGGCTCACCGAGGTGCGCGGCGGCCCCATCGATTTTACGTGGGCAAAACGCGCGAGAAGCTAGTGGTCCGAGCCAACCGAAACGAACCGCGCGCCACAGCAACAGTGCCGGCTTGCGGCCACGGTATTGCTCGACGTTGTCGTAGAAGTCGACCTGCTTGCCCTGGCCCGAGGCGAAAAGACCAGAGTTGGCCATCAGGGTCTTGAGCAAGCGCGAGCGCATAACCGGCCAGATTTGTACGCCCATTACGCGCCAGTTGTAGAGATCTTCGGCAGCCTCAACGGCAAAGAAAGCCTCGCCTATCGAGGCGATGCCCTTTTCTTCTGCCTTAGTGCTCACTCAGCAATCTTAATCGCAGCCCACAGCTCAGCCTCGGATGCCGGCTGGGCATAGTAGTAATCACTGCGATCGCCGGCCGCGGTTGCCGTAGCCAAGAAGCGGGCAAGCGCATCCTGGTTTTCGATCAGGGTTGCGTCACCGCGTTCGACCAATCCACGGATGTGTTGCCAGCCCGAAAACCCGAGCACACCAACCTTGCAACCGAGAGTCAGCGCCTCGAAGAGTGCGGTGGTATAGACACCGAGTACGAACTCGCTGCGAGCCATCAGGTCGAGGGTGTTCTCGGCTGGGTCGGCTAGGAGAAGGTTGGCCGGAGCATCCGATCCGAAATCGGCCGGTGCCTCTTGCGGGTGCTGCTTGAGGGTGAATACGAAGTCTGGGTTAGCGGCCGCGGCTCGCACCAAGAACTCGGTGATGGCCTTGGTGGCGTGGGCCTGCGAAGCGATCAGAACTGTCTTGGGCTGGTGGGCGTCGCCGGTCTTGGCTAGCTCGGCGGTGCGGGCAACGGCATCCGTGATGAAATCTGGCGCACCGATGATTTTGCGCTTGGTGGCGGCGGGCAGGTCGGCCACATCGCCCCAATACTGGCCCCACTCGAGGAACTCGTCGGGCTGGTAGGCAACAGCGGTTTGACCGGCCCAAGACAGGTATGGGTGGATGCCCGAGATGGCTCCGTGCTGCGGTTCGACCACGGTAACCCCGGCGGCCTGTGCACCGGCGATGAGGCCGCGCTTCCAGGCGTTGACGATGAAGACCTTGCGAACCTTGGCGGTGATGAAGAATTTCTTCCAACCCATGCGCTGTGCCGCGAATTGCACTAGCAACCAGCGCGGAAATTGACGATAAGGGCCAGTTATAGTCGTCAAATCAAGCCCACTCTGACCCAGTTCCTTTAAGAGCTCAGACTCTATATGGGTGATGACCCGCGCGTATTTTTCGCGGTGCGATTTGCGCAGGGTCGGTGCCACCAAGAGCAGAGCCTGGCGACGATAGCGCGCGGTGAATTCTTGCTCGAGGGTTTCGACCTGTGGCCGACCCGAACCGGCGTCCTCTGGCCCCATACCAAGGATGAGTGGCTGGTGACCATGCGCCTTGAGTGAGTCGACGATGAAGCCCGAGAACGGGTCTAGCCCGTTGGCATCGCGGCGGGTGAATGGCACCACGGCATAATCGGCCGGGGCGAAAGCGGCGAGGGTTTCCGAGTTGGAGGCAGAAATGGGCGCATCGGCCAGGCGACGCTCAAAAATACCCAGTTGCTCGGTTACCTCACGCATCAGCATTCCGCGTAGCAGCGGCCAAAGGTAGATCGACCCGATCTTCCAGGCGACCAAGTTTTCGCGAGCCTCGATATCGGCAAAAATGCCCCAGACTCGCTCGATGCTCGGCTTTAGCTCATCGCTCAAGAAGCGCCTTGGCCTTTTCGAAGTCTTCTTTGGTGTCGATGTCTACCGACTCTTCACGAGTCATGATGTAGGCGGCGGCGTTGGTCACCGGCACTGCACCAGAGGCAATGAAATCGCTCAACTTGAAGATGTAGACGGCGCCATTTGGAATGTAGGCGGCCTGCAGAGCCTGACGGTTTGCTTCGAATGCCTGCGGAAACAGCGGGGTTAGCTGGCCACGCTCGTTGATGTTGAGAGTCCAGTAAGGGCTCTTCTCTGGAGTGGTCACCGAGACCACCGAGCGCACACCAGGAGTCAGCATTTTGAAAGCTTCTTCGACGTGCAGACCGGTGCGAGCCGGCGAGGTTGGCTGGAGGTAAACGATCCAAGGGTCGCGACCGTCGAGGTCGACCATCACATCTGGTGAACCAAAGTAGTCGCGCAAAACATCGGCGGCGGTGGCTTCATCCGAGGCAGCAAAGGGCGAACGCTTGAAGGTGACCGCACCGGCGGCCTTGGCCTCGGCCAGTATCGCCTCGTCGTCTGAAGAAACCACGGTTACGTCAACCTTCGAGCCTCCAAGCCAGTCGGTGGCCGAAGCAACCGCGCGCTGAATCATGCTCATGCCGCCAAGCTTCATGAGGTTCTTGCCAGGCAAGCCCTTAGAACCACCGCGGGCCGGGATGAATGCGATAACCAGGTTGTCGTCTAGCATGCGAACCTAGTTCAACCACTGCTCGACGTTGTTGCGGGCATCGTTTAGGTCGTCGTGGCGACCGATATCTAGCCATGACTCGTGAATCGGGAAGGCCGAAACCTTCTGACCCTCGGCCTTGATCTTGTCGAGCAAGGTTGGCATGTCGCAGTATTCATCGGCCGGCACGAGCGATAGCGCCCATGGGTCTAGCGCATAGATTCCGGCAGAAACCATCGAGCGGTGCAGCGGCTTCTCAGAGATCGACTCGACCTCGGTGCCGTTGATGTTGACCACGCCGTAAGGAATCTGGAACGAGTATTCGCGAACACCCAAGGTTCCCTTAGCGCCGGTCTTCTTGTGAAAACGGATGACCTGACGGAAGTCACAGTTGGTGAGCAGGTCTGAGTTCATCACGATGAACGCCTCGTTGAGTTTGCCGTTCATCTGGCCCAATGCGCCGGCGGTGCCGAGCGGCTGTGACTCGTGCAGGTAGGTGACGTTTAGGCCGAGCCACGCGCCATCCTTGATGTGTTCTTCGATGACATTGCCGAGGTAGTTCACCGAAATGAAGATGTTCTTGAAGCCCTGAGACTTTAGCTTGCGAAGGATGATCTCGATGATCGGCATGTCACCGATCTTGAGCATCGGCTTCGGCACATCCTTGGTCAGTGGGTAAAGGCGAACGCCCTTGCCGCCGGCCATGAGCACGACCGGGGTGGTGATTTCGTCTGGGGTGACCAGGTCGGCGTCGGTGAATAGACCGACTACCTTGCCCGATGCATCGATGACCGGCACCGAGTGAATCATGCGAGAAAGCTGCTCGACCATCACGGTCTGAGCGTCGTCACCGAGCGAAGCCGTGGTTGGGTTCGGGTTCATGACCTCGGTCACGAGCGCCTTCATGTCTAGGCCACGCAGCAGGCCACGGCGAACGTCGCCATCGGTCACAGTGCCCAGCAGCACGCCGGCATCGTCGATGACTAGCGCGATCTGCTTGGTGCCCTTTGAAATGGCCGCGATGGTGTCGAGCAGGCTCGCGTCTGGGCGAACCGATAGGTCGGTGAGGTTCTTGATCATCGACTAGCTCTCAATCGGGCGGTTTTGCGCCGGAACGCCGACCGCCATGTGGTTATCTGGCACGTCGCGAATCACGACAGCACCTGCGCCAATAATACAGTTTTCGC
>JBEGKW010000039.1:0-9488 GCA_041183865.1 Actinomycetota bacterium | reverse complement strand
GCCAGGGGTGCCGTCTGGCTCGGTGATGCGGGTCCAGGCGGTTGGGCCGAAGTGGCTGATCAGCTCGGATGGGCGGATCTCGCCATTCGCACCCTTGCCATCGCGGAAGATGTAGCGGTCGCGCTCTTTCGAACCCTTAGGCGCCTTCAGCGCGGCCTGGAACCATTCGTGCTGGTCGCTAGAGTGGTTTGGCACCACGTCAACAAACACACGGATGCCTGCGGCATGCAGAGTCTCGAGCAATGCGCGGGTCGATGTTGCGGTAGTCGGCAACGTCATAGCCACCATCAGCAAGCTCGGATGGGTAGAACGGGCTCAACCAAACCGCGTCAACACCGAGCTCCTTTAGGTAAGGAACGCGCGAGGTGATTCCCTTTAGGTCGCCGATGCCATCGCCGTTGTTGTCGGCATAGCTGCGTGGGTAAATCTGGTAGACGACGGCTTGACGCCACCAGTCTGCAGGGCCACGTAGGAAGGTGTGTTCAGCCATAATCGGCTCGCTTTCACTGAAGGGTTTTGCGGTTTGCTTCTTAGGTTAACGCCGAACCGGCCGACCATTTCGGTCAACCGGTTCAACATTGAAACTGTATTTAGGTTAGTTGATTACTTGACCGAACCTGCGGTAAGGCCACGGACGAAGTAGCGCTGTAGACCGAAGAATACGGCCAGAGGTACAAGCACCGAGATCAAACAGCCGGCCATAACAATCTGCCAGCCCTCGCCGTGCTGACCCAGCATGCTCAATAGCTGGTAGGTCATCACTGTGTGGTTACCCACGAACATGAAGGCGATGAAGTAGTCGTTCCAAACCCACAGGAACTGGAAGATTGCGAACGAGGCAAGAGCCGGAACCGACATCGGCACGATTAGGCGCCAGAAGATCTGGAAGTGGCTCGCACCATCGATGCGAGCAGCCTCGATCAACGCCATCGGCAAGGTCATCATGTAGTTGCGCAGGATGTAAACAGCCAAAGGCATGGCAAAGGCCGAGTGGACGATCCAACCAGCTGGGTATTCGCCAGAGATGTGGAAGTCGCCGTACTCGTTTCCGGGGATGGTCATCAACCACTGGTCTAGCGCAACAAACATCTGTAGCACAGCCACGATAACTGCCTGAAGCGGCACAATCATCAGAGCGATGATCACTGCGAACCAGAGTTCTTTGAACTTGAAGTTCAAGAAGGTGAAGCCGTAGGCAGCGAAGGCGGCAAAGGTGATCGGCAAGATGGTTGCCGGCACGGTGACTGCCAAGGTGTTCATGAACGCCTGCGACAGGTTCCAGTTCTCTGAGAACAGCACGTTTTCGAAGGCTGATACTGTCCAGTTGGTGTTGAACGGATCGAAGATTGCAGTCCACCAACCAGACTCAACCGATGCGGTCTTGTCGCGGAAGGCGGTGACCAAAAGGCCAAGGGTAGGAAGCAGCCAAAGCAGGGCAACAACCAGCATGATTATGGTGGTGCCTACGCGCCAGTCGCGAAGCTTCTGAAGAATGACGTTGTTTTTCATCGGATTTCCTCCTGCTTGCGGTAGCTGCGAACCTGGTAGTACATAACCGGGATGATCGCGAGCATGAGCAACATAACAACCGCAGTTGCCTTACCGGTGTCGTTGTAGACGAAGTACTGGAGGAAGAAGTCAACACCGAGAACGTTGGTGTGGAAGTTACCTCCGGTCATACCCCAAATCACGTCGAAGATCTTCATCGAGCTGATTAATACGGTGATGAAGACCGAAACCACGGTTCCCCAAATCTGTGGCAGCACGATCTGGAAGAAGGCCTGTGCACCGGTGGCTCCGTCAAGCGCTGCCGCTTCGGTGGTCTCTTCGGGCACTGCCTTGATTGCTGCTGAAAGCAGGGTCATGGCGAAACCAGCGTTTGCCCAAACCACGATGACCATAATCATCAAACTGTTTAGCGAGAGGGTGTCGGTCTGAATCCAGTTGATCGGGGTTCCGCCGATTGCCTTAACAAAAGCGTTCAGCATACCGATCTGCTTGTCGCCGGCATCCCACGAGTAGTTCAGACGCCAGATTGACGATGCTGCCACGAATGAGATAGCCATCGGCATAAAGATGACCGACTTGATTAGTCGCTCGCGAACCGGGCCAAGCTTGTCGGTTAGGGTCGCGATGAATAGACCGAAGATGATCGTGGTGATCGGCACGATTGCAACCCAAAGCAGGTTGTTTCCGACGGTGATCAAGAAGCTTGGGTCTGAAAAAAGCTTTTCGTAGTTTTTAAAGCCGATGAACTCAGAAGAGTCGGCATTCATGAAACTGAAGACCATTGACTGAATGGTTGGGTAGACCAGCAAGATTCCAATTAGAAGTAGAACCGGGCCGATAAAGACATATGGGCGAACCGCTTCGCGAACCTTGTCGGTTGGCAGCAGGTTTACCAAGAGGTTTAAGAGTGCGTATAGGCCGAATGTTGCTAGAGGGCCGAGCACAATCGCCGCAATGGCGGTAATGAGATCAGTCATTTTGTGGTCTCTCTGGTGGGGCGGGCTGGAACAGTTTATACCGACTAAAAGAGCCGATAAGTGCGTTGGCGGAAGAAGCCTAAGCCCCTTCCGCCAACGTATTAGTTATCTACTAATCCGAGGATTATTTGATTACTGGTTGTATGAATCAGCGATCAACTTGAACGCCTGGTCCATGGTGATCTTTCCAGCGAACCAGTTGGTTAGCTCTGACCACTCGGTCTTGTTAACCTGTGGTGGAGCCTGGTCTGAACCATCGAAGCCGAAGCCCTTAGCCTTCGAGAACATAGCGGTGAACTGCTTCGCTAGTGGGTCGCCGAAGTAGGCAGGGTTGAAGGTCTTGTGAGGTGATAGGAAGCCAGAAGCCTTTGAAGCGTAGCCCTTGGTACCCATCTTGTCAGACATGATGTAGGCAGCAACCTTTGCAACAGCAGGGTTGTTGTGGAATACACCAGCGGTGTCACCGCCACCTAGAAGGTTTGCAGTGCCTGGGTAAGCGAATACGCCAACGTGGGTGTAGTTCTTAGCCTTTAGCTCTGCCTGGATGTCGTCTGGGAAGAAGCCGGTGATGAATGAGCCCTGCTTTAGCATTGCACATGCGCCGTCTGCCTTAGCTGACTTGAATAGACCCTGGGTTGAAGCAAGACCGAAGAAGCGTGAGGTTACACCTGCACCGCCACCCTGGGTGTTGCCTTCAGTTAGAAGGGTTGAAGCAAGAAGCTTTCCAGCGGTAACGATCTTAGGGTCGGTCCACTTGACCTGGCCCTTCCACCACTTGTTGTAGGTGTCAACGCCAGCGGTCTTTAGAACTAGCTCTTCCATCCAGTCGGTAAGTGACCAACCGGTTGCGCCACCAGACTCGGTACCTGCACACCATGGGAATGCCTTACCAGAAGCCTTGATCTTGTCCTGAAGAGTCTCAAGCTGTGCCTGGGTGGTTGGAACGGTCCAACCATTTGCCTTGAAGACAGCTGGGTTGTAGAACACGATTGACTTTAGGTTTGCTGAAACCGGAAGACCATAGGTCTTGCCGTCTGAAGCCTTGCCAAGAAGTTCGAAGCCAGGAACAAGAGTCTTCTTGATAGCTGCGAAACCTGAAGCGCCAAGAACCTTGTCAACTGGAACAAGCTTTGACTTCTGGGCAATCAGACCGCCTGGCTGTGGCCACATAGCGATGTCTGGTGCCTGACCAGCCTTGATCTTGGTGGTGATGTCGGTGTCGAACGATGCAAGGCTGGTGTACTTAACCTTGATGCCTGAGCTTGCAGGGAATGCGATGTTCAGTTCGTCCTGGAACGCAGCGGCGTCGCCGGCTGAGTATCCACCGAAAATAGTGACGGTACGGGTTGCGGCCTGAGCTGCAACGCCCATACCGAGGCTTGCTGCTGCTAGAGCTGCTGACGCAGCAACTGCAACGAGGCGAGTGCCCTTCTTCATATTGGTATCCCTTTCCATGGATGCGATGCATGCGAATCGATACACCGTGTAAGAAAAACTCTAAAGCGCTTGCATAACGAAAGGAACCGTTTTTGGAAACGGTTTGGTAACGATTGTAAACGCTTACATCTTTTACAGAAAAAATCGGCAAAAAAGTGTGAGATTTGCAGTTTTTACTTACGCCTGTTGAGCCCTAGCACCGCAAGCGCTTTAGGACAGCGCGTCTCTTGGGGGTCAGTGGAGCATGGTCAGCCAAGAAAAGGCAAAAGGCACCGAGCCGAAGCTCGATGCCTTTTGTTGATTCCCTGCCCGGATCCGCATTCGGGCAAAGCTTTTCTTACTAGGAGGTAAGTCTGTTATGGAGCTGGGGTTGGCGCCGGAGTTGCTGGAGCCTTTGGTGCCTTAGGTGCGTGGGTCGGGTCGATGCGAACCGGCTTAGCTGGCGGCGTTGGGCGAACCGGAGCAACCGGACGAGCAGGGGCTGCACCGAGTGCCTGAATCGCTGCGTCGCGTACGGTAGCCGCTGCGGCAACCGCAGACTTGCGAGCCGCTAGCGCAGAAGCCTTGTCGGCATCGGTGGTAGCTGCTGCCAGAGCCGAGGTATAAGCGGCGTTCGCAGCCTGAACTGCCGACTTGAAAGTGTCGCCGATGACCTTCTTAGCACTCGAGTAGGAGTCGTTAACGATCTTGAATGCATCGAGTGCACCCTGGAAAGTGATCTTGTCGGCCTTGAACTTGTCTTGAGCAACCTTGAAATCTGCTTGGGCCGCACGGAATGCATCCATGGCAACCTTGTTTGGGTTTACGCGAGGCGCCTTGCTTGGTGAAGCAGATGGGGCTGGGGTGGCGTCGGCAGCGAAAGCGCTGACTGAAACGCCGCCAAGTACCAGAGCGGCAGAAACCGCGGTGGCAAGAAGTGCCTTGCTGGTGATCTTGAACATTTTGAACCTTCTTTAGAGGTGGGCTGGATCGGGGTTATCACTTGGGGGTGATGAATCAATGATGCGCCTGCCACTTTGTGAGTTTTATGTGAAAAGGGTTCGGGTGGCTTGAGAGTTTGCAGGCCAAGTCAGACCTGCGCCGTAGCATTGAGGCATGAGCGCACAACGCATCCTTGTAGTCGATGACGAACCCGGAGTTCGCGACATGATTTGCGACACCCTGCGCCTGTCGGGTTATGAGCCATTCGAGGCCGCCGATGGCTTTCTTGCGCTCAAGTGGTTGCGCGAAAACAGCGTTGACCTAATCATCAGTGACATCAATATGCCGAACATGGATGGCTACGAGTTGCTCGAGCGCCTTCGTGCGCTGGGCGACCAGACCCCGGCCCTGATGCTGACCGCACGCGGCGAGCGCGGTGACGTAACCCGCGGTCTGCGCCTGGGCGCCGACGACTATGTGACCAAGCCGTTTGGGCTCGAAGAATTGATGTTGCGCATCGCTGCCATTCTGCGTCGCACGATGGGCTCTTCCGAGGCCACAGCCGAAGACATCGTTTGTGGCCCTCTGGTGCTCAACGAAGATCGTCACACCGTTACCCTCAACGGCAATCCGGTTGACCTCTCGCCTACCGAATTCAAGCTTCTATATGAGTTGATGATCAAGCAGGGCAAGGTGGTTACCAAGGCAACACTGCTCGACGTGGTTTGGGGCATGGCCTTCGCGGCTAACGCCACCGTCGTCGACACCTACATCTCTTACCTGCGGCGCAAGTTACACATCGACGGCTATGAGGGCATCAAGACCGTTCGCGGCATCGGCTTTCAGATTGCGGCCGATTAACAGTGCGCCTGCAATCTCGCCTTTCGATTGCCACCGCCTCGATCATTTCGCTGGTCTCGGTGGCCATTGGCGGCTTCGCGGTTTCCACCTCTTTTGACTCTGATGTCGCTCGTGTCGACGACGCCCTGTCGGTCGCCGCTCACCAAATCAAGAACACCAAGGATGACCCGCTCGGCTCGGCCCTTTTGGCAGCGGATGAATCGGCCATCAGCCTGACCGTTGACTTTCTATCACTGAACAACGACCTTCTGGTGCTGAACCCTGGCAACATCGAGATCACCAAGAAGCCATCGGTCGCTTTGCTAACCGCAGCGAGCAAAAATGCGATCACTGTGGTTCAAGGTGCCGATACCTACCGACTTCGCGCGGTTGCTTTGGCCGACAGTGAATTTGTCGTGCTCGCCACCTCACTGTCGGCGCAAATCGAAAGTCGCGATGCGAACATCAGGTTACTGATTTGGTTCATCCTTGGGTCGATTGTTTTTGGTGCCGTCGCGATTGCACTATTTATTAGGCGTGACGTGCGTAAGATTTCGCGCCTGGTTGACGCCGCCGGTTTGATTGCCGATGGCGATGCCGAGGTTGAGCTGCCTGCCGGCACCGGGGAATCTGAGGTTGACCGCCTGGCTCGTGCGCTGCGTCACATGGTCGATTCGCTGCAACACTCGATCGAGGTTGAGCGCGGCACCCAGCAGAGCATGCAGACCTTCTTGGGCGATGCCTCCCACGAACTGCGCACCCCGCTCACCGTCATCAAGGGATATGTCGAGCTGCTACAAAAGAACCCGGATGCCGGACCAGAGCAGACCGCCCGGGCCTACGAGCGCATGCTGGCCGAATCAAACCGCATGGATGCCTTGATTCGCGACCTCTTGCTTTTGGCCGAACTGGGTGAAACCAAAACCGACACCAAGGTAATGAGTGAGCTTTCGCTGATTGACTTCTCAGCAGTGGTAGGCACCGCGGTTGACGACCTGCGCATCTTGCAGCCCGAACGCCCGGTAGCCGTTTCGATCGATGCCGGAATCGAGATTCTCGGTGCCCGCGATTTGATTCTGCAGGTGCTGGCCAACCTGACCTCGAACATCCGTCGTCACACCCTGGTGACCGACTCGCTTCGTGTTTCACTTCGCGCCGAGGATGGCATGTTTGCCGTGCTGAGCTTCGATGACAGCGGTCGCGGTTTGCCACACGAGTTTTATGAAGCCGGCATCAGCCACTTTCAGCGCTTCGACAACTCGCGGTCGCGCGAGTCGGGCGGTTCGGGTTTAGGCATGAGCATCTTGGCTGCGATTGTGCGCAAGCACGGCGGCGAGGTCAGACTCGAAAAGAGTGACCTGGGTGGTCTGCGAACCGAGATTCGCCTTCCGCTTGCTCGGTAGTTTCAGAAAACCGTCGCCTGCAGGGCATCCTTGCGTTTAGTCTTAAACTAGCTCACTGTGAGTCGTTCTACCGACGCCGGGGGGCGCAAGTGCAAAAAATCGAAAAAGTTCTCATTTCTCTAACCGCTTTGGCAACGATTGCCTCGCTCACCACCGGCGGTTTTTATCTAGCCGATTCGCTAAACGGCAAAAACACCACACTGGCTGACAATCTCAAGGTCTTGGGCTTTTGCCCGGTTTCGCCGAGCGGCACCGTAACCGCAGCGGCAACCCCGGCCCCAGCCCTGACCGGGGCTACCGGTGAAACAGGTGCAACCGGTGCTAAGGGTGACACCGGCGCCACCGGCAAGGCAGGCACCAAGGGTGACACCGGAGCGACTGGTGCGACGGGAGCAGCCGGCATTTGCACCGGAATGGTCAGCTTGACTGCAATCACCGGCGACATGATTCCATCGATTGATAATCAGTTCACTTTGGGAACCTCATCGTTCCGCTGGAAGGGTCTGCAACTTGGGCCTGGAACCCTGTTCATTCAAGACACACTCACCGGCAAGCAAGCGGCTCTGACTGTGACCGATGGCACACTTTTGATCGATGGTGCAGATTCCCTGCGAATCGGAAACATCCGCCTTACGGCATCCGGTATTCGGTCGGTTCTTGCAGATCAAGACATAACAATTGGTGGAGCTGGCGACACCGGCTGGTTGGCCGTCGCAAGAGGTATTAAGTTCAAGGATGGCTCGCTGCTTAACACGGCTAATGGTGCTACTGGTCCTGCTGGTCCCGCTGGTCCAGCGGGTTCACCAGGCGCCGCTGGCGCTAACGGGCTTCGCGGCCTCACCGGAGCCACTGGCCCGGAGGGACCTCAGGGTCCGGCCGGGTCATCGGGCGGCGCTCTATCCGTGAGTGCTCCTGCGCCTACGCTCTTGGACCTGAAGCACCAGGTGTTTGCTCTTCGTCGTGGCAGCTACACGCTTCCAGAGGGAAAAGAAGGCGACCTCGTGCATTTCGTGCTAACCGATGACGCAGACATCACAAATATCACGGTCATCGTTTCGACGTTGCGATACACGCACGGGTCAAGCATCCGGGTTGAAAGAGATGAACCATGGACCCCGTTCGATACAAACATTTCACCGAACACAATGGTGAGCGCTGTTTACACCCAGGGAGCCTGGAACATCAACGGCGGTAAGACGCACTAAGCGTTAGCCAATGTTGCCGAAGGCAGAGTCGAACACGTCGACCGATGCCTCGGCTAGCAACTTGCGAACTCGAGGCACTACCTCGGTTGCATAGAGCTCAATTGACTTGAGCAGGTGCTCGTGCGGAACGGTGCCGTTGTCGAACTTCATGTCGAAGCGCGAAGCACCAACCGACTGAATCGCGTGTGCAATCTTCGCGGCGACGGTGTCTGGCGAGCCAACGTAGAGCGAGCCGTGCTCGACCTCTTGGATGTAGTGACCCTTGCTGGCCGGACCCCATCCACGTTCGCGACCTAGTCGATCGATGAACTTCTCGTAGTGTGGCCAAACGAGTTCGCGGGCTTCGGCATCGGTTGCCGCAATGTGACCCGGTGAGTGAATCGAGATTGGCAGCGGCTTTTGGCCAAACTTCTCGAGTGCCTCGTAATAAAGGTTGGCGTATGGAGCGAAGCGTGCTGGGTCGCCACCGATGATCGCAAGTGCCATCGGAATTCCGAGACGAGCGGCACGAATCACCGACTCTGGGCTACCGCCCACACCGACGCGCATCTTCATTGCGCCAGACTCGGTCTTTGGGTAAATCTCTTGATTCTTTAGCGGCTTGCGGGTGGTGCCGTGCCAGCTGACCGGCCCCTCTTTGAACAACTCAACCAGCAGTTCGAGCTTCTCTTCGAACAAGACGTTGTAGTCGCTCAGCTCGTAGCCAAACAGCGGGAAAGATTCGGTGAATGATCCGCGGCCGGCGGTGATTTCGGCGCGACCGTTCGACAGTGCGTCGATGGTCGCGAAGCGCTGGTAAACGCGAACCGGGTCTTCGCTTGAAAGCACGGTAACGCCGGTGCCGATCGTGATGTTCTTGGTCACGGTCGCGATGCCGGCGAGCACGGTGTCTGGTGCCGAAACTGCAAAGTCGTCGCGGTGGTGCTCACCGATGTTGAAGTTATTGAGACCCAGCTCGTCTGCTAGCTTGGCCTGCTCGACGATATTGCGGATGACCTGCGCGGCTGTCTCTGGGGTGCCGTCGGTCTTGACGCTCATAGCGCCAAAGGTATCTAGACCAAACTTGATGTCGGCAGGGCTGATTGCTGGGATAAATTCACTCACGACAACAGTTTATGTTGCGCGTGATTGTTTGTCTAGTGGGGGTTTACTAAAGTTGCGCGTCAATTACCCAATCTAGGCCGAGTGCGAGCATT
>JBEGKW010000038.1:0-15936 GCA_041183865.1 Actinomycetota bacterium | reverse complement strand
AAGAAGCTCGGCATGACTCAGGTATGGGACGAGAACAACAAGCTTGTTCCTGTCACCGTCGTTGAGGCTGGCTCGAACGTTGTCACCCAGATCAAGAACAACGAGATCGATGGCTACTCAGCTATCCAGATCGCATACGGCGCTATCGACCCACGCAAGACCACCCAGCCGCTAGCTGGTCACTTTGCCAAGGCTGGCGTTACTCCTCGTCGTCACATCGCCGAAATCCGCACCGCAGATGCAGCTGACTACTCAGTAGGCCAGGAGCTCGGTGTTGAGGTATTAGAGGTTGGCCAGCTGGTCGACGTCGTTGGAACCTCAAAGGGTAAGGGCTTCGCAGGTCACATGAAGCGTCACGGCTTCTCGGGTGTAGGTGCATCTCACGGTGCACACCGCAACCACCGCAAGCCTGGTTCGATCGGTGCTTCATCGACTCCATCACGCGTGTTCAAGGGAACCCGCATGGCTGGTCGTATGGGTGGCGCTCGCACCACCGCAATGAACCTAACCCTGCACGCAATCGATGCCGAAAAGGGTCTATTGCTAATCAAGGGTGCCGTACCTGGTCCTAAGGGTCAGCTCGTATTCGTCCGCAACGCAGTGAAGGGAGCGTAACTCTAATGACCGAAGTCACCAAGATTGACGTTCTCGACGTCGCAGGTAAGAAGGCAGGCTCAGCTGAGCTTCCTGCAGACCTTTTCGATGTCCAGACCAACGTTCCACTTATCCACCAGGTTGTTGTTGCTCAGCTAGCAGCAGCTCGCCAGGGCACCAGCTCAACCAAGCGTCACAACGAGGTTTCTGGTACCGGTAAGAAGCCTTTCAAGCAGAAGGGAACCGGTCGCGCTCGTCAGGGCTCGATGCGTGCTCCTCAGATGCGCGGTGGTTACATTGCTCACGGTCCAAAGCCACGCGACTACGACCAGCGCACTCCTAAGAAGATGAAGGCAGCTGCTATTCGCGGTGCGGTTTCTGACCGTGCACGCAACGGCCGTCTACACGTCATCGCCGAGTTCGCAATTGGTTCAGCACCTTCAACCAAGGCAGCGGCCGCAATTCTTGCTCAGCTAACTCAGCGTCGCAACGTTCTAGTTGTTCTAGACCGCACCGATGACACCAGCTACAAGAGCTTGCGCAACCTTCAGAACGTTCACGTTCTGCCTGTTGACCAGCTAAACGCTTACGACATCTTGTTGAGCGACGACTTGGTGTTCACCAAGTCAGCGCTTGACGCATACATCGCAGGTCCTGCCAAGGGCGCATCAGCTAAGGCTGTTGCAACTTCGGCTGAGGCCGCCAAGGAGGCATAAGCATGACTGCGATCAACAAAGACCCACGCGAGGTCATCATCAAGCCAATCGTCTCTGAGAAGAGCTACGCATTGATCGACAACGGAAAGTACACCTTTGAGGTGGACCCACGTTCGAACAAAACCGAAATCAAGCAGGCCATCGAAGTTATCTTCGGCGTCAAGGTTGCTTCGGTTAACACTCTGAACCGTGTTGGCAAGACCCGCCGCACCAAGTTCGGTCTAGGCAAGCGCAAAGACACCAAGCGCGCCATCGTCACCCTAAAGTCCGGCACCATCGACATCTTCACCAACGTCGGTTAAGCGGAAGTAGAGGAACATACAAAATGGGTATCCGTAAGTACAAGCCAACGACTCCTGGTCGTCGCGGTTCGTCGGTTTCAGATTTTGCTGAAATCACCCGCTCAACCCCAGAGAAGTCGCTGCTCCGTCCACTAACCAAGACCGGTGGCCGCAACTCAGCTGGTCGCATCACCACCCGCCACATCGGTGGTGGCCACAAGCGCCAGTACCGCGTCATCGACTTCCGTCGTCACGACAAGGATGGCGTTCCAGCTACCGTTGCTCACATCGAGTACGACCCGAACCGTACCGCTAACATCGCCCTTCTGCACTACGCAGATGGCGAGAAGCGTTACATCATTGCGCCGAACAAGCTAAAGCAGGGCGACCGCATTGAGCAGGGTGCAGGTGCAGACATCAAGCCGGGCAACGCTCTTCCATTGAAGAACATCCCGGTTGGTACCGTAATCCACGCAATCGAGCTAAAGCCAGGCGGCGGTGCCAAGATGGCCCGTTCAGCTGGTGCATCAGTTCGTTTGGTTGCTAAGGATGGACCTTACGCACAGCTTCGTCTACCTTCAGGTGAAATCCGTAACGTAGACGCACGCTGCCGCGCAACCGTTGGCGAGGTCGGCAACGCCGAGCAGTCAAACATCAACTGGGGTAAGGCCGGCCGTATGCGCTGGAAGGGCGTTCGCCCAACCGTTCGTGGTGTTGCCATGAACCCTGTTGATCACCCACACGGTGGTGGTGAAGGTAAGACCTCTGGTGGTCGTCACCCAGTAACCCCTTGGGGTCAGGCTGAAGGCCGCACCCGCAAGCCAAACCTTCCAAGCGACAAGCTCATCGTTCGTCGTCGTACCGTCGGCAAGAAGCGTTAGTAGGAGTCTGAACATATGCCACGCAGTCTAAAGAAGGGTCCTTTCGTTGATGACCACCTTTTCAAGAAGGTAGCCAAGCAAAACGAAGCCGGAACCCAGAATGTGATCAAGACCTGGTCACGCCGCTCGATGATCGTTCCAGCAATGTTGGGTCACACCATCGCTGTTCACGACGGTCGCAAGCACATCCCTGTTTTCGTCACTGAGGCCATGATTGGTCACAAGCTAGGCGAATTCTCACCAACCCGCACCTTCCGTGGACACGTGAAGGACGACAAGAAGGGTCGCCGCAAGTAAGCGGCGCCTGAAAGACGAGAGGAAAGACAATGGAAGCAGTCGCACGTGTGCGCCACATCCGCGTCACCCCAATGAAGGCTCGCCGCGTCGTTAACCTGATCCGCGGAAAGCAGGCCTCAGAGGCCATGGCCATCCTGAAGTTCGCACCTCAGGCAGCCAGCGAGCCAATCTTCAAGCTAGTACAGGCAGCAGTTGCTAACGCTAAGGTCAAGGCCGACGCAAGCAACACCTTCCTCAACGAGGACGACCTGTTCGTATCAGCAGCGTTTGTAGACGAGGGCACCACCCTGAAGAGGTTCCAGCCTCGTGCACAGGGTCGCGCATTCCAGATCTTGAAGCGCACCAGCCACATCACCGTTGTGGTTGCAACTCCAGACGAGGTTGCTAACAAGGCAGCTGCTAAGAAAGGTGGCAACTAATGGGTCAAAAAGTTAACCCATACGGTTTCCGTCTAGGAATCACCACCGATCACGTATCGCGCTGGTTCTCTGACTCAACCAAAAAGGGTCAGCGTTACCAGGACTACGTAACCGAGGACATCAAGGTTCGTGCACTTCTAACCAGCCGCCTAGACCGCGCTGGTGTCTCACGTGTTGAGATTGAGCGCACCCGTGACCGCGTTCGCGTTGACATCCACACCGCTCGCCCAGGCCTAGTTATCGGTCGTCGTGGCGCAGAGGCTGAGGCCATTCGCGCAGACCTAGAGAAGCTAACCGGCAAGCAGATTCAGCTGAACATCCTTGAGGTTAAGAACCCAGAGATCGACGCTCAGTTGGTTGCTCAGGGTGTAGCCGAGCAGCTAAACGCACGTGTGGCTTTCCGCCGCGCAATGCGTAAAGGCATGCAGGGTGCAATGCGTCAGGGTGCAAAGGGTATTCGTATCGCTTGTGCTACACACCCTTCGTGCCAACATCGACTACGGCTTCTACGAGGCCAAGACCGTTTTCGGTCGCATCGGTGTAAAGGTATGGATCTACAAGGGTGACATCACCAACAAAGAGCTAGCCGTTCAGCAGGCAAACGCACCTAAGCGCCCAGAGCGCTCAGACCGTCCACGCCGCAACAACGACGCTCCAGCAGCAGCTCCAGTGGCAGCAGCCCCTGCAGCCGAGAAGGTTGAGGCCTAATCATGTTGATTCCACGTCGCGTAAAGCACCGCAAGCAGCACCACCCGAAGCGTTCGGGTATTGCTTCTGGCGGAACCACCGTTGCTTTCGGTGAGTTCGGTATCCAGGCTCTAACCCCTGCATACGTAACCAACCGTCAGATCGAGTCTGCTCGTATCGCAATGACCCGTCACATCAAGCGTGGTGGAAAGGTATGGATCAACATCTATCCAGACCGTCCACTAACCAAGAAGCCAGCCGAAACCCGCATGGGTTCAGGTAAGGGTTCACCGGAGTGGTGGGTAGCAAACGTCAAGCCTGGCCGCGTACTTTTCGAAGTATCAGGTGTTAGCGAGCAGCTAGCTCGCGAGGCTATGACTCGTGCAATCCACAAGCTGCCTCTAAAGGCACGCATCATCAAGCGTGAAGAAGGTGACGCATAATGGCGATCGGTTCAAAGAACCTACAGTCAGCTGATCTCGACAAGATCGAGGATTCAGTATTGGTAGAAGAGCTAAAGAAGGCTCGTGAAGAGCTATTCAACCTACGTTTTCAGTCGGCTACTGGCCAGCTTGAGAGCCACGGTCGTCTACGTGCTGTAAAGCGCGACATCGCTCGCATCTACACCATCATCCGTGAGCGTGAGCTCGGTATTCGTGCAGTTCCAACTGCTGCGGCCGCCAAGCCAGCTACCAAGGCTAAGAAGGCAGCGTCAACTGATGCTGCTGCCACCGAGGAGGCATAACAATGGCTGAGAAGAAGACTAAGGTCGAGGCTCCAGCAGCTGCAGAAGAGCGCGGTTACCGCAAGACTCGCCGCGGCTATGTTGTCAGCGACAAGATGGACAAGACCATCGTTGTAGAGGTTGAAGACCGCGTAAAGCACCCGCTTTACGGCAAGGTTATCCGCCGCTCAACCAAGGTCAAGGCTCACGATGAGCTAAACGCTGCAGGCATCGGCGACCTCGTTGTTATCAACGAGACCCGCCCACTTTCAGCAACCAAGAACTGGCGCCTAGTCGAAATCGTCGAAAAGGCCAAGTAATCACCCCTCGATCACCCGTCGGTAATGGGTGTTCGTATAACAAGGAGTAAAAAATGCTTCAACAGGAATCCAGATGTAAGGTTGCCGACAACACCGGCGCCAAAGAAATCTTGGTTATCCGTGTTCTTGGCGGCTCAAAGCGCCGCTACGCGGGCCTAGGCGACCTAGTCGTTGCCACCGTAAAAGACGCAATTCCTGGCGGCAACGTCAAGAAGGGTGATGTCGTCAAGGCTGTCATCGTGCGCACCAAGAAAGAGACCCGTCGTCCAGATGGTTCTTACATCAAGTTCGACGAGAACGCTGCTGTGATCATCAAGAAGGATGGCGAGCCTCAGGGTACCCGCATCTTCGGTCCAGTTGGCCGCGAGCTTCGTGACAAGAAGTTCATGAAGATCATCTCGCTAGCACCGGAGGTTATTTAATCATGGCGACCATCAAAAAGGGCGACACCGTAGTAGTCATCACTGGCCGCAAGCAGGCTAAGGGCGGCGACCGCGGCAAGACCGGCACCGTGCTTTCTGTTAACAAAGAAACCAACCGCGTTCTAGTCGAGGGCATCAACCTAATCACCAAGCACACCAAGGTTGGCCAGACCGACCGCGGCACCAAGACTGGTGGCATCGAGGTTGTTGAGGCTCCGATTCACATTTCAAACGTTGCTCTTGTTGACCCATCAACCAAGAAGCCAACCCGTATCGGTGCTCGTCTAGAGACCAAGACCGTAAACGGCGTTAAGAAGACTGTTCGCGTTCGCATCGCGAAGAAGTCGGGTAAGGACATCTAATGGCTGACAAGAAGACTGCTCCAGCAGCTAAGGCGCTTCCGCGTCTAAAGGCTCAGTACCGCGCAGAAATTGCTGCGGCACTAGCAAAAGAATTCGGTTTCACCAACCCTCACCAGGTTCCAAACCTGACCAAAATCGTTGTGAACATGGGTGTCGGAGACGCCGCTAAAGATGGCAAGCTCATCGATGGCGCCGTAAAGGACCTAACCGCAATCACCGGTCAGAAGCCACAGGTTAACCTTGCTCGCAAGTCAATCGCGCAGTTCAAGCTTCGCGAAGGCCAGGCAATCGGTGCTCACGTAACTCTTCGTGGCGACCGCATGTGGGAGTTCCTAGACCGTTTGCTATCACTAGCTCTTCCTCGTATCCGCGACTTCCGCGGCTTGAGCGACCAGCAGTTCGACGGCAAGGGTAACTACACCTTTGGTCTCTCAGAGCAGAACGTGTTCCACGAGATCAACCAAGACAACATCGACCGCTCACGTGGTATGGACATCACTGTCGTTACCACTGCAAGCAACAACGATGAGGGCCGTGCGCTTCTAAAGGCACTTGGCTTCCCGTTCAAGACCAACTAATAAAAGAAATCGGTAAGGTCCAGCCGCTTGTAAACGGCCTGGATACCTCCGAGGAAGGTGCAACACCATGACAATGACAGATCCGGTAGCAGATTTTCTGACCCGGCTTCGCAACGCAAACTCTGCGTACCACGAGTCAGTTAGCCTGCCTTACAGCAAGCTAAAGGCAAACATCGCAGAGATCCTCAAGTCTGAGGGTTACGTAGCAAGCATCAAGGTCGAAGACGCAGAGGTCGGCAAGACCCTTAGCGTTGAGCTAAAGTACGGTCCAAACCGCGAGCGTTCAATCGCTGGCATCAAGCGTGTTTCAAAGCCAGGTCTTCGCGTTTACGCAAAGTCAACCGAGCTTCCACGTGTATTGGGCGGTCTTGGCATCGCAATCCTGTCCACTTCATCCGGTCTACTACTAACTGACCGTCAGGCTGCCAAGAAGGGAGTAGGCGGAGAAGTCCTCGCCTACGTTTGGTAATCACAGATGTCACGTATTGGTAGATTGCCGATTCCGGTTCCGGCCGGCGTCGAAGTAAAGATTGATGGCAACGTTGTTTCAGTCAAGGGCTCAAAGGGCACCCTGACCCACACCGTTCCAGCTCCGATCACCGCAGCAGTTGAGGGCGACAGCATCGTTGTCACCCGTCCTGACGACGAGCGTGTTTCACGTTCGCTTCACGGCCTAACTCGCACCTTGATCGCAAACAACATCCAGGGTGTTACCGCCGGCTTTACCAAGGGTCTTGAGATCGTTGGAACCGGTTACCGTGTGACTGCAAAGGGCTCAGACATTGAGTTCGCGCTTGGTTACTCGCACCCAATCTTGGTGCAGGCTCCTGCCGGCATCACTTTCACCGTTGAGGGCAACACCAAGGTCACCGTGTCGGGTATCGACAAGCAGGCCGTTGGTGAGGTTGCCGCAAACCTACGCAAGCTACGCAAGCCAGAGCCTTACAAGGGCAAGGGTGTTCGCTATGCAGGCGAGGTCGTTCGCCGCAAGGCCGGAAAGAGTGGTAAGTAATCATGGGTCTAACTACTAGAACCCGCGGCAAGAGCAAGGCTGCTGCACGTACCCGTCGTCACCTACGTCTTCGCAAGAAGATCGCGGGCACCGGCCTACGTCCACGCTTGGTCGTAACCCGCTCAGCACGCCACGTATTCGTTCAGGTTGTCGACGACACCAAGGGCATCACCCTTGCGTCAGCTTCAACCATGGAAGCGAACTTCCGTTCATCAAAGGACGACAAGTCGGCTAAGTCAAAGGCTGTTGGTCTGCTAGTTGCAGAGCGCGCCAAGGCTGCCGGCATCTCAGAGGTTATCTTCGACCGTGGCGGTAACAAGTACGCCGGTCGTGTTGCAGCTATCGCAGATGGCGCACGCGAGGGTGGGTTGGTCCTCTAATGACTGAGAACAAGGAGCAAAAGTTGTCAACTGAGTCAACTGAGGCAGCAACCACTGTTGTTGCAGAAGCAACAGGCACCGACGAGCGCGAAGCGCGTCGCGGATCACGTGAGCGAGCACCTAAGGGTGACCGTCGTGAGCGCGAAGAGAAGAAGAGCGAGTTCCTAGAGCGCGTAGTCACCATCAACCGTGTTTCAAAGGTTGTTAAGGGTGGTCGCCGCTTTAGCTTCACCGCTCTAGTAGTTGTCGGTGACGGCAACGGTCTAGTCGGCGTCGGTTACGGCAAGTCAAAAGAAGTACCATCAGCTATTGCTAAGGGTGTTGAAGAGGCAAAGAAGAACTTCTTCCGCGTTCCTCGCATCGCTAGCACCATTCCTCACCCGGTTCAGGGCGAGGCAGCTGCTGGTGTAGTACTTCTTCGTCCAGCTGCAGCTGGTACCGGTGTTATCGCCGGTGGTCCAGTTCGTGCAGTTCTTGAGTGTGCAGGTATCCACGACGTTCTTTCGAAGTCATTGGGTTCTTCAAACACCATCAACATCGTTCACGCCACCATTGAGGCACTGCGCATGCTCGAAGAGCCAGCAGCAGTTGCAGCACGTCGTGGCCTAAGCATCGAAGAAGTTGCTCCGGCAGGTCTTCTTCGCCAGCAGAAGGCAGGTGCCTAATGGCTACTCGTCTCAAGGTAACTCAGATCAAGAGTGCTATCGGTAACAAGCCAAACCAGCGCGAGACTCTTCGCACCCTGGGCCTAAAGCGCATCGGCGACATCATCGTCAAAGATGACAGCCTTTCGGTTCGTGGCATGGTTCGCACCGTCGCACACCTAGTAAAGGTTGAGGAGATCAACTAATGGCTGAAGAGAAGAAGGCTCCTGCAAAGGCAGCTGCTCCTAAGACCGCTGCTCCTAAGGCAGCCGCAAAGACTACCGCTGCAAAGGCACCTGCCGCCAAGGCTGCGCCAGCTAAGGCTGCTGCACCTAAGGTTGCTGCTGAAGAGAAGGAGGCTAAGGCTCCGGCTAAGGCTGCTGCTCCGAAGGCTGCTGCCAAGAAGGCCGCTGCTCCTGCAGAAAAGGTAACCGTACTTAAGGTTCACCACCTACGTCCAGCACCTGGATCAAAGAAGGACCGCACTCGTGTTGGTCGTGGTGAAGCGTCTAAGGGTAAGACCGCTGGTCGTGGTACCAAGGGTACTAAGGCTCGTTACCAGGTTCGCCCTGGCTTCGAAGGTGGTGGCGTGCGTCTAGTAATGCGTACTCCTAAGCTTCGTGGTTTCAAGAACCCATTCCGCGTGGAGTACCAGGTTGTAAACGTCGAGAAGCTAGCCGAGCTCTACCCTAAGGGTGGAGACGTGACCGTAGCCGATCTAGTGCTGAAGGGTGCAGTTCGCAAGAACGAGCCTGTAAAGGTACTTGGCGATGGCGACATCTCGGTTAAACTCAATGTCAGCGTTGACAAGATCTCAGAGTCTGCAAAGGCCAAGATCGTCGCCGCTGGTGGCTCGGTTAACGACTAGTCACCGACTAGTCCTTAAAAGCCAGGAGGCTTAAGTTGCTTAGCGCTATTGTTCGTGCATTCCGTACTCCGGACCTGCGTAACAAGCTTGCTTTCACGCTCGCGATCGTTGCCATTTTCCGTTTGGGCTCGTTTATTCCTGCCCCATTCGTTGACTATGGCAACGTTCAAAAGTGTCTAGCACAGACCCAGAACACCAGCGGGCTCTATGAGCTCGTCAACCTGTTCTCGGGTGGCGCTTTGCTTCAGCTTTCTATCTTTGCGCTGGGAATCATGCCGTACATCACGGCTTCGATCATCACCCAGCTGCTTCGCGTGGTAATTCCACGCTTTGAAACCCTTTACAAAGAGGGCGCTTCAGGTCAGGCAACCCTGACCCAGTACACGCGTTACCTAACCATCGCACTAGGTGTTCTTCAGTCGACTACTTTGATCGCTGTTGCCCGCCAGGGTGCGCTATTCGGTGCCGACTGTGTGCTTCCAATTCTTACCGACTCATCACCATGGGCAGTTGCCTTGATGGTCATCACCATGACTGCCGGCACCGGCCTGATCATGTGGATGGGTGAGCTCATCACCGAGCGCGGTGTTGGCAACGGCATGTCATTGCTAATCTTCACCTCAATCGCTGCAAAGTTCCCTGCATCGCTATTCGGTATTGCAAACACCAAGAGCATCGAGACCTTGCTTCTAGTTCTTGCCATCGGTGTTCTAGTTGTTGGCCTAGTCATCTTGGTCGAGCAGTCACAGCGCCGCATCCCGGTTCAGTACGCAAAGCGCATGGTTGGTCGTCGCACCTACGGTGGACAAAACACCTACATTCCAATCAAGGTCAACATGGCCGGCGTTGTGCCAGTCATCTTTGCCTCATCACTGCTTTACTTGCCAGCGTTGATTGCTCAGTTCAACCAGCCAGATGCAAACGGCAAGGTTGCCGACTGGGTTACCTGGGTGTCGAACTACCTAACCAAGGGTGACCACCCGTTGTACATGGCTTTGTATTTCTTCCTAATTTTGGGCTTCACCTACTTCTATGTCGCGATCACCTTCAACCCCGAAGAGGTCAGCGAAAACATGAAGAAGTACGGCGGCTTCATCCCTGGTATTCGTGCCGGTCGTCCGACCACCGAGTTCCTTGAGTTCGTGCTTAGCCGCATCACCTTCCCAGGCGCCATCTACCTGGGCTTGATCGCCTTGATTCCGTTGGTTGCGTTCTCGCTAATCGGCGCTAATCAGAACTTCCCGTTTGGTGGAACCTCGATCCTCATCATCGTTGGTGTTGGTCTAGAAACCGTCAAGCAGATCAACGCTCAGATGCAGCAGCGCAACTACGAAGGTCTACTGAAGTGACCCGCCTCCTCTTGATTGGCGCTCCTGGCGCTGGCAAGGGAACCCAGGCTGAGAAGCTTTCTGAAGCATTTGCCATCCCTGCTATTTCAACCGGCGACATTTTCCGTCACAACGTGAAGAACGAAACCGAGCTTGGCAAGCAGGCCAAGGCGTTCATGGACCGCGGCGAGTATGTTCCTGACTCACTAACCAACGCATTGGTTCGCGACCGACTTTCACACGAAGATGCCAAGAATGGGTTTCTGCTAGACGGTTACCCTCGCACCGGCGATCAGGTTGAAGAACTCGACGACATCTTGGCTGCTCAGGGCACCAAGCTCGACGTAGTGGTTCAGCTAACCGCAGACACCGATGAGGTAGTTCGCCGCCTGCTAAACCGCGCTCTTGAGCAAGGTCGCGCCGACGACACCGAAGATGTGATTCGCCGTCGCCTAGAAGTTTATGAAGAGCAGACTGCCCCGCTAACCAGCGTTTATGCAGAACGCGGACTGGTTGTCATGATCGATGGTCTTGGCGAGGTGGCCGAAGTTACCGGCCGCATTCTTGAGGCCCTTGACGCCCGCGGTTTGACCCCGGGCCTCTAAGCGCCACCAACCAATGTCACGTCACGGCTTCGAGCTCAAAACCAACGAGCAAATTATTCTTATGCGCCAGGCCGGTTTGGCCACTGCCGCGGGCCTAGATGCAATTCGCAAGCTGATTCGCGCCGGCATCACCACTCTCGAACTTGATAAAGCGGCGGATGATGCCATTCGCGCTCACGGTGGGCACTCAAATTTCCAACTCGTCGAAGGCTACAAGCACACCATCTGCGCCTCAGTCAACGATGAGGTCGTGCACGGCATACCTGGAAATAGAGTTTTGCAACCGGGCGATATTGTTTCTATCGACTGCGGTGCAGAAATTGGCGAATGGAACGGCGACTCGGCGGTCACCTTTATTGTGCCCGGGGGAGACTCAGAGGTTTTGGCCAAGCGCCAGTTGCTGAGTGACATCACCGAGCAATCGCTTTGGGTTGGCATCGCAGCCTTGGCTAAGGCCGAGCACCTAAACGAGGTTGGGCGAGCAATCGAGGCCTATGTTGAGAGCCAAGAAGTCGAACACCGAGCCAAGTTCGGCATTCTTGAAGAGTATGTTGGCCACGGTATTGGTCGTTCGATGCACGAAGACCCACCGGTTTACAACTACGGTGTTCGCGACAAGGGCCCCAAGGTTGTGCCTGGCCTATGCGTTGCAATCGAACCGATGATTACCTCTGGGTCTGCGAAGACCAAGATTTTGGCCGACGGCTGGACAGTTTCGGCAAAAGATGGCTCTGATGCCTCGCACTGGGAACACTCGGTCGCGGTGCACGACAAAGGAATTTGGGTGCTCACCGAACCAGACGGTGGCGTAGCCAAGCTTGCGCAGTTCGGCATCACGCCGGTTGCGCTGAGTTAAAAGGGTTTAGTCGACCGTCTTGGTCGGTTGAAGCAAAATCTCGGACTACCAATATTTCGGTATTTCGTCTAGGATTGAACTTCGGTGTTTCTACACGCATTCCCTAATCGAAAGATTGGTTTTTTGCGTGCGCTCGTAACGCCGAATTAGTTGAAGCAGATAAGTGAGTTATGGCCAGTAAAGACGGTGTCATCGAGATCGAGGGTTCGGTCGTCGAGGCTCTCCCAAACGCAATGTTCCGGGTTGAGTTGACTAACGGTCACAAGGTTCTTGCCCACATTTCAGGCAAGATGCGTCAGCACTACATCCGCATCCTCCCAGAGGACCGCGTGATTGTTGAGCTAAGCACCTACGACCTGACTCGTGGCCGCATCATCTATCGCTACAAATAAAGACTTTCTGGTCGGGTCAACCCGATCAGTTTGAAAAACGGTTAGCAATAACCCCAAACAGAAGCAAGAGACATGAAGGTAAACCCAAGCGTCAAGAAGATTTGCGACAAGTGCAAGGTCATCCGTCGCCACGGTCGCGTCATGGTTATCTGCGAGAACCCACGCCACAAGCAGCGTCAGGGCTAACAGCAGATTGATTGCCTGGCCTAGGCCGAGCAACATGAAGCAGCACCAAAGCAAAGAACCAAAGCACCAAGTAGCAAAACTAAAAATAAAAAAGTAACGCAACGGCAAAGTTTCCTCGAAACGAAAGTCGTAACCCCCGGAGAAGGCCGGGGCCCAATCGTGAGATTCGGATGCGTTATTTCAGACCTTCTAAACAACAAGGAGAACTCCTATGGCACGTGTTGCCGGAGCCGATATTCCAGACGCGAAGCGCGTCGAAATCGCACTTACCTACATCTACGGCATTGGCCGTACCCGTTCAGTTCAGATCTTGGCCGAGACCAAGATCGACAAGAACATCCGTGTAAAGGATCTAACCGACGACCAGCTCGTTGCAATCCGTGACTTCATCGAAGGCACTTTCAAGGTTGAGGGTGACCTACGTCGCGACGTAGCAGCAGACATCCGCCGCAAGGTTGAAATCGGTTCATACGAAGGTATTCGCCACCGCAAGGGCCTACCAGTGCGCGGTCAGCGCACCAAGACCAACGCTCGTACTCGCAAGGGTCCAAAGCGCACCGTAGCCGGCAAGAAGAAGGCAACCCGCTAGTAGCGGCCCTTTCCACAAACCTTAAGAATTTAGGAGAACAACCATGGCAGCACCGAAGGCAAAGGCCGGCTCAGCCGCCCGCAAGCCACGCCGTAAAGAGAAGAAGAACATTGCTGTGGGTCAGGCGCACATCAAGTCGACCTTCAACAACACCATCGTTTCGATCACTGACCCAACGGGTGCAGTTATCTCATGGTCATCATCAGGTGACGTAGGTTTCAAGGGTTCACGTAAGTCAACCCCCTTCGCAGCTCAGCTTGCAGCTGAGTCAGCAGCCCGCAAGGCACAGGAGCACGGCCTAAAGAAGGTTGACGTTTTCGTCAAGGGTCCTGGTTCTGGTCGCGAGACTGCAATCCGTTCACTGCAGGCAGCTGGTCTAGAGGTTGGTTCAATCTCAGACGTAACTCCTCAGGCTCACAACGGTTGCCGTCCTCCAAAGCGTCGCCGCGTCTAACCTATGGCCCCATCTTCGACAGGGCGCATAAATCCTGTCGAAGAACTCGCCATGAAACAACCAAGCCTTATCTCGCTTCAAAGCTTCGCAGTGGCCACTGTGAAGCCCCCAACAAATAGATATCAAATAGTGGATATCTAGCTGAAAGGAACCAAACGTGCTAATTGCACAGCGTCCAACTCTTCACGAAGAAGTCCTATCTCCAAACCGCTCACGCTTCTCGCTTGAGCCGCTAGAGCCTGGCTTCGGCTACACCCTAGGCAACTCGCTCCGTCGTACCCTTCTTTCATCGATCCCTGGTGCAGCTGTCACCAGCATCCGTATCGAAGGCGTTCCTCACGAGTTCTCAACCATCGAAGGCGTTAAAGAAGACGTCACCGAGATCATCTTGAACATCAAGGATCTCGTTGTTTCTTCAGAGCACGACGCCCCGGTTGTTGCACACCTACGCAAGGCAACTGCTGGTGCAGTTACCGCAGCAGACATTCAGGCACCTGCCGGTGTTGAGATTCACAACCCAGAGCTAGTCATTGCGACCATCAACGCAAAGGCAAAGTTCGAGGTTGAGCTAACCATCGAGCGTGGCCGTGGCTATGTTCAGGCATCTCAGAACCGCAACCCAGATGCAGATGCTGGCGTTATCCCAATCGACTCGATCTACTCGCCAGTTCTCAAGGTTTCATACCGCGTTGAGGCAACCCGTGCGGGTGAGTTCACCAACTTCGACAAGCTAATCGTCGATGTTGAGTCAAAGCCTTCGATCACCCCTCGCGATGCAGTTGCATCAGCAGGTTCAACCCTTGTAGAGCTATTCGGCTTGGCACGTGAGTTGAACGTTGCAGCAGAAGGTATCGAGATCGGCCCAGCACCGGTTGAGGCCGGCCTGTCGCCAGAGCTCGCAATGCCTATCGAAGACCTGGACCTAACCGTCCGTTCATACAACTGCCTAAAGCGTGAAGGCATCAACACCGTTTCAGAGCTAATCGCTCTGTCAGAGGACCAGTTGATGAACATCCGTAACTTCGGTAGCAAGTCGGTAGACGAGGTTCGCGACAAGCTGACCTCAATGGGACTAAAGTTCAAGGATGCCGTCCCAGGCTTCGACGCAGCATACTTCAGCTCGGCCTACGACGAGGACGACCAGGCGTAAGCCGGTCTCTGGATCACAGAAATCTAAGAGGAGAAAACAATGCCTACCCCAAACAAGGGTCCACGTCTAGGTGGCAGCTCATCACACGAGCGTCTAATGCTTCGCAACATGGCAACTTCGTTGTTCATGCACGGCAAGATCACCACCACCGAGACCAAGGCCAAGCGCCTTCGCCCGGTTGCTGAGCGTCTAGTAACCTTCGCAAAGCGCGGAGACCTACACGCACGCCGTCGCGTTATGCAGCAGATCACCGACAAGTCGGTTGTTCACGAGCTATTCGCAAACATCGCACCACAGGTTGCTGAGCGTCAGGGCGGTTACACCCGCATCACCAAGCTTGGCTACCGCAAGGGCGACAACGCGCCAATGGCACTGATCGAGCTAGTTCTTGAGCCAGTGAATCCAAAGGCAGTTACCAAGAAGCCAAAGCTTGCTAACTCAGTCAAGGCCACCGATGTTATCGCTGCGGTTGTTGCAGCCGATGTAGCAGACGAGACCATTGAAGAAGTAGCAGCCGACGCAGTTGTTGAGGCTCCAGTTGTTGAAGAGGTTGTTGCAGATGCGGCAGCCGAGGCAGCAGCAGAGGCTCCAGCAGCAGACGCAACTTCGGCAGAGTAATCTGACCGCTAAAAAGCTAATGAATCAGCCCGTTGACCACAAGGTCGACGGGCTGATTCGTTTTCGGCTCGACTTTGCCTACGACGGCACCGAATACTGGGGCTTCGCCCAGCAAAAGAACTTCAAGACGGTGCAGGGTGAGCTGCTAACTGCCCTCACGACCATTTTTGGTGATAGCAAAAACGATTTTGAGATGCGTGTTGCCGGGCGCACAGATGCCGGCGTGCACGCCTTTGCTCAGGTGGCCCATATCGACTTGTCGCCGCAACAACTAAAGCGCCTTGGCCGCTCAAAGGGCTTCATGGGCAAGCTAAACGATCTGCTTCCCGAAGACATCCACGTTCATCAAGTCACCGAAGCGCCAGCCGGTTTCGATGCTCGCTACTCGGCAACCTGGCGCCGCTATCGCTATCGAATCGCTGACGGCGCTGCGCAAAAAGACCCGTTGAAGGGTCGCTTCACTCTCTGGATCAAACACGACCTCGATGTGTTGGCCATGAAGGCAGCGGCTCTCGAACTCTGTGGCTTGCACGACTACGCCAGTTTTTGCCGACCAAAACCAAACGCCACCAC
>JBEGKW010000037.1:0-9454 GCA_041183865.1 Actinomycetota bacterium | reverse complement strand
ACCACTGTAATGACCACGGTCAAAACCGCGCCATTGAGAATCTGCGGGTTGAACATGTACTTCATGATGATGTCGTGGTCTACCGATGGTGAAGACCAGAGTGAGTAGACAAAAAGGCCCAATACTGCAAGCACAAGTACGCCGGAGATCCAGCGCCAAGGGTGTCGAAGCGGTTTAGCTACAACGTCGTCTTCGTTCATAATCGCAAGCCTAGCGTTATTCGGCTGCAGCCAACTGGCCGCATGCTCCGTCGATCTCTTTGCCACGGGTGTCACGAAGAGTGGTTGGAATGCCCGCCTTTTCTAGGCGATAGATGAACTCGCGGGTTACCTCGCTGGTCGAAGCGGTCCAAATTGAACCGGGGGTCGGGTTCAACGGAATCGGGTTCACGTGGACCCAGCCCTTGCCGCGCTCGTTGAGCTTCTGGCCGAGCAGGTCGGCACGCCAGGCGTGGTCGTTCATGTCTTTGATGAGTGCATACTCAATCGAAACGCGGCGACCGGTTGCGTCGAAGTAGGCGCGAGCCGCATCGAGCACCTCGTCGACCTTCCACTTTGAGTTCACCGGGATGAGTTCGTCGCGCAGACCGTCATCCGGGGCGTGAAGTGAAAGCGCGAAGGTAACCGGAATCTTCTCGGCGGTTAGCTTTTCGATGCCCGGCAGCAGACCAACGGTTGAGACCGTGATGTTGCGAGCCGACATGCCTAGGCCTTCTGGCTGCGGGGCGATCATGGTGCGAACCGCCTTCATCACGCGGCTGTAGTTGGCCAGTGGTTCACCCATGCCCATGTAGACGATGTTGGTGACGCGGTCTGGCGAATCGGCAAGCTTGGCCTTTGAGCCACCAAGTTCACCCGCGGCGATGACTCGGTTGGCGCGAACGATCTGGTCGACGATTTCGCCGGCAGACATGTTGCGGGTTAGGCCAGCCTGACCGGTGGCACAGAACGGGCAGTTCATGCCACAGCCGGCCTGGCTCGAGATGCAAAGTGTGATGCGACCGGTGTAACGCATGAGCACCGATTCGACTAGCGCGCCGTCGTGCAGCTTCCAGAGGAATTTGATTGTGTCACCGTTGTCGGTCTGTAAGCGCTTTACGGGAGTCAGCAAATCTGGCAGCAAAGCTTTGACTAAATCGTCTTTTCCGGCGGCTGGCAGGTCGGTCATGTCGGCCGGGTCGCTCGTGTAGTGCGTGTAGTAGTGAGCGGCTATTTGCTTCGCGCGGAAGGCGGGAACCCCGAGTTGCTTCATCCTCTCGGCGCGTTCTTCAGGGGTTAGATCGACCAGGTGAACCGGCGGTTTACCGCGTTTTACCTCGGCAAACTGCAGCAATGGCTTGCCAGTTTTTTCGTCGAGTTTTTGCTTCCAGCCCTCGGTCGCTGGTCTGACCTGTGGTCTCTGCGACATCGGGCTCTCCTAAAGATTTGATAACAGTCAATATTAGAACGCTTTTCCGGCTGTAACCGCTTACAGTTTTCCGCTAAAGTTGAGCGAAATAGATTTTGTGATTCGAGCATGTTTATTCGTCTGCTCGGTTCAAGGAGGAACCTCATGTCTGGTGCAAGCATTCTTGTCTACGCCGAGCGCGTCGGCGGCAACCTAGCGCACATCGAAAAGCTGCTCAAGGGCCCGCTTGCCGACTTCAACGGCATCCATGTTCTTCCGTTCTTTCACCCCTATGACGGTGATGACGCAGGCTTCGACCCGATCGACCACAAGATCGTCGACCCACGCCTAGGCGACTGGTCTGACTTCAAGCGCATCTCAGACACTCATGAACTAACCGCCGACCTAATCGTCAACCACGCTTCGGCGCTATCACCTGAGTTTCAAGACTGGCAGGCCAAGGGTGACGCATCCGAGTATGCCGGCCTGTTCTTGACCTTCGACACCGTGTTCCCGGATGGCGGCACCGAAGAGGGCATCACCTCTTTCTATCGCCCACGCCCAGGCATGCCATTCACCGCCTACGAGGTTGCCGGCAAGCGTCGCTTGGTCTGGACCACCTTCATGCCTTCGCAGGTCGACATCGACATCAAGCACGAGAAGGGTCAGGCCTACCTGCGCTCTATCTTGGATGCGCTGAAGTCTGGCGGAGTCAAGGTCGTTCGCCTAGACGCGGTTGGTTACGCGGTCAAGACCCCGGGCACCGACTCGTTCATGACCAAAGAGACCCTCGAGTTCGTCTCTGACATCGCCGATTTGATTCAGTCATACGGCATGCGAGTGCTCGTTGAGGTTCACGCTCACTACACCCAGCAGCTCGAAATCGCTCCGCTCGTTGACCTGATCTACGACTTCCAGACCGCGCCGCTGTTGTTGCACTCGTTCTTCACCGGCACCGTCGACCGCCTCGACGACTGGTTCAAGATTCGCCCGAACAACTGCCTCAACGTGCTCGACACCCACGATGGTTATGGCGTTATCGATGGTGGCCCGATCAACGGTCGCCCTGGCCTAATCACCCAGGATGAAATGGCCTATATCTTCAAGAAGGCCGAAGAGAACACCAACGGACACAGTGCGATTGCTTCGGTTGTGCCGCAGTGGTTCAGCTTGCCTCACCAGATCAACGCGACTCTGCCAAACATCGTGGCCGATGATGTTGCCTATGTGATCATGCGTGCGGTTCAGTTCTTCTTGCCTGGCGAACCGCAGATTTACTACGTCGGGCTGTTCAATGGCATGGATGACGTTGAGCTGTTCAACAAGACCGGCCAGGGCCGCGATGTTAACCGTCACCACTTCACCCCTGCCGAGATTGAGGTTGCTTTGCAGCAGCCGGTTACCAAGGCGATTCTTGGTCTGGCTCGTCTTCGCAAGTTGCCAGTATTTGAGGGTGCTTACACCTGGTCGGTTACAGGTGGCGACAGCCTGCGCATCGAGTGGGTCAACGGTTCAGACTCTTTGATTCTTGATTTCAGCACCAAGGTTGGCGCTGCTTCGTTCACCATCTCGGTTACCGATGCGGCTGGTTCGCGTGTTTACAACTCGGTAGAGGAATTGGCTGCGGCTAAGTAGTGCTTGCGCGGGGTCTTAGACCTCAACGCCGCGGGCGGTTAGTGCCTCGGCAAACTCATCCGAGTATTTAAGTGATGCCACGAGAAGCGGGATTGTCATTCTCACCGGCGTTGGCTTCAGGCCGCGCGCCGATTGCGCCTCTTTGATCTGACCGACGAATTTCATGATCATCGGGATGGCGTTCATGGTCATCGCGAAAGCGAGTGAAACAGTCTCTGGCTTCAGGCCGAGGCGAGTCAGCGGTCGGAGCGGTTTTGAGTTCAAGGCGCCCTCGATCGAATCGAGCAGGGCTTGAGTCTTGGTGGTTAGCGAGAACAGGGTGGCGAGGAGCATCGCGTCGGTGATTCGCAGCGTGGAATCGAAAACCGTGGTCCACGGAGTGCCGAATAGCAGCTGGGGAATAGTGATCAGGGCGATGAGAAGTTTGAGTGCCCAGAGTTGGTTGAAGAACCGGGTTAGGCCTTTGAAGGCGAGCGCGTAGAGCGCTGCGGTGAGGGCCAGGCCGGCGAGTGGCGACCATGAAACCGCGAGGATGAGGACGATCAGCGCGAGTAGTTTTGGCCCGGGAGCGGCTAGGTGGATGGGGGAAGTGTTTGGGCCAAAAAGAGCGGTCATGCGTTTTCGGCCAAATATGACTGGATAACGGTTGCTGGCTCGCCAACCTGCACAATTTTTGCATCGGCAAAACGCAGAAGAATGTCACAGCCGGCGGCAAGCTCGAGGTCGTGCGTAACCACCACTATTTGCTGGGGCAAATCGCTGAGTAATGCCTGGGCAATACGACGAGAGTTGACCAGGTCGAGGAGGGCAGTTGGCTCATCGGCCACGATCAGTTTCGGTTCGGTGACCAGAATCGCGCAGATGGCCAGCAATTGCTTTTGACCGCTCGAGAGTGAGTGAGCTGTTTGGTCGGCCAGGTGGTCGATCTTGAAGCGCTTCAAGGAGGCGAGCGCTTTGGCCTGCACTTCATCCTTGCTCAGACCGGCACCGCGCAGTGAAAACGCGACATCTTCGATGACCGTCGGCATGATGATCTGAACATCCGGGTTGCTGAAGATGAAGCCGGTTTGGCGACGGGCGGCCCTGGCATCGCTGGTGGGATTGATGCCGCCGACCTTCACCGTGCCCGAGGTTGGTTGAACCAATCCATTGAGCAGGCGGGCGAAGGTTGACTTGCCCGATCCGTTTAGGCCGATGACGCCGATGCGCTGCTGGTCGAGTTTGATTGAGACGTTGTCGAGTGCGGTCTTGCCTTCGAAGGCGACCGAGACGGCGTCGAACTCAATCAACATGGGTGGGCTTGAGTAGGCATGAGTGGGCTTGAGCTAGCGCGAGGCTAGTTCTTGAATGCCTTTGGGTAGGCGCGGTTTAGACCGAATGCGATGACCACGGCCAGCGCAACCTTGATGAAGTCGCCTGGCAAGAATGGAGTGATGTAGCCGGTGGCGGTGAATAGGTCAACCTTTAGGGCGGCGGCCATAACCGGGATGCCGATTGCGTAAACCACTGCGATGCCACCGACTAGTGAACCGATAAGGGTGCGAACGACGCTGAACTTCTTGCCGGCGTGTGCGATGAGGCCGGTGAAGAATGCGCCAGGGATGAAACCGATAAGGAAGCCCGCGCTTGGGCCGGCTAGTACTGCAAAACCTGAGCTGTGCTCAGCGAAGATTGGCAGACCGATTAGACCTAGAACCACGTAAAGAGTGACTGCGAGTGCACCGCGGTATCCGCCCAGAACCACACCGGCGAGCATGACGCCGAGGGTCTGAAGGGTGATTGGAACACCGGTGCCCAGTGGAATCGCACCAGGGAAGGTTAGCGCTGCGATGATGGCGGCGAAGATTGCGATGCGCGATAGGTCGCGGAGGGTGATCTTTGTTGATACGGCCATTGTGGTCTCCTAGCTGGGCGGTGGAACTTGGGGTTGTTCCTGAACACTGTTCATGATGTTAGTAGACTGGGCATGAAATGAGCAAGCCAGGCACCTACACACGCGACGATGTAGTCGAGACCGCCCTGCGCATCCTGGATGAATTCGGGCTTGCCGACCTATCGATGCGTCGCCTGGCCGGCGTGCTCGAGGTGCAGCCGAGTGCACTCTATTGGCACGTGCCGAATAAGCAGACCCTGCTGGCCTTGGTTTCTGATCAGATCATCGACCGTGCCCGCGTGGTTGATCACGAAGCCTTCAACCAGGATGGCTCGCTCGACTGGAAGGCCCTGACCCTCGCCGAGTCACTCGCCCTGCGCGATGCTCTGCTTGCCTTCAGGGATGGCGCCGAGGTGGTCTCGAGCACCCTGGCTCTGGGACTTGGGGCAGATGGGGCGCTGGCTCGCATCCGTGCCGGCATTGATACGGTTTGCAGCGATGGTGAGATCGCGCGCGTGACCGCCGAATCGATTTTGTTCTTGGTGCTCGGGCAGGTTTGGCACGAACAGCAGCGCATGCAGGCAGACAGTCTCGGTGTGGTTGCGCCGGCGGTCGAGTTGGCAGTTTCAGGTGCAGCGGATGCGCCGGGTTCGGGGCGCGGTCCGGCAGACTCTTTGGAGTTTGGCGTCGAGCTCATCCTTGACGGGCTTGAAAAGAAACTGGCGACCACGCGCTAACGGTTAACCTTGAAGCATGGATCTAGATGAACTTCTTCAGGTTGCGCTTGACGCGGCCAACGCCGGTGCCGCAGAGCTAAAGCAGCGATACCGCGGGCCACTCGAGATCAGCTCAAAGACCTCCCCCGAAGATCACGTGACCGACGCCGACCTGGCATCTGAGGCAATCGTGCGCGCGCTGATTCACGAACGCCGCCCGGATGACAGCATCACCGGCGAAGAGTTGGCCGGGCTCGAGAATGCGGCCGCCAAGGTTCGCTGGAGCATCGATCCGCTCGATGGCACCGTCAACTTCACTCGCGGATTCCCTAACTTCTGCACCTCGGTTGGTGCCGCCGATGTTGAAACTGGCGAGTGGTTGGTTGGCGCGGTGGTCGCACCGATTCTCGACCTCACCTATTACACCAAGCGTGGCCACGGCTCTTTTGTGATTCGCAACGGCCAGCACACTCGCCTAGCCGGCCCACCTGCCGACCGGGCAACCAAGATTCTGGCCACCGGCTTCTCATACTCGGCCGAAAAGCGCGTGGCCCAGTTTGAAGACATCGCTCGGATGATGTCTGACTTCGTTGACCTTCGTCGCATGGGAGCGGCAGCGCTAGACATGTGTGCCGTGGCCGAGGGTGCGATTGACGCCTATTACGAGCGCGACATCAAAGAATACGACTGGGCTGCAGCAGCTTTGATTGCCGAAGAGGCCGGCCTAACCGTGCAGCGCCCGGCATTCGTTGGCGATCTGTGCCACGTTCGTTTGACTTAGTAAACAGAACCCTTTTGGCTGAGGCAAAATGGTCTGTAGACCAGCGATGCCCTAGCAAGGGTTTGTCCCATAAGCAGCCCGTCATCGCCCAGAAGCGCCTTCTTGAGCTGTGGGCCAAATTTTTTGATTGCCGATTGCACCTGCTTCGTGCCGCCTTTGAAGAGCCACTCTAAATCGTGGAGATGTCTTGTCTCCCCAGAGGGATCATCGAAGTGTGATTCCATCGCTGCAGTCGAAAGCCCCATGCAGAGATCCTGTTTCGTCGTATAGTCCTTCAATCCCATCCCGGAATCGCTGCGTTTGATTAGCCCAGAGTCCACAATGGATTTAATGTCTTGGGGAAGCCCAAATACGAACCAGTTGCCGCCAACCAATAGTTTTCGTCCTCCGGTCTGAATCGGTTCATACAGGTCGGTGTCATCCTTTGCGGCTTTCTTAGACTCAAAGATTTTGACCAACCTGAAGTTGCCGCGTAACCCGGTCACGCAATAGAAACCCTTCATCTTTGATACCCGATTAGGGTCGGAAACTAATGGGTAGGTCTTTTCACAATCCAAAAGTTTCTCGAGTTGCGTTGCGGCCGAAAGGGGCAAAAAGCCCGAACTGTTGCTCGATCCCCCGACAGCGGTTGGGCTGCCCAGCAACAAAGCTGCGGCAAGCGCTACTCCTATGAATGAAGTCATTACGAGCTAGTACCAATACAGAGGCACTACCAAGCCGGACAGCGACTGGAACTTCATCTTTGGGTATGCAGCGACATTACCCCAACTCACCTCTGTCGCACCAGAATCACCGCAACTCAGGTACACCCAAACAGGCGTGTGGTCAGCTTTGAACCCATAACCCTGCGCACATGCCAGAGAGTGCGAATTAGGGCTCACGTACCACTGGTAGTTTTTTGTCGCTCTTGCATTTGCACCCCAGTATGAACAGGCAAACCAGCGAAACTCCCCTGACCAGATGAAACCGAATGGAGCAACGCCAGCGAGTAAGTAACTACATGGACCCAAATCCTTAGTTGAAGTGGTTGCATCTGAACTAACGTGCGGACTCTTTGGATCAACATTGCCAATGAAAACGGGCGTATTGGAAGCGCCAGACTTATCGTCGGCATATGCTGGCAGACTTGCGCCGACACCAGCAGAAAGAGTTGTAATAAGCGCGGCTAGAGCGGCCATCCGCCTTGACCTCGAGGCATAGGCTGCACGGCTTTTAGTTTTTTGAAACAATTTGTCCCCAATCTAATTGATCCCCTCTGGCAAGAAGATTAGGTGGTCGGCAAAATTGTGACAAGCGACTAGCGCGAATCCTGTGGACAAATTTTTGCCCTAAATCTGACCTTCATCCAAGCCGGTCAACACCTGCTGCGCACGGACTCGCAGTTCGGGTAGGTCGCTGAGGCGGTTTAGGCCGAAAATCTGCTGGCTCATGCGGTGGTTTTTGACGAAACGATCACGGTGTCGGTCAAGGAAATCCCAGTACAGGGTGGTGAATGGGCAGGCATCCTCGCCCACCCGCTTCTTCGGGTCATACTTGCAGCCCTTGCAAGACTGAGTCATCTTGTTCAGATAGGCGCCACCGGCGGCGTAGGGCTTGGTCATGAGCAGCCCGCCATCCGCGTGCGTTGCCATGCCGATGATGTTCGGCACCATCACCCACTCGGCGGCATCGATGAACTGCTCACGCATCCAATCCAGAAACTCCTGCGGGTTGACGCCTGTCACCAGCGCCAGGTTACTAAGCACCATTAGACGCGGAATGTGGTGAGCCCACGCGCGGGTCTCGACGTCACCGACCACCTGCTTGACACAGGCCATCTGGGTCTTGGACGAGTCGGTGAACAGCGGCAACAACTTTCGGGTTGCCTGCAGCTCGTTCTTCTCGCGATAGTCGGGGCCGAGAAACCAATACATGCCGTTGATGTATTCACGCCAGCCGATAACCTGGCGCACGAATGCCTCCACGGATGCGATCGGGGCGCCGGCTCGGTAGGCGACCAGCGCGGCCTCAATCACCTCGGATGCGTGCAATAGCCCATTATTTAGGTATGGGCTGAGCAGTGAGTGGTGAAGTGCCCAGTTGTCGCCGGCGATGGCGTCTTCGTATGGCCCGAACCCGGCTAGGTGGTTGTCAATAAAGTTCTTCAGCTGCGCTAACGCCCCGGCCCGAGTGGTTGCCCAGGCATTAGTCGGAGTCATGTCGAGTTTGGTGGCAACGTTCTGGTCGATCTCGTCGCGCTGGTGCTCTAGGTATGGTGGCCAGGTGTAGTTTTTCGGCGGCGGTAGGCGATTGTCGGCATCGAAGTTCCAGCGACCACCATCGGGCTCTCCCCCGGTAACCATGATGCCGAGGCGCACTCGCTGCGCCCGATAGAAGTTTTCCATCACAAAGGTTTTCTGACGGTCGGCCCATAGTTTGAAGTCTGCTCGCGAGGTCAGAAAGAAGTCGTTCGCTGTGAACTCGACACCGAAGTCTCGCAGCTGCTTCAGCTGGGTGAACGAAGACGGTTCGGCGGCATGAATCGGCAGATTGCCAAATTCTTCACGGATGACCTTCAGCCCATCAATAGTCGTCTGTGCTTTTACGTAACGAACCCGATAGCCCTCGGCCTCGAGCTCGGCAGCGAAGTGTCGGGCCGAGGAGATCAGAAAGAAGAGTCGTTCGGGGTGCCATGGTCGGCCGGAAGTCATCCGCGCACTTTCGACCAGCACGATTAGGTCGGTGGCTTTGTTGGCGGTTTTGAGCACACCGTAATCGCGGTTGAGGTGATCGTGGGCGATGTAAAGGATGCGCTCAGGTGCATGCTTGGTCACGATTTTGCTCCCGCAGCCTTGCACTTCTGCGAGCAGTATTTGACGCTGTCCCAGTCGCGCTCCCACTTCTTGCGCCACTCAAACGGCAGACCGCAGCTGGCACAAGTCTTCGGCGGATGGCCGTTCTTGGCTTGAGCTACGCGGGGCATGAAAATGCCAACCGATTTAGGCGCTCAGGTGTTCCTTTAGCGCTTTGGTTAGTTATCCACAGATTTGGATTCTTGACTCGGTCGCAGGCGTTTTTGCGTTT
>JBEGKW010000036.1:0-9822 GCA_041183865.1 Actinomycetota bacterium | reverse complement strand
TTTCGAGCGGCAAACTCGAAGCGCGAGTGTCCATGGGTGACACCTGGAATCTAGAGTTTGTGGCCAACGACAAAGTAATCGCCCACCAACGCTCTCGCGGTTTGAGCTTCGTCATCGATCCGGATGGCAATCACCACCTCTCTGCCCAAATGTCGCTTGGCGTTGGCGAACAGGTTTATGGCCTCGGCGAACGCTTCACGCCATTCATCAAGAATGGTCAGGCTGTCGACATCTGGAATGAAGACGGCGGAACTAGCAGTGAACAGGCCTACAAGAACATTCCGTTCTATCTGACCAACGCGGGCTACGGTGTCTTCATTAATCACACTGGCAAGGTATCGCTTGAGGTGGGTAGTGAGGCGGTCGAGCGGGTTCAATTCAGTGCCGTCACCCAAGATCTCGAATACTTGGTCATCTATGGCCCAACGCCCAAAGAGATTCTCGACAAGTACACCGCGCTGACCGGCCGTCCGCCGATGTTGCCCGAGTGGTCGTTCGGTCTTTGGCTATCGACCAGCTTCGTAACCGACTACGACGAAAAGACCGTGCAGGGCTTCATCGATGGAATGCGCGATCGAGACATTCCGCTAAGCGTCTTTCACTTCGACTGCTTCTGGATGCGCGAGTTCCAATGGTGCGACTTCGAGTGGGACGCCCGTACCTTCCCTGAGCCAGCCGCCATGTTGCAGCGCCTCAAGGCAGATGGTTTGCGAATCAGCCTATGGATCAACCCTTACATCGGGCAGGCTTCGCCGTTATTTGAAGAAGGTAAGCAACTTGGCTATCTGCTTCGCCGAAATGACGGCCCTGGTGGCACAGCCGGTTCGGTTTGGCAGTGGGATCTATGGCAGGCCGGCAATGCGATTGTCGACTTCACGAACCCGGCGGCTTGTGAATGGTTCAAGAGCAAACTTCGCCCATTGCTTGAAATGGGTGTCGATTGCTTCAAGACCGACTTCGGAGAGCGCATCCCAACCGACGTTGTCTACTGCGACGGCAGCGACCCTGAGCAAATGCACAACCTTTACACGCAGCTCTATAACCAAACCGTGTTTGACCTGCTTGTCGAGCACTCCAAGGATGACGCCATCGTGTTTGCGCGCAGCGCTACCGTCGGCGGTCAGACCATGCCGGTTCACTGGGGTGGTGACAACACCAGCAGCTTCGAGTCGATGGCCGAGAGCCTTCGCGGCGGCCTAAGTCTTGGTCTATCTGGCTTCGGTTACTGGAGTCACGACATCGGCGGTTTCGAAGGAAACCCCGACCCGAATGTCTTCAAGCGTTGGTTGGCATTTGGTTTGCTCAGCTCCCACAGCCGCCTGCACGGAAACGAATCCGTGCGCGTGCCTTGGGCCTTCGACGAAGAAGCGGTGGATGTGACTCGCACCTTCGTTAAGTTGAAGCAGAAGTTGATGCCTTACTTGCTCGAGACCTCAAAGAGCGCTCACGAGCAGGGAACCCCAATGATGCGCGCGATGTTGCTCGAATTCCCAGCCGAACGCACCTGCTGGAACCTTGACCAGCAGTACATGTTCGGCTCGGATCTCCTGGTGGCACCTGTATTCAGCGCTACCGGCGAAGTCGAGTTCTACCTGCCTGAAGGAAAATGGACCAACTTCTTCACGGGCATCAAAGAGCAGGGTGGCCGCTGGGTAAAAGAGACTCACGGCTTTGAATCGCTGCCACTTTATGTTCGCCAGGGTTCACCGCTGCTCGAACTAGTTCAATCAAACTAATGACGAGCCTGCTTACCGATCACATCTTCGCGGCCGACCCATCCGCGCATGTTTTTGACGGACGCGTGTACGTTTACGTTTCATATGACGAGCCGTACACCAACAGCTACGACACAATGTCTTGTTACCACGCACTCAGCAGTGACAACTTGGTTGATTGGGTCGATCACGGGCGCATCCTGCACCTCGACCAGGTTGACTGGGCGCTCAGTCACATGTGGGCTATCGACGCCAACTACTGGCAGGGCAAGTACTACCTAGTTTTCTGTGCCATCGACAAAGCCACCAGCACCTTCAAGACCGGCATCGCCATCAGTGACCGACCAGAGGGGCCATTCACCAACCTCGGCACCATCGACGGCGTCGAATGGGGGCAAGACCCATCGCTGTTCATCGATGGCGACCAGCCTTACCTGGTGTGGGGTGCTCGCGGTTCAATTCTGATTGGCGAGCTAAATCAAGACTTGATGAGCATCAAGGCCGAAACGATTCGCAATCTGAGTGACCAGGTGGGCGGTTACGAAGGTCCGTTCCTCCACAAGTACCAGGGGCGCTATTACCTGACTTACCCTGCCTTGGATAATGAGGTTTGGCCTCAGCGCATGTGTCACGCCGTAGCTGATACACCGCTCGGCCCTTACGAAGACCTTGGCGTTTTCATCGGTGTTTATCCTGGCAATAGCGGAACCATCCATGGTTCGGTGTTTGAGTTCAAAGACAAGTGGTACGCGTTTTATCATTCGGCTTGGGTTTCGGGCTCGCAGTCATGCCGCAGCCTGATGCTCGATGAGATTCAGTATTCGCCGGCTGGTCGCATCCTTGAGGTCGTGCCGAGCGAATCACAAAAAGGCCGCGCGACTCCAACCGACGTCAATGTCGAAGTTCACCTCGATGCCGCTGTTTCAAACGGCGCCGGCGGTCGCCATTTTGAGGCGGTGCTCAACATCGATCACGAACACGAATCTGATTGCACCGGCGCCGGCTACCTCTCGGGCATGATTCAGCAAGAGTACGGTTTCAGTGCCATGCTGCAGGTGGGTGTTCCTCGTGAATATGAGGTTTGGCTTCGCTACCGTTCGGTTGAGCCACACGTTGCCCGCGTTGTTGCCGGACGTCACCTGTTCTACGACGGAAATCAGAACCAGAGCTATGACCAGTACATCAACCGTGGCACCGAATTTGCGAGCACGGATGGCGAATGGGTCGAGATTCTGATTGGTACCAAACACTTTGAGTTTGGCGATCACCTGATTCGTTTCTCGAATAGCCATAACTTGCCTGTCGGTTCGCGAGGTATTGAAGTAGATAGATTTAGGTTGGTTCCAAGATGAATCAAGTCGCTAAGCGAAACTTTCAGGCCCGCCTATCGGTTTTTTTCTTCTTTCTCTACGCGGGTTCTGCGGTAACCATCTGGGCTGTAAACATCCCCGAGGTTGAAAACCGCCTGCAGCTTTCTCACTCACAGCTTGGTGGGCTTCTGGTCTTTGTCGGTTTGGGTGCAGTAGCCACCATGCAGTTCGTCGGCCGAATCATTGACCGCATGGGCAGTCGCTATACGACCACCCTGTTCGGTATTTTGCTAGGGCTGGCCTTGGTTTTGCCCGGACTTGCGCAAGATGCAACCGGGTTGGCCGCAGCCCTATTTGTTCTTGGCGCTTGCATGGGTGCCTTCGACGTCGCCATGAACGCTCATGCCGTCGAGGTTGAAAACGCCTACGGCAGGCCGATTTTCAGTGCGTTTCACGCGTTCTGGTCATTCGGTGGTGTGCTTGGTTCGATCATCGGTGGCCTAGCCATCGCGATCAAGCTTCCGATGCTGGTCTCGATGTCGGGCTACGGTTTGATCTGCTTGGCGATCACGATTTATGCCGGTTCGAAGCTGTTGCCACCACAGTTGGCTCACAAAGAAGTACACGCCAAACTCTCCAAGGATGAAAGCCGCAAGCTTCGCAAAGACCAAGACCGCGCAAACCGCAAGTACCTGCCAACCGTATTATTGCTCGGCTTCATGGCCGGTGCCGGTGCCTTCCTAGAAGGAACCGGTGTCGATTGGTCCGCTTTGTACCAGGTCAAAGTTTTGGGCGCCACGCCTGCTTCGGGTGCACTGGCCGTAATGGTCTTCTCTGGCGCGATGGCTCTGTTCCGTTTGGTAGCCGACCGCGTGGTCGCCGCCCGCGGCCGCCTCGTGATTATTCGCTTCGGTCCATTGTTGTCGGCTCTTGGTATCGCCATTGCGCTGCTATCGCCAACCGCCGAACTCGCTCTCTTTGGTTGGTTCTTCGCCGGTCTCGGTATCTCGGCCGTGGTTCCGCAAATCTTTGCAATCTCAGCCGTCGTCGGTAAAGAGTCGCACTCGGGTCGAAACATGGCTACCGTGGTTGGGCTTTGCTACGCGGGTGTTCTAGGCGGCCCGGCGATTATCGGTTTGTTGACTGCAGTCATGCCGTTGCACATTGCCTTGACCTTTGGAATTTTCCTCGGTCTCGTGATTGCCCTGGGGTCATTGAAGTTGGGCAAGGCGCTTACCGCGAAAGACTAAACCTCGCGCTTGGCACCCTGTGCTGCCGAGACCGCGAAGATCTCAGGCTTGGCATAGCCCAGTGCTTCGAACTCGGCAAAGACAGAGAGGCTGACCTCGCTGATCTTGGCGATTGGGGTCAGAGCAATCGCAGCGCCGCCGAAGCCGCCACCGGTCATCCTGGCGCCAATGGCGCCGTGGCGAAGAGCGGTCTCTACCGCGGTGTCGAGCTCATCCACCGAAATCTCAAAGTCGTCGCGCATTGATTCGTGCGAGGCATACATCAGTTTGCCGATCGCACGCGGTCCGTCTTGCTTGAGCGCCTTCACGGTGTCTAGAACTCGCTGGTTTTCGGTCACCACGTGGCGTACGCGGCGGTAGGTGACGTCGTCTAGCGCTTCATGGGCTCGGTCGAGGTCTGCAACGGAGAGGTCGCGCAGCGAGGCGACGCCCATCGAGGCGGCACCGGTTTCGCATGCGGCGCGACGCGAGGCGTAACCACCATCGACAAGGCGGTGTGCCACCTTGGTGTCGATGATCAGAAGTTCAAGGCCCTCGGCAGCAAAACCCAGTTCGATGGCCTGCGCTTCGAGGCTTCGGCAGTCGAGAAATACGGCGTGATCGGTTTCACCAAGAAGCGAAGCAGACTGATCCATGATTCCGGTCGGAGCGCCGACAATCTCGTTCTCGCCCATTTGGCCGACGCGAGCTAGTTGACGACGATCGAGGCCAGCCGACCAAAGCTCATTGAGCGCCAAGGCGACCGAGCATTCAATTGCGGCCGAAGATGAAAGCCCTGCGCCCACCGGAACGTCAGACTCGATGTAGCAATCAAATCCGGTGGCCTGAACCGAACCGCCAAGTGAGCGAACCATCTCTTGGATGGCCCAAGCTGCACCAAATGGGTAGGCGGCCCAGTCGTGGCCTTCATCCTTGGAGATTTTGTTTACATCAACCTCATGGATGACAGGGGAGAAGCTCGAAGAAACGCGCGCGGTTGAATCGCTGCGCAGTGAAATGGCTGCAAATGTGTGGCGGTTGATCGCGAACGGAAAAACGAAGCCCTCGTTGTAATCGGTGTGCTCGCCAATCAGGTTGACGCGACCTGGCGCCGACCAAACTCCGGCTGCTGCATAGCCATACTTGGCCTCGAAGCCGGCCTTTACCGAGGCGATCAGGGTGTCGGTCACTTGATTGCCCCGCGCAACATTGCTGCGGTGGTCTCTGGCGGGAAGTCGGCGATAAAGGCACCCATCGCCGATTCGCTGCCTGCCAAATATTTGAGCTTGTCGGCTGCGCGACGCGGTGAGGTGATCTGAAGCTGGAGACGTACGTTCTCGCCACCAGCCACTAGCGGCGCCTGATGCCAAGCTGAAATATATGGCGTCGGGGTGTCGTATACGGTGTCAAGGGCCTTCAAAAGCTTCGAGTAGATCGACGCCAACTCGTCCTTTTCGACGTCGTCAAGCTGTGCGAGGTTCTGCACGTGACGGTGTGGCAGCAGGTGAATCTCGATCGGCCAGCGACCGGCAAATGGTACGTATGCCGTGAAGTGTTCGCCTTGGATGAGAACTCGCTCGCCAGCTTGCTCGAATGCAAGGGTGTCAGCGAAAAGGTTTGGGCCATACGACTCGATCGACTGCAGCAGCTTTTGGGTGCGCGGAGTCACGTAAGGGTATGAGTAAATCTGCCCGTGCGGGTGGTGCAGCGTCACTCCGATAGCCTCGCCACGATTCTCGAACGGGAACACCTGACGAACGCCAGGCAATGCCGAGAGTTCGGCGGTGCGGTCAGCCCAAGCGTCAATGATGGTGCGAATTCGAGGCACGGTCTGATCGGCTAGTGAGCCGAGATGCTCAGGGCTGAATACAACCACCTCGCAGCGGCCGATCGAGGCGCGCTTCGAACCTAGCTTCAGGTCTGCGACCACCGCGTAGTTCTCGTCGTCAATCTCGGCTAGATCTGGTCCAAACGATGGGCTCTTGTTTTCGAATACGGCAACATCGAAAACATCAGGGATTTCAGAAAGGTTCTCTTCGGTGCTCGGGCACAGCGGGCAAAGATGCGCAGGCGGCAGGTGAGCGCGGTTGTGGCGCGCAGCGGCAACCGAAATCCAGTCACCGGTCAGCGAATCGAGGCGCATTTCGGCAACCGCAGGGCGGGCCGATGCCTCACGCAAGTCTGGCTTGCGTTCGGCCGGAAGAGTCGAGCTCGAGTCATCGAAGTAGATGAGCTCGCGACCGTCGCTCATTCGAGTTGACCGCTTGGTGGTTGCCATTATTTCTCCGCATTTGGTTTGAACTAGTTGATTATCTCGCGAATAATCGCCGAAGTTGGGATGGGTTAGGTTTCGACGATTGCCAATTCGCCGACGGTATTTTTCAAAATCTTGGCGGCGTCTTTGGTGATGCCGGAATCTGTGACCAGCAGGTCGGCGTCCTCGATTTTCGCAAAGGTGCTGAAGCCAACTTCGCCCCACTTGGTGTGGTCGGCGAGCATGATCAAACGACGCGCTTTAGCGATTACCGCACGGTTGGTGTCTGCCTCGTGCAGGTTTGGCGTGCTGAAGCCACCAGTGACGTCCATGCCGTGGGTGCCCATGAACAGCAGATCGAGGTTTAGTGAGCTGAAGGCCTGAACGGTGATTTCACCAACAAACGAATCGGTCGGGGTTCGCAGTCCGCCGGTGAGCACCACGGTCTGATTTAGCTGCCCCTCGCGACTAAAGAGATCAGAGACCGGAAGCGAGTTGGTGACAATCGTCAATCCTGGGATGGTCACCGCGAGTTTCGCCACGGCAAAGACCGTACTTCCTCCCATGAGGGCAATCGAGCTACCCGGAGTTATCTCAAGCGCGGCTCGGGCTGCAATCGCATCCTTGGCCAATTGTTCGCGAAGTGACTTCGACTGAAAAGGCGGTTCAACGGCCGTGATCTTGGGCGCAACTGCGGTAGCCCCGCCGTGCACCTTCTCAAGCAACCCATGTTCGGCGAGATGTTCAATGTCTCGACGCACTGTCATTTCAGACACCTGAAGAATCTCGGCAAGTTCCGATATGCGCGCACCACTTCGCTGCGTGATTTCTTGCAAAATCAGGCTTTGGCGTTGTGCGGCTAACATTCGGTTCACTCCCGTCTGGTTGGTCTTTGCATCAAAGCCTAGACAGGTTTGGGTCGGAAATCACGGAATTTTCGTTAAGTATTGATAACTAATGTAAAAAAATGTGCATTTTGCCTTTTTCCGTTCGATAACATCAAAGGGTCGGTCATGTTGATCGGGGATAGGAATCGCCTCATGTCGAAGGTGCCAGCATTTGTTGAGCTAAAAGCCGATGGCGTTCAGCTAATCGTGTCACTAACGAGCGGCACTCCGGTTGTGCTCCACTGGGGTGCAGACCTGGGCAACGCCCTCGACTTTGAACAGTTGAACCTAGCGGCCCAGGAGGCTGTTCCACACGCCGACCTAGACGATCACATCAACCCGGGGCTCTGGCGTGAGGATGCACGAGGATTCCATGGTCGCCCAGCCTTACAGGGTCACCGCAACGGCCAGGACTGGTCTCAACTGTTTGAGATCGACAATGTCATTTCGGACGCAACTTCGCTTGCCATCACCTCAGTCGATCGTGCCGCTCAACTCGAAATCTCGGCTACCTTCACCATTTCGCCTACAGGCATTCTCTCGATCACTCAATCGGTCAAGAACGTCGCCGGTAAAGACTTCTCGCTTAACGAACTGACCACCTGGCTGCCGCTTGCCGACTATGCCACCGAGACCATGGACTTCACCGGTCGATGGGTCAAGGAGCGTCAGCCTCAGCGCCGTGAGATTCAGGTAGGAACCTGGTCTCGCGAGATTCGCGAGGGACGCTCGGGTCACGATTACACAATCGTTCAGCTGGCGATGACCAAGGACGCCAGCTATCAGCGTGGCGAAGTTTGGTCGATGGGTCTCCAGTGGAGCGGAAACACCCGCCACGTTGTCGAAAAGATGAACACCGGCCGTGCAGCAATCGGCGCCGGCGAGCTATTGTTGCCGGGTGAAGTCATCCTGGCCGCTGGTGAAACCTATGTCGCACCAACCGTGGTTAGCGCCTATTCAAACGAAGGCATCGACGGCATTACCGATCGCCACTATCGCTGGCTTCGCGCACGCCCAAACCACCCAAGTGTTGTTCGCCCACGCCCGCTAACCCTGAATGTCTGGGAGGCGGTCTATTTCGATCACAACCTCGAGAAACTTACCCAGCTCGCCGACGTGGCCCAGAGCATTGGTGTTGAACGCTTTGTGCTCGATGATGGCTGGTTCGGCGCTCGCCGCAATGACTTGCGTGGCCTCGGCGACTGGGTAGTCTCCAAGGATGTCTGGCCAAACGGCCTGAAGCCACTGATCGATGTCGTCAAGTCTCGCGGCATGGAATTCGGTCTCTGGTTCGAGGGTGAAATGGTCAACCCAGACTCAGATCTTTACCGCGCCCACCCAGAATGGATTTTGCACGTTGGTGACCGCACCCCGCCAGAGGGGCGCTTTCAGCAGGTGCTCGACCTTACCCATCCGGGCGCCTTTGAGCACGTGTTAGGTCAGGTCGACGCGGTTCTCTCTGAATACGACATCGCCTACATCAAGTGGGATCACAACCGCACGCTTACCGATGCTGCTCACTTCGGGCAGGCTGCGGTTCGCAACCAGACCAAGGCAATCTATGAGCTGTTTGACGAGTTGAAGAGACGTCATCCTGGCCTCGAAATCGAATCTTGTTCTTCGGGAGGTGGTCGCATTGACCTTGGCATGGTCGATCATGCCGATCGCTTCTGGACTTCGGACTGCAACGATGCGTTAGAGCGTCAGTACATTCAGCGCTACACCCAGTTTGTGATTCCGCCAGAAATGCTGGGCTCGCACATCGGCCCAACCGAGTCGCACACCACTCACCGCACGCACTCTTTGCAGTTCCGTGCGATTTCAGCCCTTTTCGGCCACGCCGGTCTCGAGTGGGATCTAACCCAAACCACGGATGAAGAGCGCGCCGCACTAAAGTCTTGGGCAAGTTACTACAAGGTCAACCGCGCGTTGATTCACTCAGGTCGCATGGTTCGAATCGAGCAGCCGGATGACAGCTCATTCGTGCACGGTGTGGTTGCTCAGGATAAATCTCGTGCGATTTTTGCTCTTGTGGCACTTCGCGGAATGCCTTCGGCCACCCCGAATGCGCTTCGATTCGAGGGCTTGGATGCAGCTGCCACCTATCGCGTGAAGCTGGTGGAGCCAGCTGGCCCTGCTCACTACATCGGCCGTCAATCACCGAAGTGGCTCGACGGAGTGGTGCTTACCGGTGCCGCGCTCGCCCTGGTCGGCGTTCGTCCGCCGATTCTTGCGCCAGAAAACGCCATCCTGGTTGAGGTTGAACGGGTTTAGTGCGGCTAGAGTTCAAGTAAGGGCCAAATAGGTTCTGGTAGAGGAAATCATGGCCCAAAAAGAACAGCAGTCACAGAAGAACACCAAGAAGGCTCCGGCTAAGACTCTAAAAGAGAAGCGCGCCGACAAGCAGGCTAAGGCTGCCGACAAGCG